>JAJKJM010000196.1 GCA_021153985.1 Polaromonas sp.
AGAAATCCCTCACGCATCTGCATGTCGCCGTCGAGGATGTAGACAAAATCGCCGCGCGAATGCTGGTAGCCCAGTTGAGGGCCCGCACCGCAGCAGCGCTCTTCGGGGTTGGCCAGTTGCACGATGCGTATCGGATAGGCGCTGGCGAGTTCCACCGTGCGGTCGGTGGAATACGAGTCCGCGAGGATCACCTCGCCCCCCACGGCGGCGACCGCGCGCAGCGCGCTTTCCACGGTCTCCTCAATGCGCTGTTCTTCGTTGAGCGCCTTGATGATGACGGAGACGCGGCAAGCGGGCAGGGCCGGTTGCGGCAGCGGTGGGTTTTTTTCGAACGGTATCGGGTTCATTTTTATCCTGCCTCGGCGGGGCTGGCAGCAGGCAATGTGCGGCGCAGGCGCCACTGCTGCCAGTTCTTGACCAGCGGGCCGGGCATGAAAAGAACCATGGCGGCCGTCAGCCACCAGCGTTTTCCACTTGCCGCGCGGCGCGCTTTCAAGAGCCAGGCCCATCCTTCGCGGCGATTGCCTGCGGCCAGGGCAAGCCGTGCGAGTGTGAGTTCGTGCTGGGCCACCAGCCACAACGCGGAATTGCGCTGCAGGGGCGGCATGGCGCCTGCCAGCGCACGCTGCCGCATGCGCTCCAGAAAGGGCGGCATGGCCCGGGCGGCGTGCCCGCTGCTGAGGCTGCCTTCCACGGCGAGCCGGTAGGCCATCAGCGGTGCATGGACCACCGCCACCGGCGCCTGCTCCGCCAGGCGGAACCACAAGTCCAGGTCTTCGCCATGCGATTCACCGGGCGGAAAGCAGGGCTGCATCTGGCGCAGCCGCGCGCTGCGCACCGATACGGCGCTGGTGCACAAGGTAGGCGAGGCCATCCAGCGCCGCGGCAAGTCCCGGATCAGTTCAATCTCGGGCGCGGCCGGCATCTCAGGCCAGCGCGGCGGCCACATGGCCAGGGTGTCGGGCACCGGCAGGTAGTCGGTGGCCACGGTATCGGCTTGCGCAAAGCGTATCTGGGCCCATGCCAATGTCGCAAGGTAGTTCGGGTGATGCCAATCGTCGGCGTCGAGAAAGGCCACCCATTCACCGCGTGCCAGCGCGATGCCGTGATTGCGTGCGGCAGAGACGCCGGCATTGGCCTGGCGCACCAGCCGCACGCGAGGGTCGGTGATAAAGCCGACGAGTTCGGCCCCGCCGTCGGTGGAGCCGTCGTCCACCACGATGACCTCGAAGTCTGTCCAGGTTTGCGCCAGCACCGAGGCAATGGTGCCGCTGATGTAGGGCGCCTTGTTGTAAAGGGGGATGACGATGGAAAATTTCATGAACTGAGTCGGGCGGTGGCCAAGGGGTTTTTGGGATCTTTGGCAAAAACGGGCTCAACGCGCGCGCCGGCTGGCACACGGGCCGGGCGGCGTTTGTGTGCGCGTGCTTCGCCCACAGCGGCGGCGAGTGTCATCAGCAACAGCACGTGGGCGATGAGTTCAGGGCCGTAGCCGAAGAGCAGCAGGGGCACTTCGCTGATGGCGCGCAGCGCCAGCGCCACAAACAACGCCAGCGTCAGGCCGCCGCTGGCGCGGGCGTAGCGTATCGACAGCACCAGCAGCACCAGCGCATACAGCACCAGCGCCGTGGCGCCGACCGTCCCCGAACGCGACAGCGTGTCCATGAACTGGTTGTGCGCGTGGGTTGCGTTGGGCATGCCGATGGCTTCGCGAAAGCTCGCATCCCATAGCGTCGGCCCGTAGCCGAACACCGGGTTGCGTTGCCACTCGTCGTAGGCGATCGCCCAGATCTGGTCGCGGCCCGTCATGGAGGCAAGCTGCGCGCCCTGGGCGCTGTCAAAGAAGCTGCTCAGGCGCGCATCGATCTCGCCGAACATCAGCAAGGCGGCAACGCCGACGACGGCCGCCATGAAGGCCAGCAGCGAGACGATGCCGAACTCAGGCCGCACCGGGTCGCCCACGCGGCGCATGAAACCGGGGCCCTGGCGCACCACGAGAATGCAGGCCGAGCACAGCACAAACGAAATCCACGCCGTTTTGGACTGCGCGAGAAACAGCACCAGCAGGCCCACGGCCCAGGCCGTGCGATTGAGCCACACGCGCTGAAATGGGCGCGCGAGCAGGCACAGCAGGCCCAATTGCGCCAGCATGCCCAGCGACACCGCATGCGGGGCCAGGCCGGCCAGGCGCGGCACGCCCGGCAGCAGGCCTTGTGTGTAAGAGGCGTCCAGCACCAGGCTGGGCTTGAGGGGAATCAACAATAACCCTGCAACCATGAAGAGCAGCAGGGCATTGCGTGTCGCGCCAAACGCCAGGTCGCGTTCAGCCGCGGTTGCCAGCACCGCCGCAAAACCGATCACGAGCGGGTACACGTAGTCATGCGACAGGAACGGGTGTGCGCCCAATAGGGCAGGCGCTGCCACAGTACCGCCCCAGAAAAGAATGAAAACCACCAGCAGGGCGGACGGCGCCTGCGCGCTCTTGTCGCGGCGTATCCAGTGCGTGATGACACGCTCACCGGCCAGCGTCAGCAGCAGCAAGGAAGCCAGCGGCTGCATCAGCGATACCAGCGGATGCCGCACGACCACGGCCACTTCGTCGAACTTCATGTTGCTGCTGGAGAGATCGCGGCCCGACAGCAAGTTGGCCATGGCCACCATCAGCAGGATGGCGTAGAAGATCCAGTGCATATAGCCCTGGGCCCGGCGCGACGTCACATGGACCGCCCCGGCCATGCCCAGCGCCGCCGTGAGCGCCGCCAGAATGGCGCCGGCGACAAGGACTGAAATCACGACGGGCTGATCCATGGTGATGGCCTTACGGGCGCTGCTCGCCCAGCGTGGCGGCTATGGCGGAGGCGGGGGCAGGGGCGGAGGACGGCGCGGCGGCGCGGCGCAGGAATTTTGCCAGCTGCGGGACGAAGCGGATCACCATCTCCGAGGTGTCCTGGCCCAGCAACCGCGGGCGCAATATCAGCAACAGGACCGGTAGCGCCACCGCTGCCAGCGCGCTGGCAGCCAGCGACAGCAGCGCCATGCCAAACCTTGCAGTCGCGTACTGCGCGGCCAGTACACCTGCGATACAGAGCGAACTCAACAGCAGCCCACGCAAGGCATCCGGCAGCAAGGCGGTTGCGCGAAGCCCGAGCGCACGAAATGCGGCGACGGTGATGACAACCGCGCGCAGCACCAGCAGCCCACCCGCCACAGCCGCGGCCACATGGATGCCCCGTCCTGCCAGCAGGTAAAAACCCGCCGCTCCGACAGCGACCAGCGGCAGCTGCAGCAGGAACTCATAGTGTTTGCGCCCGGTATTCCAGAGCACCGGCGTCGACAGGCCCCAGATGACATAAGCGGGCATGCACAGGAACAGCGTGCCCAGTACCCAGGCGGCATCGCTCCAGGCCGGGCCATACAGCACGCGCACAATGTCGCGCGAAACAAAGGCCAGCGTCACAAAGGCCGGCAGGCCCAGCACGGCGATGGTGGCCAGCATCTGCAGGTAGGCGCGGCCCAGCCGTGGCAAGTCATCTTGCAGGCGGGCGCCTGCCGCCAGGAAGGCTGGTTGCAGCGCGCCCAGCAGCAAGGTGTTGGGCATGGTGGCCAGGTTGTAGGCCACGTTGTAAAGGCCCAGGGCTTGCGCATTGAGCAGGCGGCCTATCAACACGCGGTCCAGGTTGTTGAGCAGCCAGTTGACGATATTGGTGAAGAACACGGTATGCCCGGTGCCGATGGCTGAGCGCGCACCGGCATACCAGATCAAGGGGCGGACCGCATGAGGTTTGAGCGCGTAGCTGGCTGCCAGCTGCACGGCGGCCTGCACCAGCCATGCGGCGACCAGCGATGCCTCGCCCTTGCCCATCAATGCCATGGGCAGGCCTACCGCGATATAACCCGCGGCGTAGCTGCCTACCTGCACCAGCCCTACCGCGCGGAAGTTGAGGTCGCGTTGCAGCAGATAAGTGGCGGGCGCGGCGGCGGCTGTCAGCAGGCAGGCGAGCGACAGCCACTCAATGACAGCCTCCGCACGCGGCTCGCGGAAATAGACCGCCAGCAGGGGCGCCAGCAGGTACACCACCGCCATGGTCGCCAGGCCCACGATGAGTTGCCAGGTCCAGGCAAAGCGCACGTCATCGTCATGGAGGTCTTGCCGCTGCAGCAGGCTCCAGCTGAAGCCGAAACCGGAGACAAAGGTGGCGAATGTCAGCACCACCATCCCAATGGCGAACACACCGAAGATGTCCGGCCCCAGCGTGCGCGCCAGCACCACCTGGGCCATCAGCTGCAGCGCGAAGCGTGCGACCGTCGAAGCCGCGCTCCATTTGACCGCCGCTACGCCCGGCCGGCCGAGTCCGCTCATGCTCAGGGTCTTCCCGCCTTGTAGCGTCGTACGGCGATCACGCCCATGAGCACCAGCGTGGCCAGCAGCATGCCGTAGGAACGCCAGCCGGATTCACCGGGTTCGGGTTCATCGGCAGAGGGGTTGGGGCGCACGTCCGGGCTGTAGACCGCACGGACCTTGACCGTCTCGGCCCCGGATTGCAGCTTCACGCGTGTGGGCGCGGGATTGTCAGCCGTCGCAGCCTTCGCGACAGGGGTTGCGGGCGTTTGGGCGGGGTATTGGTTGTAAACGTGGGCGTAAGCGTAAGAGGCCGATGCTGAAGCCAACGCGGTGGCCAGCACGGCGGCAAGTAGGGCTTTAGGCATGAATTTCTCCTCTGTCAAAGCAGGAGACGAGTTTGTTGTGCGGTGCAGCAATTGACAATAGTCCGAACGGCTCATGGCCCACTTCGTGCTGCGAAAGAAAATGTGTTTTGTTCCCATACGGCAGCAGTTTTGTTGCAAGGTGAATCACACACTGACCGCCGGCCGGACAGGGCCGTTCGGCCTGGTGCGCGCAGGGGCCGGAGCGTGCAGCTCGGGTGTATTCGAGGCCGCAGTCCGGTAGCCCTCCGGGTTGCGCTGTTGCCAGTGCCAGGCGTCACGGCACATGTCGTCGATGGTGTGCACTGCGCGCCAGCCCAACACGTTTGCGGCCAGCGACACGTCGGCGAAATACTGCGCCACGTCGCCGGCCCGCCGGGGCGCAAATTCAAACGGGACCGGCCGGCCGCTTGCGCGCTCGAAGGCGTTCACTACGCCCAGCACGCTGGTGCCTTCCCCCGTGCCCAGGTTGACGGTGAAGCTTTCGCCTTTATCCAGCAGTGCCTGCACGGCAGCCACATGGCCGGCGGCCAGGTCGACGACATGCAGGTAGTCACGCACGCCGGTGCCGTCGGGGGTGTGGTAGTCGCTGCCGAAGACCTTCAGGCGGTCGCGCTTGCCGACGGCCACCTGGGTCACAAAAGGCATCAGGTTGTTGGGAATGCCGTTCGGGTCTTCGCCGATCAATCCACTGGGGTGCGCGCCCACCGGGTTGAAGTAACGCAGCACGCCGGTGCGCCAGCTTGGGTCCGACGCGCGCAGCGAGGCCAGGATGTCTTCACACACCAGCTTGCTGTGGGCATAGGGGCTTTCGGGTGCGCAGGGAAAGCGCTCGTCGATGGGCACGCTGGCCGGGTCGCCATACACCGTGGCGCTTGAAGAGAACACCACCGAGCGGCAGGCGGGCGTAGCTGCCATTGCCTCCAGCAGGCTCACGAGGCCGCTCACGTTGTTGCGGTAATACATGAGGGGCTGCTGCACGCTTTCGCCGACAGCTTTGAAACCGGCAAAGTGCACGGCCGCAACGCAGCGGTGGCGGCGCAGCACGTCGGCCACAAAGGCGGTGTCCAGCACGTTGCCTTTTTCGCAGGTCACGCGCCGGCCCGTCAACTGTTCAAGCCGCTGCAGCACCGCAGGGTGGCTGTTCGAAAAATCGTCGAGGATGACCGGCTGCAAGCCGGCCTCGACCAGAGCCACGAAGGTATGGCTTCCGATGTAGCCGGCTCCGCCGGTCAGCAGCACGCAGGTATTTTTTGTTGTCATGGATCAATCAGGAAGAGGCTGCGGTGCAGCGGGTTGGTAAAAGCGCGAATCGCAACGCCGGAGCAGCCGCTTGAAAAGCCATGCACCCCGATTCGAGCAGTAAGAAGCAAGAGGTAGCAAGGCTCAATGAAAGGGGGCTCGCCGTGAAACAAGCGCCGTTTTCCGGAACAACCACAGTGTCTTTTGACACAGTTGGCAGGCATGTCAGCGTAAGCCGCGAGCATGCGTCGGATGGTTGCAATGAGGCCTAAAGCGTGTCGAATCGTTCGGTAAGCACTTGTGAATGAAATGCGTGAATTGCTTGCAGGCGGCTGCTGGCGTGCGTATGCCGCGCATGTGCGGCACTTGCCGGTGCGGTGCACCGGACAGAAAGTCACAAAGCTTGCCAAGCCTTGCGGGGCATGTATGTCTGCATGTGTGGCGCCCACGCGACTCGGCTGGATGCCACAGGAGAATCATGTAAGGGATGCCTTACATGAATGGGAAAAGGTTTCGGGGATTCTTCGGATTTTTAAAGCTTTTTAGGCCTCTAGCCCTTTAAATTCATGGACAGGCAGCTACTAAATTAATAGCAGGCTGCCCGAGATTCCATGCAAGCCACCTTGCATTCGAGCTACCGGAGTCAGCCTCCCCAAACACTCCCCCGGAAAAGCAATGCGGCCCTGCCTCTTTTAAAAGCAGGGCCGTCGCATAGATGCGCGGCTGCGCCGGTCAGCGGCCGTCCCGAACCGGTCAGCCGTGCGAGGCGGTACGTCCGCGCCTGCCGCGCATGCCTATTCAGGCTATTGCGGGAAGGTACGCGTAAGCAGCAGCTGGCTGCTTGAATCCGCGGTGGCCCCACCGGAAATCGATACCGCGCGGCCGGCGGTGCTGAGGATCGGCGTGGTAGTGACCTGCGATTGCCACGACGATGGCAAATTGGGATTGGATCGCTCCTGGAAATTCACGTTGCCCGCCGAGTCGGTGAACAGCAGCTGCGCCGTGCCGCTGAGCGTGCGGGTCACCGCTACGTCGCTGGACTCCGAGAACGTCGTTCCTGCGGGCGTGCTGACAGTCACCCAATTGCCGTCCCAGCTGGAGTCAGGCTTGCGAGTTTGATGCACGAGTTGAGGGATGCCATTGGAACCCATCAACGTGGCCAGAACATCCGTGAAGCCGTTTTCTGCGGCGGCGATGGCGAGGTTGTAGCTGATTTGCCTGTTGCCGTAGAGCCCTGGAACGTTAGTGAAAGGCGTCCAGGTGCCATCGACCCAACGCACACGGTAGAAAATATTGTTGTCATTCAGGCCATTGGCAATCACTTGTGCATTGCCAGGGGAGGTCGGCGAACTCGCATTGATCGTGATGGCGACATCGCGTGCCGCAAAATTGGCGGCTCCTCCGTAGCCGTCAAGCGGGTTGAAGCCGGACCAGTTTCCATTGGCATAGCGCATGGCGTGATACACCAGGTTGTCGGCGGCGTTGACAATGACGACCTGGGCGCTGCCGTCCTTGGCCGCCGCGATAGCGATCTTCTTGGCCTTGATGCCAAGGGGACTACCGCTCCCGCCAGGAACAAGGGCAAATGGAGTCCAACCGCTATGCGAACCGGATTTGAATGCGCGGTGGTAGAGGTAGCCATCGCCGCCTACGGCGATGACCTGCTGACCCCCGTCTGACGTGATTACACCGGCACAATTCTCGGCATGAAATTCGTCGCCCGCCAAAATCCCGCCGCCGCCTTGGGGCGTGCTTATATAGCAGTTCTTGGGTACGCGGCTCCAATCCGCTTTCGCCGAATAGGCATTCCAGGCACGAGCGAGCCAACCATCGGTACGTTGGCGTACCGCTAACCCATTCACCGGCTGACCGGACCCATCCGTCGTGTTGACTGATCCGGCGATGTACCGGCCATCCGGGGAGATAGAGCTTATGCCGCTGGTTTCGCCGCGCGGATTCAGGCTTCGAGTGTTAGAGCCGTCCGGATTGATTTCGTATTCACTACTGTCGAAGTGAAACAGGATTGATGCCCCGTCCGGTGCCCACGATGAACCAGGTTCAGTCTTGGCAAGTGGACGGACGCCGGGGTTAATGTCATCCGCTATGTAGAGGTCATCTCCACCATTACCGGCGTTGTCCGGACCATTCAACGTGTAGACGTTGCCTGACGGAGACCATGCCAAAGAAAAACGATCGACTGGAACTGCAAAAGGAAAACTGCGCACAAGGGTTTTGCCAGTGCCGTTCAGCTTGATGGACCAGAGCTCCATCGCCGATCCGTTTGCCGATGCGATTGCGAATCCTACTTTGGAGCCATCAGGCGACCACACCGGAGAGGCCATCTCTTTATCGTTGTTTAGTAGTTGGACACCGTTTGAGCCGTCGATGTTCATCACATACAGGCCGAGCCTGTCATTGGACAGATAAGCGATTTTCTTGCCGCTGGGCGAGACGCTGGGTTGGATTCCGACGCCTAAGGTGGTGACTGTCGAGCCGTACCCTGACTTTACCTTGGCGATGGTAGAGGGCAAGCCAGGTTGCTCAAATACGATGACACCATTTTCGCCCGGGAAGGTGGCATGGGCTGCGTTGAAGAGCCCGGCAGTGGCAAGTGTTGCGAGAGCCAGGGCAATGCGCGACAGGGTTCGCGCGCGCTTGCGAGCCTGCGTGGCGGGTGTGATGGAAATGGATGGAAGTGTTGTGAGCATCAAGATCCTTAAGCAGGATAAAAGGTTGGGAGAGAGTGAGTGCCTCTACGCATGCAAGATGCGGATCGGCGGAAATAATGTATTTAGGCGCTCCCTACTGTTCCCCTACGGATTAGCGGGAGGTGGACACAAATGCAGAGAGGGGAAGAGTGAAGGCCTCGTTCCGATCCACACACACTTTCCAACGTTTTCCGGGCGTAAAAAAGCCCGGTGAAAACCGGGCTTTTTTTGAGAGACGACGCAGTGCTTACATGCCGGCGTAGTTGGGCCCGCCGCCGCCTTCGGGCGTGACCCACACGATGTTCTGCGTCGGGTCCTTGATGTCGCAGGTCTTGCAGTGCACGCAGTTCTGTGCGTTGATCTGCAGGCGGTCTGTGTTGTCGGCGTTCTTCACAAACTCGTAGACACCGGCCGGGCAGTAGCGGCTTTCGGGGCCGGCGTATTTGGCAAGGTTGATGTTGACCGGCACGCTTGCGTCTTTCAGTGTCAGGTGCGCGGGCTGGTGTTCTTCGTGGTTGGTGTTAGAGACAAACACCGAGCTCAGGCGGTCAAAGGTGATCTTGTTATCGGGCTTGGGATACACGATGGGCGTGCACTCGGCGGCCGGCTTGAGCTTGGCGTAGTCGGGCACGGTGTTGTGAATCGTCCAGGGTGGGCTCTTGAAGCCCAGCTTGGGCAGCAGCCAATGCTCGATGCCGGTCATGAAGGCGCCGACGTACAGGCCTTTCTTGAACCAGGATTTGAAGTTGCGCGACTGGTTCAGCTCGGCCGCGAGCCAGCTCTTGGCAAAGGACTCGGGGTAGGCGGCCAGCTCGTCGTGCTCGCGGCCGCTGGTGACCGCGTCATACGCGGCTTCGGCGGCCAGCATGCCGCTCTTGATGGCCGCGTGGCTGCCCTTGATGCGGGCGGCGTTGAGGTAGCCGGCTTCGCAGCCGATCAGCGCGCCGCCGGGGAATACCGTCTTTGGCAGGCTCAGCGCGCCGCCTGCGGTGATGGCCCGCGCGCCGTAGCTGATGCGCTTGCCGCCTTCGAGGTAAGCCTTGATGCTGGGGTGCGTCTTCCAGCGCTGCATTTCTTCAAAGGGGCTGAGGTAGGGATTGCTGTAGTCCAGCCCGGTGACCATGCCCAGCGTGACCTTGTTGTCCTCGAGGTGGTACATGAAACCGCCGCCATAGGTCTGGCTGTCCATGGGCCAGCCGGCGGTGTGGATAACGAGGCCCGGCTTGTGTTTGGCGGGGTCGATTTCCCAGAGCTCTTTCACGCCGAGCGCGTAGCCTTGCGGGTCGCGGCCTTCGTCGAGTTTGAAGCGGTTGATCAGCTGGCGGCCCAGGTGGCCGCGTGCGCCTTCGGCAAACACCGTGTACTTGCCGTGCAGCTCCATGCCCAACTGAAAGTTGTCGGTTGGCTGGCCGTCTTTGCCGATGCCGAGGTTGCCGGTGGCCACGCCCTTGACCGAGCCGTCATCGTTGTAGAGCACTTCCGCCGCGGCGAAGCCCGGAAAGATTTCTACGCCCAGGCTTTCAGCCTGCTGCGCCAGCCAGCGCACCACATTGCCCAGACTGATGACGTAGTTGCCCTCATTGTGAAAGCAGTCGGGTACAAAAAAGTCCGGCGTCTTGATGGTGCCCTTCTCAGTCAGGAAAAGAACTTCGTCGGCAGTGACGGGCTGGTTCAGCGGCGCGCCCTGGGCTTTCCAGTCGGGCAGCAGTTCGGTCAATGCCTTCGGGTCCATCACTGCGCCCGAAAGAATGTGCGCGCCGGGTTCGGAGCCTTTTTCAAGAACCACCACGGAAATGTCCGTGCCTTTTTCTGCGGCGAGTTGCTTCAGGCGGATGGCGGTGGCGAGGCCGCCCGGGCCTGCGCCCACCACGACCACGTCATATTCCATTGCTTCGCGGGGGCCGAACTGGGCCAGAATTTCTTGGGTATTCATCGGGGGACTCGCTGATAATGATTTTCAGGAAGGATTGCTGTCTCGCGTTGGATTTTATGCCGCGAATGCAGCGATGCGAACGGTCGTTCTCTTTTGTGCAGCTTTAATTGAGAGGAGCCTCTAATGGCTTACAGCTTGGATCTCTCGGGGCGTGTCGCCCTCGTGACCGGCGCATCGGGCGGACTGGGCGCGCAATTTGCCAAAACGCTGAGCAAGGCAGGCGCCGCCGTGGTGCTCGCCAGCCGGCGGCTCGACAAACTCAAGGAGCTGCGCGCGCAGATTGAAGCGGCCGGCGGTGATGCGCATGTGGTGGAGCTCGACGTGACCGACCACGCCAGCATCAAGGCCGGTGTGGCGCATGCCGAAACCGAGGTCGGGCCTATCGATATCCTCGTCAACAACTCGGGCGTCAGCACCACGCAGCGCATTCAGGATGTGGGCGAAGAAGACTACGACTTCATCTTCAACACCAACGTCAAAGGCGCCTTCTTTGTTGCGCAGGAAGTCGGCAAGCGCATGCTGGCCCGCTCGCGCGGCGCTGCGCCGGGCACCTATGCCGGTGGGCGCATCATCAATATCGCATCGATGGCCGGGCTGCGCGTGCTGCCGCAGATCGGCGTGTATTGCATGAGCAAGGCGGCCGTGGTGCAGATGACCAAGGCCATGGCGCTGGAGTGGGGCAAGTTCGGCATCAACGTCAACGCGATCTGCCCGGGTTACATCGACACCGAGATCAACCACCACCATTGGGAAACCGAGCAAGGCAAAAAGCTGGTGCAGATGCTGCCGCGCAAACGCGTGGGCAAGCCGGAAGACCTGGACGCCTTGCTGGTCATGCTGGCCAGCGGCGAAAGCCACTTTGTCAATGGCGCGGTGATTGCCGCCGATGACGGGTTTGGCGCTTGAACTGATTCATCGCTCCTGCAGAAAATGCCGGCGCGTGGCAAAGTCGGACCCTCGCGTTCTTCCCTTCCTCCCGATTTCGGAGATTAGAAAATGTTGGAATCCGTATTGCCTTATCTCGGCCCGATAGGCCTGATCCTTCTGGCCTTGCTCGCCGGCGTTGTGAGCCCCGGCCCCAGTTTTGTGCAGGTGGCGCGCATCGCCGTCTCCCGCTCGCGCGCGGATGGGCTGGCCGCCGCGGTCGGCATGGGCCTTGGCGCGCTGGTGTTTGCCATGCTGGCACTCGCCGGGCTGCAGGCCCTGCTGGCTGCTTTGCCTGGTGTGTATGTGGCTTTGAAGATTGTGGGCGGCCTCTACCTGATGTGGATGGCCTTCAATATCTGGCGCGGTGCGCGCCAGCCGCTGGAGATGGACGGCGCCGGCGATGGCGCGTCGCAGCAGACGGTGTGGAAGTCGTTTCGGCTCGGCCTCGTCACCCAGTTGAGCAACCCCAAAATTGTGGTGGTTTACAGCAGCGTGTTCGCGGCTTTGCTTCCAGCGCAGTTTCCCTTGCCGGCCGCGCTGCTCGTGTTGGCGGGTGTGCTTGTGATGGAAACCGGCTGGTATGCGATCGTGGCGCTGGTGCTGTCGTCCAGCGTGCCGCGCGCGGCTTACCTGCGCAGCAAGCTTGTGGTGGACCGCGTGGCCGCAGGCGCCATGGGCTTGCTTGGGCTGCGCCTGGTAGCCACCGCGCATGTTGCCTGACGCATGCTGACGGGCATTCTGGCCGGGCTCGCGGCGGGAGCGCTGTGGGGCCTGGTGTTTGTAGCGCCGCGCATGGTCGAGATGGGCGCGGGCGGCTATTCGTCGATAGATCTCACGGCGGGGCGCTTTGCCGTGTATGGCGTGCTGGCTGCGCTGGTCATGCTGATCGGCATGCGCAGCCGCCGGCTGCCCACGCTGCGCCAGGCATGGGCCGCGCTCTTCATGAGCATCCTGGGTTTTAGCGGCTACTACCTGCTGCTGGTGCTGGCCATTCGCGACGCCGGCACCGAAGTGCCTTCACTCGTGATCGGCACCATTCCGGTCTGGGTCATGTTGCTGGGCAAGCCGCACGGGCTACGCTGGGCCGCGCTGCTGCCGGGGCTGGCGCTGACACTGGCAGGGCTGGCGCTCATGATGGGTTCCACACACGAAGCCGGGCAGGGCGCGGCCACCCATTTCTGGCGTGGCATGCTGTTCGTTTCGGCGTCGCTGGTGTGCTGGACGGCGTTTGCCATCCTCAACTCTGCCTGGCTCAAGCGCCACCCTGAAGTCAACGCCACCGACTGGGCCAACTGGCTGGGCGTAGCCACCGGTCTGGGCGCAATGCTGATGTGGCTGGCGGCAGGCTCTGACGTCAGCATGCTGGCCGGCCGTGAAGACCGCTGGACGTTTGTGTTGCTGTGTGTGATGGCCGGCGTGGGCTCCACATGGCTGGCCACCATCTTGTGGAACATGGCCAGCCAGCGGCTCAGCGCCAGCCTGTGCGGGCAGCTCATCGTGAGTGAAACCATTTTTGCGCTGCTGTATTCCTTTGCCTGGGACGGCCGCTGGCCGACGCTGGTGCAACTCTCCGCCTGCGTGCTGTTCACGCTGGGTATTCTTGCTTCCATCAGGGCGCATCGCTAAGCCCTGCTCATTGGCCGCCATCATGAAAATCGAAATTCCCGAAAAGAAAAAACTGGTCCGCGAGATGACGATCCCCATCCGCTGGGGCGACATGGACGCCATGGGCCATCTCAACAACGGCAGCTATTTCCGCTATCTCGAAACCGTCCGCATCGACTGGATGTATGCCATCGGCTGCAAGCCCGACCCCAAGGGTGAGGGGCCGGTGATCGTCAATGCGTTTTGCAATTTCTACAAGCAGCTTGAGTACCCGGGCGATGTGCTGATGAAGATGTATGTGAGCGACCCGGGCCGCAGCACTTTTGAAAGCTGGGCCACTATGGAGCGCGCGGATGCGCCTGGCGTGATCTGTGCCGCTGGTGGCGCGACCACCATCTGGGTGGACTTTCCGGCGAAAAAGTCCAGGCCGCTGCCCGACTGGATGCGTAAGATCGTCGAGTAAGGGTCAAAGGTTTTTTACTCCCTCTCCCTCTGGGAGAGGGCAGGGGTGAGGGCTGCGGCTTGGGTATGTAACGCAAGGCTATCGACCGCCGCTGGCCCTCACCCCAACCCTCTCCCAGAGGGAGAGGGGGAGGGGAACTCAGCGCACAACGCGAAAACTCTCCGCGTGCTCTTTGAGCCAACGCTGGGCCAAAGTCCGTGTCTGCTGCCCAGGCTCCACAAACGCTTCCTGGTCCGGATGGAAGTCGCGCCTGAAATACGCCAGCAGCGGGCCTGCGCAGTGCCAGACGACGCCGTGCCGGCCCCAAAAGAATTTCGCTGCGCTCCACCAGGTGCCGGGCCGAAACAAAGTGCCGTCGTGCCAGAGGTTCAGCACCGTCTGCCGTCCCGAGTCAACGGTAAACAGAATCAGCGCATAGATGTACCAGCGGATGCGCCAGGCGTAACTGCCCTCAAGCGCCAGGTACAGGTCATAGGCGACCGCGCGGTGCTCGGTTTCTTCGGCTGCATGCCATTGCCAGAGCATGCGCATCTTCGGGTCCGCTTTTTCCACAGCCCTGTCGTGGCGAAGCATGTAGTCCGCCAGCATGGCGGTCAGGTGTTCATACGCGGCCGTCACCGCCAGGAAATGCCGTGGCCCCACGCCTTTGGAGCGGGCGAATTCGATGCGCGCCGTGGCCCAGTGCTGCCAGCGGTTGACCAGGCCCTGCTTTTCAAGGTGCGCGTTGTACAGCGCATGGATGTGCCGGTGCGTCGCCTCCTGGCCGATAAATTGCGCCACGGCCTCATGCAGCAGCGCGTGCTCCGGGGTGCGGGGCAGCAGTTTTGCGCAGTCGCGAACCGCGTCGATAAACGACTGCTCTCCGACGGGGAAGCTCATCGACAGCGCGTTGTGGTACTGGCTCAAAAAGGCATCGCCACCATGCCAGTGGCGGTCAAAACCCTGGCTCAGGTCAAGTTCCAGCTTGCGCACCGTGAGCCCAGAAGGGCTTCCCGATGTGGCGGCGGCGGATGGTGCGGCAGACGTGGCGGAGGATGTCATGGTGTCGATTCAAGCCTTGCACAAAGGCCCGTTAATGAGCATTATTCAGTTTTGGGGCCGGCCCCACAACTCGCCTATTGCTCAGTTTTCACACCATGACCCTGCCAAGTGCACCGCCCAGCCCTTCTGCCTCTGAAAACATGCGAAAACTGCCCACGCAGGACCGCGCGCAACGCACCATAGAAACGATTTTCCAAGCCACTGCTCAGATTGTGGAAACCGAAGGCGAGGGCGGTTTGACAACCAACAAGGTCGCCAAAAAAGCCGGCTTTTCCATCGGCACGCTGTACCAGTATTTCCCCAGCAAAGAATCGATCCTGCTGGCCATGATCAACCGCGAGCGGCGCCGCGTGCTGGATGAGCTGCAGGCCATGATGAAGCGCGCGGTGCAGGAGCGCCGCGATGCCAGCTCTGTGGTGCGCGAGCTGGTGCACACATTGGTGGAATCATTCGGCAGCGGGCCCAAACACAAGCGCGCGATGATCCGGCTGGCCTGGCGCATGGATCACCATGAAAACATCACGCAGGCCCTGCGCGAGGCGTCAGAGCGCAACGCATTCGCGCTGTCACAACTGGGTGACCCGACATTGCGCGCACCCACGCCGGCTTTGATGTTTGTGGCCACACGCGCGGTGATGGGCGCGATCCGCAGCGCTTCGCTGGAAGACTCGCCGCTGCTGGGAACGCCTGAGTTTGAAGACGAGCTGGTGCGCATGGTGCTCGGCGTCATCAGGGCGTGACCGCGCGCCTCGCCGTGTTGATCAAGCCGGTTTGGGCGGCTTGGGCACGCGGCCCATCAGGTAGAACTCAGGGTTGGGCTGCATGTTGCTGAAGCTCGCCATGCGATTGGAGAGGCCAAAGAACGCGGTAATCGCCGCGATATCCCAGGCGTCTTCATCGTCAAAGCCGTGGCCATACAGCGCTTCGAAGTCGGCGTCTTCAATCTGGTCGGCCTGCAGGCAGACCTTCATGGCGAAGTCGAGCATGGCGCGCTGGCGCGGCGTGATGTCGGCCTTGCGGTAGTTGACCGCCACCTGGTCGGCCACCAGCGGCTTCTTTTCATAAATGCGCAAGATGGCCCCGTGCGCCACCACGCAATAGAGGCACTTGTTGGCCGCGCTGGTGGTGGTGACGATCATCTCGCGCTCGCCCTTGGTCAGTGTGCCGGTGGGGTTGGAGCCTTCTTCCCTGAGCATCAGCGCATCGTGGTACGCGAAGAAGGCGCGCCACTCGGCGGGGCGGCGCGCCAGTGCCAGGAAGACGTTGGGCACGAAGCCTGCCTTTTCCTGCACCTCCAGGACTTTTGCTTTGATGTCGTCGGGCAGGTCTTTGAGTTCGGGAGCAGGATAGCGGGGTGCCGCGCCGGAGGTTTTGGGGCTGGTCATCAGGATGTCCTTCAAAAGCTTTATAAGTGGCTCGGCTTCAAGCGTAAAGCAAGAGGGCGGGTTGGGCGGCGCGGAAGCCGGGCAGCATGCAATTAATAAAAACTATGAGTTATATATTTTTAATTGCCTTTGATTATTGTGTCGCGAAACCTAGACTGTGCTTCACAGGCCAACCGCCTGGCAAGCCCCAAGCCCTCCAAGCCCTTACACGGCGCCACTCACTCAATAGAAGGTAACCCATCATGGCCGATCACAACACGCAAAGCGAAGCCTCTTGCCCATTTTCGGGCGGCGCTCGCAAACACGCACTGGCCGGAGCAGCCACCAACGCCAGCTGGTGGCCCAACCAGCTCAACCTCAAGATCCTTCACCAGAACTCCACGAAGTCTGACCCGATGGGCGAGGCGTTCAACTATGCCGAAGAATTCAAGACCCTGGATCTGCATGCGGTGGTTAAAGACCTGCATGCGCTGATGACCGATTCGCAAGACTGGTGGCCGGCGGACTACGGCCACTATGGCCCGTTCTTTATCCGCATGGCGTGGCACAGCGCGGGCACTTACCGCATCGCCGACGGCCGCGGCGGCGCAGGCTCCGGCACACAGCGCTTTGCGCCGCTGAACAGCTGGCCCGACAACGGAAATCTCGACAAGGCGCGCCGCCTGCTGTGGCCGATAAAACAAAAGTACGGCCGGAAACTCTCCTGGGCCGACCTGATGGTCCTGGCCGGCACCGTGGCCATGGACTCGATGGGCTTGAAGACCTTCGGCTTTGCCGGCGGGCGCCCGGACGTCTGGGAACCGGAAGAGATCTACTGGGGACCCGAAGCCGAGTGGATGGGCGACAAGCGCTACACCGGCGACCGCGAACTCGAAAACCCCCTCGGTGCGGTGCAGATGGGCCTGATCTATGTGAACCCCGAAGGCCCGAATGCGAACCCCGATCCGCTGGGCTCGGCGCGCGACATCCGCGAAACCTTCGCCCGCATGGCCATGAACGATGAGGAAACCGTTGCGCTGACCGCCGGCGGGCACACTTTCGGGAAGTCCCATGGCGCGGCCGAGCCGGGCAAATACGTCGGCCCCGAGCCTGAGGGCGGTACCCTCGAAGACCAGGGCTTCGGCTGGATCAACAAGTTCGGCAAGGGCCATGGCGTTCATACCGTCACCAGCGGCATCGAGGGTGCCTGGACCAACAACCCCACCCGATGGGACAACGGCTACTTCGAAAACCTGTTCGGTTACGAGTGGGAACTGACGAAGAGCCCCGCCGGCGCGCACCAGTGGAAGCCCAAAGACCCCGCCGCGGCGACCGCCGTGCCGGACGCCCATGACCCCGCGCTGCGCCATGCCCCGATGATGACCACGGCTGACATGGCCCTGCGCGTGGACCCCGCCTACGAGAAAATCTCGCGGCGCTTCATGGCCAATCCGCAGGAGTTTGCCGATACTTTCGCCAAGGCCTGGTACAAGCTGACGCACCGCGACATGGGCCCCGCCGCACGCTACCTGGGGCCGCTGGTTCCGAAGGGCCAGCTGCTCTGGCAAGACCCAATTCCCTCGGTCGACCATGAACTGGTCGGTGAGCAGGACATCGCTGCATTGAAAGCCAAAGTGCTGGCATCCGGGCTTTCCGTCTCGCAACTGGTCACGACCGCCTGGGCGTCCGCCGCCACCTTCCGCGGCAGCGACAAACGCGGCGGCGCAAACGGCGCGCGCATTCGCCTTGCGCCTCAAAAGGATTGGGAAGTCAATCAGCCGGCTGAACTGGCGAAAGTGCTGAAAGCGCTGGAGAAGGTTCAGGGCGAGTTCAATGGCGCGCAGTCCGGCGGCAAGAAAATCTCGCTGGCCGACCTGATCGTTCTGGGTGGTTGCGCGGCTGTAGAGGCGGCGGCAAAGAAGGCCGGGCACGATGTGAAAGTACCTTTTGCGCCGGGACGCATGGACGCTTCACAAGAGCAGACCGATGTGGACTCCTTCGCTGTACTGGAGCCAACCGCGGACGGCTTTCGCAACTACGGCCGCATGGGGCAGCAAGAGCGGGCGGCCGAGCAACTGGTGGACAAGGCCAATCTGATGACGCTAACCGCGCCCGAGATGACAGTGCTGGTCGGCGGCCTGCGCGCGCTGAATGCCAACGTCGGGCAAGCCCAGCACGGTGTTTTCACCAAGCGGCCCGGCACACTGAGCAACGACTTCTTCGTGAACCTCCTCGACATGCGCACCAGGTGGCAAAAGTCCACCGACGCTGCCGGCGTGCTCGAAGGGCGCGACCGTGCAACGGGCGAGCTCAAGTGGACGGGCACCGTGATCGATCTCGTCTTCGGCTCGAACTCCCAGCTGCGGGCCATCGCCGAAGTTTATGGTTGCAGCGACTCGCAAGAACTGTTCGTACGTGACTTCGTCGCCGCATGGACCAAGGTCATGAACCTGGACCGTTACGACCTGGCTTGACCGGAAGTAAGTCCTGCGCCCGCCCCGGTGAAGACCCGGGCGGGCTTTTTTATTTTCAACTACCCTTGTCGTTTTTTAAGGAGTTCATGTGACCTCGACATCTTCCAGCGACTTCGACAAAGGCCTGGCCACCCGCAAGCAGGTGATGGGTGAAGACTTCGTGGCCAATGCCTTCGGCAAGGCAACCGAATTTTCCATGCCCATCCAGCAGTACATCACACGCAATGCCTGGGGCGATGTGTGGCAACGGCCGGGCCTGGACCTGAAGACCCGCAGCCTGATCACGGTGGCGATGCTGACGGCCCTGGGCAAGCAGCATGAGCTCAAGGGCCATGTGCGCGGTGCATTGAACAACGGCGTGACGCCAGAGCAGCTTCAGGAAGTGCTGCTGCACGCGAGCATTTATTGCGGCTTGCCCGCTGCGGTTGAGGCCTTTCGCACGGCGGCCGAGGTCGTGGACGGACCTCCAAAGGTTTGATTTTTACAAGCCATTTGAGGCTGTAGCCCTTTTGGTGCATTGGTATGCAGCTACTAAAAAGATAGCAAATCACTTTTATCCTGATCCGCCATGAATGAATCCAAGCCCTTGATCCGCCGCTGCACCGAGGCCGACTGGCCCGCCATGTGGCCGCTGCTGCGTGCCACGTTTGAAGCAGGCGACACCTATGCCTTTTCGCCGCAAAGCACTGAAGCTGAAATACACGCGGTGTGGATGGCGGCGCCCCGGGCAACCTACGTCGCAAGAGAAGGTGACGGGCCCGTGCTGGGCACCTACTTCATCAAAGCCAACCAGCCGGGCCTGGGCGCGCACGTCTGCAACTGCGGCTATGTGGTCGCGCCCGAAGCGCAGGGCAAAGGCCTGGCTTCGGCCATGTGCGAGCACTCCCAAAAGGAAGCGGAGGCCATGGGTTTTCTGGCGATGCAGTTCAACCTGGTGGTGTCGACGAATGAACGGGCCGTTCGTTTGTGGCGCAGGCTGGGGTTTGAGATTGTGGGGACTTTGCCGGGAGCTTTCCGGCATATGAGGCTGGGGCTGGTGGATGCGTTTGTGATGTTCAAGACTTTGGATTGAGGTCTGTTCTGCTCTGGGGCATGTACTCGCCACGGCGAGTCCTTGCTTCTTCAAGTATTCGGTGTGCGTCTTCGGCTGTTTGGTATTCCTTCCCCACCCCTTCTGGATGCGCCGAGGAGCGGAGGTTCAGGCGGATCAGGGATCGCGTTGTTTGAGCCGAAGGCGAGTTTAGCGAGACCCTGCCTGAGCCGAGCACCGCAGGTTGCCCCGTAGCGAAGCGCAGGGACGCAGCGTTAGGGTCGCCTTTTGGTATTCGCGTAACTTCGCTTTG
>JAJKJM010000197.1 GCA_021153985.1 Polaromonas sp.
ATGACCTGGCGCACGGTGTGGGTGGGTGTGATGACCACCGGGTCGCGCAAAACGCCGCTTTCGTAGCGTTTGACTTTGGCGACTTCTGCCGCCTGCTGCTGGGCGGTGAGATTCTTGTGAACGATGCCGATGCCGCCTTCTTGCGCGATGGCGATGGCCAGCCGGGCTTCGGTGACCGTGTCCATGGCAGCCGACACGAGCGGCAGGTTCAGGCGGATGTTTCGGGAGAACTGGGTGGAAAGCGAGGTGTCCTTGGGCAGGACCTGGGAGAACGCTGGCACCAACAATACGTCGTCGAAGGTGAGCGCTTTGCCGAGTAGGCGCATAGGGATAGCTCCAAAAACACGATTGTACCCTTGCCGTAAAGACCCGTCGGTACTAACCCTAGCGTTCCCGGCGCCGGTGGGGGCTGCCAGCCTGCCTCCTGTCGCGCCCGGGTTGTAAAAAGGCTGCTTTGTATGGGTGCATGCAGAAAACAGTTCGGCACGGCGCTACACTCGCGAAATGGACCTCAAATTCGCTTCTCGAACCCTTGTTCTGGCTGTGGCCGGTGCTTCTTTCACTATCCCGGCGTTGGCCCAATGGCAGTGGATCGACAAGGACGGGCGCAAGGTTTACAGCGACCGTTCGCCGCCGGCGGATATTCAGGAAAAGGACATCCTGAAAAAGCCGCGCGGGGCTCGAATGGCCGCAGCGCCTGTCGCTAGCGAGGAGCCAGCGGCAGAGACCAAGCCCAAAACCAGCACGAACGCCAATGCGCCCAAGCTTTCAGGCAAGGACGTGCAGCTTGAAACCAAGAAGAAGCAGGCTGACGAAGAAGAAGCGGCCAAAAAGAAAGCTGATGAAGAAAAGGTCGCTGCGGTGAAAGCAGACACCTGCGAAAGAGCCAAAAAAGGCCTGAGCAGTATTCAGTCAGGAAACCGGGTGATCACCACCAATGCCAAAGGCGAGCGGGAAGTCTTGGATGACGCCGCCAAAGCCGCAGAAACCAGGCGTCTTCAGGGCATCGCCGACAACGCGTGCAAATAGACGATAGCTCTAGCTAATTAATACCCGGCCTTGGCGCCAGCGCGAGTCTTGGCAAACAAGCCAGCCCGCTTTACCCCCTGCCGGTTAAATCGTTCCCGGCGCGCAACCTTGGGATCCACACGCAGCCCGCGGTAGATTTCCAGGCGATCTCCCTCTTGCAGCACCTGCCCCGGGGTGGTTTTCCGGCCCCAGATACCCAAGGCCGGTCGACCCACTTGCAACTCCGGGAATTCCTTCGAAATGCCGCTGGCTGCCAGCGCCTGCGAGACTGTTGTGCCGATTGCCAATTCAAGCGTCCATTCGCGAACCTGCCGCGGTGCTGGCGAATAGACGAGCGTTATTTTCAGGAGCGCCGCACCCTCAGCCTTCGCCATAGACATCCGAGGCCCTTTTCACAAAAGCGTCGACCAGGCTGCCTGCAATTTTTTCAAAAACAGGGCCGACCAGGGCCGCCAGCGCTGCATTGTCAAAGTCATAACGCAGTGTGAACTCGACCTTGCAGGCTCTTTCGCTGGCTTTGCCGACCGGGGTGAAATCCCAGTGCCCGTCCAGTTTTGAAAACGGACCATCGACCAGCTTGAGGCTGACCTTGCGGTCTTTCGTGTGTGTGTTGCGCGTGGTGAAGCTTTGCGTGAGACCTGCAAAGGAAATGCCCACCTTGGCCGTCATGCCATGGGCGTCCTGCTCCAGCACGGAGGCCTGGTCGCACCAGGGCAAAAACTCCGGGTACCGGGCGATATCCGTCACAAGAGCAAACATCTCGGCGGCGCTGTACCAAATTAAAACGGACTTGTGAACGGTTTTCATACAATCAGGGGCTGGGCGCAATTGTATTAGCCACCTTATAGGCACTGTACTTTTCAGGTTACGCCCCTATCTTTTATCCATGGCCACCAAAGAAGCATCCTCCTCCAAAAAATCGGCCGCAACGCCTTCCGCCAATCTCTCCCCCAAGGCAGCTGCGGCGGCCGTGCGCATTGCCGACAACAAAAAAGCGCTTTTCAATTACCACATTGAAGAGCGCTTTGAGGCGGGCATGGTGCTCGAAGGCTGGGAGGTTAAGTCCCTGCGCGAAGGCAAGGTGCAACTCACCGACGGCTATGTGGTGGTGCGCGGCGGCGAGCTTTTTATCATCGGCTGCCAGATCAACCCACTGGGCACGGCTTCTACCCATGTGCGCCCCGACTCGGTGCGAACCAAGAAGCTGTTGATGCACAAGGAAGAGATTCGCCGCCTGATCGGCAAGGTCGAGCAAAAAGGTTTCACCCTGGTGCCTCTGAACATGCACTGGAAAGCCGGCAAGGTGAAGTGCGAAATCGGCCTGGCAAAGGGCAAGGGCGAGCACGACAAGCGTGACACCATCAAGGACCGTGAAGGCAAGCGCGAGGTCGAGCGCGCGATGAAGTCACGCAACCGCTGACCCCTGCCGTCCGCTGACGGCAGCAAATCAACCTTTTTTTCTCCGGCGATGGAATAAACCGGCCCCGGCTGGCGTTTATTCGTGTGCAGCCATGCTTAACCAGACAAGCGTGGCCTGCAGACCGATACCTCACCCTAACCACACCGGAGAATTCCATGAAATTGCTGTCCATCGCCCTTTTGACGGCCGCCCTGCTCGGCGGTTGTGCCTCCATGACTGCCAGCAGCCCGGCCAAAGTGGCCGACGGCGTCCTGGTAGGCCCGAACGGCATGACCCTGTACGTTTTTGACCGCGATGCGGCAGGCAGTGGCAAATCCGTCTGCAACGGCCCTTGCGCCACCAACTGGCCGCCCCTGATGGCTGCGGACGCCGACAAGCCGGCCGGCGACTACACGGTCGTCACGCGCGATGACGGCAAAAAGCAATGGGCCATGAAGGGCAAACCGCTGTACTACTGGGCCAAGGACACCAGGCCTGGAGACAAGACGGGCGACGGTTTCATGAATGTCTGGCACGTCGCCAAACCCTGACGCTGTGACACTGTAATGCCGTAACGCCTGCGGCTGCCTTCGTTACGATGGCCGCAGGCTTTACAGACACATGACCCACTTTCCGCTGACCGACCATATACCCAGTCTGCGCCGCTATGCGCGCGCGCTGACGGGTGACGCCTGGGCGGCGGACGATCTCGTGCAGGACACGCTGGAGCGGGCCTGCTCTAAATGGCGCCTGTGGGTGGCGGGCAGCGATTTGCGCGCCTGGCTGTTCACGCTGATGCACAACATCTTTATCAATCAGGCGCGCCGTTCCATGCGGCAGGCTGCCGCGGGCATCACAGTCAACGTCGACGATGTCGAAAGCGAGATGACTGCCCCCGAGACCGGTACGGCCCAAGCCCTGGACCTGCAACGCTGCCTGCTGCGCCTGCCTGAAGACCAGCGGGCGGTGCTGCTGCTGGTCAGCCTGGAAGATCTTTCGTATGAAGAAGTTGCCAAAATCACCGGCGTGCCTCTGGGGACGGTCATGTCACGCCTGTCCCGCGCACGCAGCCGCCTGCGTGAACTGATGGATGGGCCCGCACCGGCGGCAGCGGGCGCCCCAACGCAGCTCAGGCGCCTGAAATAAGGGCGGCTAAAAGGCCTACTCGACCATGGAAAAACATCACGACAGCTACACCTCTCAGGACGCTCACGGCGGATTGATGCACGACAGGATCAACGCAGCGGTCGATGGCCAATTGCCGGCTGCCCATCGCGCCGAGCTGGAAGCACAGCTGGCCGCGGACCCCAGGGCGCGGGGCACCCTGGCGGCCTGGCAGGCCCAACGTGAGGCCCTGCGCGCCCTGCACCGCCCGCTGCTGGACGAAGCCATCCCGGACACCTTGTTGGCTGCTGCGCGCCAGGGCGAGGCCGGCAGGCGCCAAATCGAACAATGGCGGCGTTGGGGCGGCATGGCTGCGGCCGTGGTGCTGGCCTTTGGGGTCGGCTGGCTGTCGCGCAGCCAGATGGGCAGCCCGGCGCCTGGGCAGCTCGCAATGCAGTCCTCCCGGTCCTTTGTCCACCAGGCTTCGCTGGCCCACGCGGTGTTCTCACCCGAAGTGCGCCACCCCGTAGAGGTCACCGCTGCGCAGCAAGACCACCTGGTGCAATGGCTGTCCAAACGCGTGGGGCGTCCGCTGAAAGTGCCGGTGCTGGCCTCGCAGGGGTACGAACTGGTTGGCGGCCGGCTGCTGTCGGGTGACGGCGGCGCTCGCGCCCAATTCATGTTCCAGAATGCGGCCGGCCTGCGCGTGACGCTGTACCTGGGAGCGCTGGACGCCGCTGCTGCGGCTTCCACAGGCGCTTCAGGTAATTCCGCCGGCGCCGCACCCACCAATACGGCGGTGCCGCAGCCGGGCAATCTGGAAACCGCTTTCCGATACAGCGGCGATGGCCCGGTGCCGTCGTTCTACTGGGTTGACCAGGGCTTTGGCTACGCGCTGAGCGGCGCCGTGTCACGGGAAGAGCTGATGAAGCTGGCGCAGCTGGTTTATCAGCAGCTTTGAGGCCGTGCTCACAAATTTTAATGGAATTGGCCTGTAGCCCAGGAAGGCCATGAACAGGTAGCTATCTATTTAATAGCAAACCCGGATCTGGCCGAGCGTGGATTGCGCAAGGCGCTCTTTACTTCAACCCGCGCAGGGGGTGGGTCTCAGCCGTCCAGGGGCTGGCAAAAAACGCTGCCGCCATTCCCGGCTTCACATCTTCAATGCGTGCCGGCATCCATTGCGGCTTGTAATCCTTGTCGATTGCCAGGGCGCGTATGCCTTCAACGGTCTCGCTGGCCGTACCCGGCCGCAAGTGAAAGCATTGATGCACCAGGTCGCGCTCCATGCGCAGGTTGTCAGCCAGGCTCATGCCGCGCGCGCGGCGGATCTGCTCCAGGGTCACGTGCAGCATCAGCGGCGAACGTTTGCGCAGCGTGGCCGCCGTCTTGACAGCCCAAGGGTCAGGCGAGGCTTCCAGCGCGTCGACGATGTGTTTGACGCGCTCCAATGAAAAATACTCGTCAATTTTGCCTCCAGCCCTTGTCTGACCTTGGCTGTCAGCTATCAATTCAGTAGCAATCCATTGTTCGGCGTCTGCGGTCGAAGCCAATGGCTGCTTGCCCAGGGCATCCCACAGTGTCGGCAGGCGGGCTGCATCGAGCTTGATGTCTGCCAGCCCATAAGCCAATGCTTCATCCGCATCGATGACATCGCCTGTCAGCGCCAGGTATTCGCCGGCATGGCCGGGGCAACGGCTGAGGAAATAGCCGCCGCCCACGTCAGGGAACAACCCGATATTGGTTTCGGGCATGGCCATCTTGGTGTGCTCGGTCACGATGCGTACGCGCGCACCCTGGCTGATTCCCATGCCGCCACCCATCACCACGCCGTCCATGAAGGCGATATAGGGTTTGGGGTAAGTGTGGATCAGGTGGTTGAGGGCATATTCCTCGGTGAAGAAGTCCTCCAGCGCAGGGTCGCCTGCCAGCGCGGCCTGGTGAAAGAAGCGGATGTCGCCACCTGCAGAAAAGCCGCCAAAAAGGGCTTCGGGCGTGCCGGGCTGGCCCTTTTTGTTGGAGCCCCGGATCGCCACGATCTGCACCAAAGGATCATCGCGCCAGGCCAGCAAGGCGCGGGTCAAGTCCCTGATCATCTGCAGTGACAGCGCATTGAGCGCCTTGGGCCGGTTCAGGGTAACGAGCCCGGCGTTTGCGCGCTGCTCAACCAGCACTTCGGTTTTGGCCTCTGAATTCATCCCGCTCATGCCCGCTGCCTCCATCCAATCAGTTCATTAATTACCAGCGCACCAATGACCAGCGCACCGCCGGTCAGCACACTCGCACCGGGCACTTCGCCGGCGCCAAACCAGGCCAGCAAAATACCAAAAATCACTTCCAGCAGGGCCAGCAGAGCTACTTCCGGCGCCTTCAGAACCCCGGCGCACATCACTGACAGCACACATGGGATGGCCAGCTGAACCAATCCCAGCAAGGCCAGCAGGCCGACGTCATGCGGCGTCGCCGAAAACGGAAACGACAGCGGCAGGGTTGCCAGCGTCGAAATCACCGCCCCCACCAGCACGGCAGGTACGAGGTCGATGTTCTTGCCGTGGGCACGGCTATGTTGCACGACCGTCCAGTTGCTGGCGCTGGCCAGCGGCACCATCAGGGCCACCAGCGTTCCGCCCAGGTGGCTGGAGAGGTCCATCTGCCCGCCGTACATCCAGGCGATGCCCGCGCCCGCCATGGCAATGGCCAGCCAGGTGCGTCCGGGAATTTTGTGGCCGATAAAGGCACGGGCCAGCAAAGCCGTGATGAAAGGGCTGACCGCCATGGTCACCAGCACATTGGCTACCGTGGTCAGCGTCAATGCCACCATGAAAGCCGTGAACATCACGCTCCAGCAAATACCCGAAATCCACAGCGCCGAACCGCCATTGCGGATCTTGGTGAACACCGCCCTGCCCTGCCACAGCGGCAGGATCACCAGCAACGAGATCACGGTAAAAAAGCTGCGCCAGAACGTGACCTCAAAACTGCGTGCCGACTCCAGGTGGCGCGTCACCACACCCGCAATCGACCACATCATGGTCACCAGGATCATCAGGAACACGGCTTTGGAATGCGTGAGTTTCATGAGCGTGAAATCAGTCAGGTTTCTCTGTTAAATAAGAAAGGCCGCTGGAGCTTGCACACACAGCGGCCTGGTTCTGGCTCCCCTTCCCCCTACCAGCATGAGCCGCGGAACCGGCTTTGCCGGGCCGCAGGGCGGGCGGCCCCCTCGGGGGGCAGGAAGCTACACGAAGTGAGCGACCGTGGGGGCCCTACTCACCGTGGGGGCTTTAAGACCTGCCGGCGCGCTTGCGATCGCTCTCTTTGAGGTGGCGCTTGCGCAGGCGAACCGACTTGGGCGTGATTTCGACCAACTCGTCGTCCTCGATGAACTCGACACCGTATTCGAGCGTGAGCTCGATAGGCGGCGTGATCTTGATCGCGTCTTCCTTGCCGCTGACGCGGAAGTTGGTGAGCTGCTTGGTACGCGTGGCGTTCACGACCAGATCGTTGTCACGGCTGTGAATGCCGACGATCATGCCTTCATACACCGGGTCGTTGGCGCGCACAAACATGCGGCCGCGGTCGTCCAGCTTGCCCAGGGCGTAGGTGAAGATTTCACCGTCGTCCATGGAAATCAACACGCCGTTTTTACGGCCGCCGATGTCGCCCTTGTGCGCTTCGTAGCTGTCAAAAATGTTGGAGATCAGACCGGAACCACGCGTCAAGTTCAGAAACTCGTTGGTGAAGCCGATCAGGCCACGCGCCGGGATGCGGTACTCAAGGCGCACACGGCCGCGGCCGTCCGGCTCCATGTTCACCAGCTCGCCCTTGCGCTCGCCCAGTGCCTGCATCACGCCGCCCTGGTGCTGGTCTTCGATGTCGGCGGTGACCAGCTCGATAGGCTCGTGCTTTTCACCGTTGACATCCTTCATCACAACGCGCGGCTTGGAGACGGCCATTTCATAGCCTTCGCGGCGCATGTTTTCCAGCAGGATGGTCAGGTGCAATTCGCCCCGGCCCATCACTTCAAAGATACCTTCTTCGTCGGTTTCTTTCACGCGCAAGGCCACGTTGTGCTGCAGTTCTTTCTGCAGGCGGTCCCAGATCTGGCGGCTGGTGACGAACTTGCCTTCGCGGCCAGCCAGCGGGCTGGTGTTGACGCAGAAATTCATGGTCAGGGTCGGCTCATCGACCTTGAGCATGGGCAGCGGCGCCGGATTGGCGGGGTCGGTAATCGTCACGCCGATGCCGATGTCGGTCAAACCGTTGATCAGCACGATTTCGCCGGGGCCAGCTTCGGTGGCTTGCACGCGCTCCAGGCCCTGGAAGGTCAGCACCTGGTTGATACGGCCCTTCACAGCCTTGCCGTCCGGGCCTTCCATGACGACCACGTCCATCATGGGCTTGATCGTGCCCTGGCTGATGCGGCCAACGCCGATGCGACCGACGAAGGTCGAGAAGTCGAGTGCGGAAATCTGCAGCTGCAGCGGCGCTGCAGGGTCACCCTTTTGCGCGGGCACATGCTTCAGGATGGTGTTGAAGAGCGCCGACATGTCGGGGCCCCACTGCTCGTTGGGGGGGCCTTCTTCGAGCGAAGACCAGCCGTTGATGCCGGATGCGTAAACCACGGGGAAGTCGAGTTGTTCGTCAGTGGCGCCCAGCTTGTCGAACAGGTCGAAAGCGGCATTGATGACCTTGTCTGGATTGGCGCCCGGCTTGTCGACCTTGTTGACCACCACGATGGGCTTCAGGCCCAAGGCAAGTGCCTTCTTGGTCACGAAACGCGTCTGGGGCATGGGGCCTTCCTGCGCATCGATCAGCAGCACCACGCCGTCGACCATGGACAGCGCGCGCTCCACTTCACCACCGAAGTCGGCGTGGCCCGGGGTGTCGACGATATTGATGTGCGTGCCTTCCCAGGTCACGGCGCAGTTCTTGGCCAGGATGGTAATGCCGCGTTCTTTTTCGATCGCGTTGTTGTCCATCACGGTGTCGACCAC
>JAJKJM010000198.1 GCA_021153985.1 Polaromonas sp.
ACCTCAAAGGTAAAGCGCGGCGGCACAAAAAAGAAATTCAGCGCCGTCACCGCCGCCAGCGCCGAAGCCACCGACTCCTTCCATCCCAGGGTGTACGACACCACCACCACGGCCAGCACATACAGCATGGCCTGGCTGGCCACGGTGACCTGCCTGTCGAGCAACAAGCCGACGGCCGTCGCGGCCGCCAGCAGCAGCGCCACGGCGGCCCAGTTCAACAGGCTGCGGCGTGCGGCGGGGGCGGGCGGGGTGGCTTTCAACATCAGGCGGCCAGCGTACCATCGGCCGCATCAGGATTGCATCAGGATCGAATCCAGGAAGGCTGGGCGGCCCAAAAAGGCCCAAATCCTGCGCTGGCCCTGCGCTGACACTGCGGCTGGGGCGCCGGGCTTGATCCGGGTCAACTTTTACAGATAAAAAGTGCCTGCAGCCCAATACCCATATGGGCAAGCAGCTCCTGAATTCATAGCAACGGCTTCCGTCCCCGGGCAGGCCTCAGCGTGCCTGCCGCCCCCATGGCCTCCTATTGGCCCCGCTGCCAAAAAGCCCCCATCCTGTTAAGCTGGCTGCCCGCCTTTTAATAACGATTTGAGAGACATCACCATGCCCGGACTCCTACCCAACGTTGACCCTGACGGCCTGCTCGAGTTTTCGGTGGTCTACACCGACCGTGCGCTCAACCACATGTCCAGAAGCTTCCAGGGCGTGATGAGCGACATCTCCAGCATCCTCAAGGACGTGTACAAAGCGCACGCCGTGGCCCTGGTGCCCGGCAGCGGCACCTACGGCATGGAGGCCGTGGCCCGCCAGTTTGCCGCCGGCAAACATGTCATGGTCATCCGCAACGGCTGGTTCAGCTACCGCTGGACGCAGATCTTTGACATGGGCCACATTCCCGCGTCGCACACCGTGCTCAAGGCCAAACAGACCGGCCCCGGCGCACAAGCCCCCTGGGCGCCCGCACCCATCGCCGATGTGGTCGCCGCCATCGCCAAAGAAAAGCCCGCTCTCGTTTTTGCCCCGCACGTAGAAACCGCCTCCGGCATGATCCTGCCCGACAGCTACCTGCAGGCCGTGGCCGCCGCAGTGCATGCCGTGGGCGGCCTCTTTGTGCTGGACTGCATCGCGTCTGGCGCCATGTGGGTCGACATGAAGGCCACCGGCGTTGACGTGCTCATCTCGGCCCCGCAAAAAGGCTGGAGCAGCTCACCCTGCTGCGCCATGGTCATGCTCAGCGAGCGCGCCCGCGCCGCGATTGACGGCACCACCAGCTCCAGCTTTGCCTGCGACCTGAAAAAGTGGATGCAGATCATGGAGACCTACGAAAACGGCGGCCATGCCTACCACGCCACCTTGCCCACAGACGCCCTCACGCGCCTGCGCGCCGCCATGCAGGAAACGCGTGACTACGGCTTTGCCAAAGTCAAAGCCGAGCAGGAAGCCTTGGGGCAAAAGGTGCGCAAACTGTTTGAAAGCCGCGGCCTGCCCAGCGTAGCCGCCGAAGGCTTCAAAGCCCCGGGCGTGGTCGTCAGCTACACCACAGACCCTGACATCCAGTCCGGCAAAAAATTCCTCGCCCAAGGTTTGCAAACCGCCGCCGGCGTGCCGCTGCAGTGCGACGAGGGCGCAGACTTCAAGACCTTCCGCGTCGGCCTGTTCGGCCTGGAGAAGTGGCATCAGTCTGACCGCACCGTCGGCCAGCTCGCCGCCGCGCTCGACCAGATCGGCCTGACCGAGAAGGCGCGCCAGGCTGTCGCGGCCTGAGGGCTGTCTTTCCTCTGGGAGCTTCGGCTCCCTTTTTTATGTCCGCTTTCCGTTTTAATCCATTCCTTCATCTATTCATTCCTAAAGAGACGTGTCCATGAAATGCGCATTGGTCGGTTCCCGTTTTTTCGCAGCCTCGGTGTTTGAGGCGCTTCGCAAAGAAGAAGGCATTGAGTTCACCAGCATCGTCGCCCCGGCTGAAGACGACCGGCTGGCGATTGCCGGCCGCGCGGCAGGCATTCCCGTGCACGTGCTGGCCAATCCCAAGATCGTGCCAGGTGAGGCGATTGCCGAAGGCACCGAGCTCATCATCGCCGCGCACACCCACGCCCGCGTCAGCGACGACGCACTCGCCCGCTCACGCCTGGGCGGCATCGGCTACCACCCCTCGCTGCTGCCACGCCACCGCGGCATCGCGGCCGTCGAGTGGACGATTCTGGAAGGCGATCCCATCGCCGGCGGCTCCGTCTACCACCTGGCCGACGGCTGGGACGCCGGCGCCATCGCCGCGCAAGACTGGTGCTTTGTCAAAAAAGGCGAAACCGCCCGCGAGCTGTGGGAACGCGCCCTGGCGCCCATGGGCCTGGCCCTGCTCAGCAAAGTCGTGCACCACGCCCGCCTGCAAGGCAAGCTGCCCGCCGACACACAAGACCCGGCCTTCGCCACCCGCGCCCCCATGCTGCGCAAAGCCGTGGTGCTGACCGAAGAGGTCTCATCCGCCAACACATCGTTGGTCGTCTCCATCGTCGGCACAGACCGCCAAGGCATCGTCAGCTCCCTCGCAGACAAAGCCCAACGCTTCGGCGCCAACTGGGCCGCCAGTCGCATGACACGCCTCGCCGGTGAATTCGCCGGCATGGTCCATTTCGAAGTCCCCCGCGAAAACGCAGACAACCTCGCCACCTCCCTGCGCGGCCTGCAGTCCAGTGGCCTGCAAGTAGTCGTGGCAAAAAGCGACGGCGCCAACACCCCCGCCGCGTTGCGCGTGTTTGAACTCGAACTGGTAGGCGAAGACCGCCTCGGCATCGTCAGCAACCTGACCAAGATGCTCGCTGAGCGCGGCATCAGCATTGAGAGCATTCACACCGATATCGTGCGCAGTGGTGTCTCAGGCAAGCAGACCTTCAAGGTGGAGGCGCATTTGCTGGTGCCTGCTAAGTTGTCGGTGGAGGCGTTGCAGAAGGAGTTGGGGACGCTGGCTAGCGAGATGATGCTGGATATTGCGTTGGGGGAGAGGCAGGCTGTGGTTTAGGCGTTGCGTGTTTAAATCTGCTGAGTTTTGACTCCAGCGCGCTTCTATAGTGAAGCAGAGCCGCCAGCGACGAACCGGAAATTCCGCGGGCATGGTGAGTAAGCTCTCGTTTTTCCGGCCCGGTTGAATAGTTACATAAAAGAAGGCTGAGGCAACGACACTATGGAAAACGAAACTCTAAAGTTGGCGGTCGCTGAAGATTCAAAAAAAAATGGACTTGATCTTGAATACGCAACCAAGCTGGTCGCTCTAGCATCATCAGGCTTATACATACTCGGATTCCTTGTTGTCACGAGCTACCTGGCTACCAAAGGCATATTTGATCAATCGCTAATAAGCGCGAAGTACCTCATGACTGGAGGGTTGACCGCTCTTACGGTTGGGATTTACTACTATTTTGTGTGGAGGAAAATAGTCGACCGTGTAAAGGTTGGCGTCAAATGGCCTACTCCAATAAATCCTGGATTCCGTATTTTTTTAGATAGTTACTATGCCGTTGAGTTTGCGTACGGCTGCTGCTTTACAGCGACTTCCATTTGCATGTTGTTTGCCCAAGCGGCACAGCCTTACCCCATAGCCTTCGTGCTAACTCTTGCATTCTTAATAGATACTATTTTCCTGAATACCGGGTTCTATGCAAAGCACCGAAAGTGGGCTTTTTTAATTACGTTCGCGCTTAACGCAACGGCCACCATGGCTTTTCTCGTCTATGCCTACAAGCATCCGCCGTTGTTATCTTTGGCGGGAATTTTTCTGGCTTTTAGTATTACGGGATCCATAGTTATTGCCTCGCCTTCATGGAGTTCCTCCGAAGACAGAAATTACAGCCGATTTTATCTGGCGATATGCGCGTTAACTGGCGTCATTGGTTTCGGTGCAACCGTCTACCCTCATATCGATGCGAGGTTTGGAGGGCAAAAGCCCGTTCAAGTTGACATACTTCTCGCCCCCGATGCTGTAGATTCCATCAGGAACAAAATACTTTCCAAAGCGCCAGAAAACTATTTGGTTTTTGAATCGGAATCTGTAGTCGCTATACAACTTGGGAAGTCATTTGGTGACGGGGAAATTCTCCGTTTCGATAGGAAGCTCGTTCAGGGGATGATTACACGAACATCGAACTCGGTATCTGCAGACGAGGATATTGGCAAGCAGATGCGGGAGATTTTTTCGCGGCCTTAGATATCTCCTGAGTTCATTAAGACCCCATTCACCTACTCACAGCCATAACCGGTCACTCGAAACAAGCAATACCAATCATCTGTAGAAAGACTTTATGGCAGCAAAATCCTTGGGGAGGCGTACGAGCGGCTACTGCTGCTCACTGCCTAGTGGACGGACACATCGGCTGCGTTGATTCGCCCAGATGAACTCCCAGTTTGTTTTTGGAGATTTCGCCGAAATCTTGATTTTCCGATGCACGTTAAGTGAAGCAATCCGCGACACGATCCGATTTGATCAAAGAAGCATCTGCTGAAACGTGGGATTGATGCCAGGCTTATCTAGATGCGCGTGGAGCTTTTCAGCTCTTTCGAGTAGTCCCTCTTTTATGGAGATTCTTTCTTGAGGTAATTTTCTGCGATTGGGAAATAGATGTTCATCCTCTGAGAGCAGCGAATGCTGCCTTGATGTGTAAACGGTAAGCGCGCCACCGTAGGTAACAATTTCAATTGCTTCCGCTTTAAGGAAATTTTTCACCGTATTTGCCCTGACGCCATCGGAGGTCTCAAACATCGTGACATGCGGAATTTGAGTTGAGCTTGGTCCGGAAAAGTCTGGTTTCCACCAGATATTTTTGAAGACCTTTGATTTGGCGTGGATAAATACGGCGTAGCCTTTCGGTGTTTCGAACATGCCGACATCTGCAATAAGAATCGCTTGACCATCAAGTTTTTCGCCCCATTGATTTAGAAGCTGCGGATCTGGGCGTTGGGTATAAGGACCTCGAACCGTGACGTGCGCTTCATCGTTCACCCTCTTTCCTTTAAGGGCCTGCCTCAAAGAATTTAGAGTTTTGCGAACGTCAGGATCAGTGAATTCAACAAAAACGAAGTAACGAGCGGCAGACATAACTAGACTAGTAAATAGCGGCGTAACGTTGAGTCAATTCGATCGTTCATCAAAAGAGTATTGAGAAACTCACCGAAATCGTCTGCCTTTTTCCGAAACTCTTGCTTGCTGACTTCGTTGGGTATATCCAGTTCTGCAAAAGACTTCGCCGCTAAGAAACTTTCATAATCGTTCAGAAAGACTAAAAATCTCGGCAGCAACGAACTGTCGCCCAAGGTATCGAGCGCAATTGCCAGCCGTTCTAACGGAACCTTCTCCGCCATCGCAAGGAATGACTCTTCGTCTACGGCGGCCTTGGTGAGAATTATTAAAACCGTAGAAAAAACAGTTAGCTTGCGAGAAAACTTCAAATTCAAATTAGTTTTCCACCACTTTGGCGAGGTCACTCTGTCTCTTTCATAGTTCAGACAAAGAGTTCTCCAATACCTCAAAATATCGTTGAGAAGAAAGAGAGGCCGAAAGTCCTTCTTCCCTTTCCCGTCTTTAAAGTAATACGCAAGTACATTTGAGATCGCCTCTCGGCGCAAATCGTCATTCCAAAGTGGCTTGCTCTCGAGCAGCAACAATAATCTGGTCGTGAATAGATTTTCGCTGTCATCATTTGCGTCGCCGGTGCTTGAAATAACTCTCCTGAGGTCGTGTACTTTGAGATAGCGTCCATCCCCGCTAAATTTTGGAAGATCCAGTTTGGCGTTAATTTCAATGAGCTTCGCGAATAAGCTTATTTCTTCAAGCCTGGAGATAGGGCGCGCATCATCTAAAACAGCGCCAATGGGTTTCGCCAAAAAAAAGACGTCTAGATCAGAACTTCTTCCTGTTTCGAGTCGTCCCAATGAGCCCGCCGCAAATATTGCAACGTTTGGCCACTCGGTACTCAACAACGCAGCTGTGGCTGTCTTGGCTTTACTCAGAAATTCGCTGCTGTAGTTAAACCTATCCGATAACTCTGGATGAGTTTTTAGCGCCTGTGTGAATGCTCCCTCATCCATGGCTACCCCTTAAGGCTGGTCAATTGCCAGCCTAAGCGAAGCATACGCCCCCCTACCGAAATTGCATACTGCGTTTGTAGGAGATAGTCAGCTTGCTTCTCGGGTAGGTTGAGTTGAAGTTCGGATATAGATGCTCCGGAACTTCTTGGATTGAACTCCTATGCTTTGCTTTCGGGGCCGAATAAACTCTTCTCGCTCTGGAGAAGCTCCGCCACCTGCCTGACCGGTTTTGAGGTGCTCAGCAACAACTCCTTCGCCTTCTCAGACCGCAACTCATCCTTGAGTTGCTCCGGCGAATTCCCTTTCCTCATAAAGCTGCTTATGCAGTGAGCGCGCCGACATATTCAGCGCTTCCGCCAAAGCCTCCGCATTGCGCGAAGCCATCCAATGCTTCCCGGTGTAGTCCCCACGGAGATACCCAAAATTGCCCACAGAGCTCCAAATGAACCCCACGGGTAATTTTCCTCCGCGTCGCTCACCCGCCCGGCCGCATATCCGGCGCCGGCGTGGTAGGGATACCCTGATCCAGCGCAGCCTGGTGCTGCACCTGCAGGGCGCGCTGGAATGCGGGGCGTTGTTCCAGCCGCTGGTGGTAGCGGCGCACCGCATCGGGGAATTTTTCCGCCAGGCCAAGGTGGCTGGCCAGCATGAGGGCGTAGTGGACTGAAACATCGGCTGCGGTGAAGCGGCCGGCGCAGAGAAACTCTTGTTGCTGCAGGGCGGCGTCCATGGCTTTTAGCCGGGCGAGGAACCAGCGGCTGTAGTCTTCGGCGACCTGGGGCTGTTTGCGCTCTTCGGGCTCGAAGTGGGTGTAGCGCAGCACCAGGGTTTGCGGAAAGGTCAGCGTGGCTTCGCCCTGGTGCAGCCAGTTCAGGTAAGCGCCGTGGGCCGGGTCTGTGAGCGCGACATCCAGCTGGCCGGGGCTGTGCCGTGCGGCAAGGTATTGGCAGATCGCTGCGGATTCGGTCATGCGGGTGTCGCCGTCCACCAGCAGCGGCACGGTGCCCAAGGGGTTGTCCGCCAGGAATTCGCGGGCCAGCGCGCGCGGCGGAAAAGGGAGCATGCGCAGCGTGTAGGGCAAGCCCAGCTCTTCGAGCATCCACAAGGGCCGGAAGGAGCGGGCGCTGACGCAGTGGTGAAGGGTGATCATGTGCGTAGTCTAGAGCTCCACACGTCACAAGTCCTGCCACGAAGGGCGCAAATCAGGCCGTGGCTGGCCGCCCCATTTCAATGCCACTAACTCATGCAGCCTGATATGACCCAGATATCACAGAAGAATTTAAGCCTGCAATCTTCTTTTGTGGATTCCGTTATGAATCCGTAATTTGAAAAACAGCCCAATCTGGCCTTACCGATAGAAAATCGATTGCTCCAGGCGATCCATCTCTCAAACCCGGTATGTAGCCCAAAAGCAAATCCGGAAACACATCCCGGCACCGATTGCCACTCATTTTTAGGACTTTATGTTGCATAGCCTGATCCACGTGGCCAGTTTCGGCCTCGACTTCATCCTCATCGGCGCCGGCCTCTGGATGGCTTTCACGGCCCGGCGGCTTCAGATGCAGGGTGTGGTGGGCGCCACGATCACGCAAGTGGCGGTCGGGTCCGTCATCTTGGGGTTTGCGCATCTCACCGAAACCCTCATGTTTCTTTTGCTGGACCTGTCCGCTGATGTGAATGAGCTGGTCCATCGGGTCATCATTCTGGTCGGCTTTATTTTCATCACCAATGGGCTGCGCCAATTTGCGGCGTCGCTGCAGGCGCTCAGGCAGACCTGAGCAGCGCTATGAACGAACCGCTGTTTCTCGTGCTGCAAGAAGCCAACGTGTCGCGGCGGACCGGTGTGCTGCTGGTGGTGGTGACATGTAACCAGCCCGCACCCAGAACCTTCACACTGTCGCTGACGATTCGCTCGGGTGAACTCATGGCGATCCGGGAAGGAAACCGCCAGGGCCTGGCGGCGCTTCGCCTTTTGTACGAGGCCAAATTTCTGGAACGCCATCAATGGCTGGACCTGCCTGAGGACGACGAGCCATCAACGTCGAACCTGCCCAGCCTGACCAGCGTGCTGGACGATGTCGCCGACGGTCTGACCGCTCCATGGGCTGAGGATGTGTTGCACGCTTCGGAGCATATGCATGTAGAACGCCTCAACGAAATTCAGGCCTTTTTGCAGGCCATGGCGGGCTCATGCGGCAACGATGTTTTTCTGAAGAGAGTGTTCCAGCATTCGCCTGAGGATGACTGGGAGAAACTCATGGACAGCCTGTGCCGGGACATTGCAACGCTCTTTGGCGCGGATGTAGCTGCCAAGGTCATGGCGATGGGTCACAAGCCGCCTGCCGCTACGGACGGCTCTTGACGCCCCGGGGCGATGTTCCCGTCCATTGCAGGAACGCGTGGATAAAACTTTTTTCATTGCGAAACCCTGGGGCCTGCGGCGGCGCGCCCTCTCGTCAAGTCGATGCTTGTCCCAATGGCCCGCACTCAGATATCAAACAGCACTCCATCGTCAAAGTAAAACGCATACCTGAAGTCGCGAATCGCAGTGAGCTTCCCGTCCCGCCACTCAAGCCCCACGATGTAGTCGCCATTGACGGTGGAATCGCTCTCCTGGTGTATCCAGATGGCCGGCCGGCCTTCGATATTGGTGGGTGTGACGCGCATCACGCCTGTCACGGCTGAATACCGGCCAAAGTATTCGCCCACGTGGGCCTTGCCGTCCAGTTGCAAACGTGCCACCAGGTTCAGGTGCACCTGGTCGCCCAGCATGTCGCGCAGGCCGTCAAAGTCTCGCGCATTAAAGCGGGCCGCGTATTCGGTTAGCAGGGCCTGGTCTGCGGGTGACAACGCTGGCGGTGGGGCTTTGTCTTGGGGTTGCTGGGCCAGCTCACGCAGGCGCAGGCGGCCGCGGTGCAGTGAGGCCTTCATGGCGGGAAGGCTCACGTTCATCACTTCGGCGGCTTCGTCCATCGCGTAGCCCAGCACGTCGGCCAGGATCACCGCGCTGCGCTGGGCCGGCAGCAGCTGCATGAAGGTGCGCAACGCTGCCGTGGTGGCATGGCGCAGCTCGGCGCTGGCGTGGGGGTCGGCGGTGGTGTCGGGCTCTTCATCGGCAAGGTGCACTTCTTCGCGTGCCTTGCCGCGCAAAAAGTCCATGGCGGTGTTGTGCGCAATGCGAAACAGCCAGCCCTCGGCATGCTGCACCGTGGCCGGGTCGTAAGCCTGCGCGGCTTTGGCCAAGGTGTCCTGCACGATGTCTTCGCCGTCAAAGATGGAGCCCGTCATGCGCGCGCAGTAGCGGTGCAGCCGGGGCCGCAGCTTGCCCATGAGGGCGATGAACTCAGGCAGGGCCGGGCTGGGTGTGCCGGCTGGTGCTGCCGGCAGGGCGGTGGAGTGGGGTGTGGCGTTCATGAAGGGGCCTTGGCTTGTGATTGTGCTTCGGAGGTGGGGGCCTTGGTAGCTTGGGGTCGCTTTGCCGATGAAAGGCTGCGGCAAAACCGGGGAGCTTCCTTTGTGAGACGTTGGTCGGGGCTCAAACGATGCGCGGCCGCGCAAAAATATTTTTGCATCGATTTGCCGGGTGGCACCGTCTTTGGCATAGAGGCGGGCATCTGTCTATCTGGATGTGGCATTGGATGGGGTGCGCCGTCCGTCAACAAGGAGCGATGAAGTGACGCAAATGAATCAAGCAGGTTTTACCGCGCAGCAGCGCTGGGTTCTAGGCCTGGCGGCGGCCGGGTCGTTTATGGCAGCACTGGATGCGCTGGTGGTGACCACGGCGCTGGACACTCTCAGGCATGAGCTGTCGGCCTCAGTCGAGGCGCTGGAGTGGACGGTCAATGCCTACGGACTGAGCTTTGCCGTGCTTTTGATGACCGCCGCGGCGCTGGGCGACCGCTTTGGCCGCAAGCGGGTTTACGCCTGCGGGCTGCTGGTGTTTGCCGCCTCGTCGGCTGCCTGTGCGCTGGCGCCGGGCATGGGCTGGCTGATTGCGGGGCGGGCGCTGCAGGGCCTGGGTGCGGCGATGGTGCTGCCGCTGGCCATGGCCTTGCTCGCGGCGACGTTCGCGCCGGCGCAGCGGGGCAAGGCGCTGGGGCTGTTCAGCGGCGTCACCGGCCTGGCGGTGCTGGCCGGCCCAGTGGCGGGCGGTGCGGTCGTGCACGGCCTGGCGTGGCAATGGATCTTCTGGATCAACGTGCCGTTTGCGTTGCTGGTGGCCGCGCTGGTGTGGCGCAAGGTGCCCGAAAGCAAGGGTACGCCGGGCCCGCTGGACTGGCGGGGCGCGGTGCTTATGGTGCTGTCCTTGCTGGGGCTGGTGTGGGGGCTGATGCGCGGCGCGCACGGCGGGTGGCTCAGCGTGCCTGTGCTGGGCGCGCTGGGCGTGGGGGCAGTGTTGGGTGCGGCCTTTGTGGCGTTGCAGCGCCGTGAGGCGTGGGACGCCATGGTGCCGCCCAGGCTTTTTCGCTCGCCGGTGTTTGCGGCGGGTAACGCGGCGGGGTTTTTGATGACGGCGTCCTTGATGGGCACGCTGTTTTTCGTGGCGCAGTTCTTTCAGGTGGTGCAGGGCCGCACGCCGCTGGGCGCGGGCCTGAGCATGCTGCCGTGGACGGCCACACTGTTTTTCGTCGGGCCGGTGGCCGGGGCCATGGTGGCGCGCGTTGGCGCGCGCAAGCTGGTGGTGGTTGGCCTGGCCCTGCAGGGCATTGGCGTGGCGTGGGTGGCGCTGCTGGCGAGCCCGCAAAGTGCCTACGCGCTGTGGGTGCTGCCCATGGTGGTGACGGGCATGGGTGTTTCCATGGCCATGCCGGCGGTGCAAAGCGCGGTGCTGGCAGAGGTGGAGCCGGGCGATATCGGCAAGGCCTCTGGCTTGTTCCAGACCTTGCGGCAGCTCGGCGGCGTGCTCGGCGTGGCCGTTGCGGCCACAGTGTTCGCGCATGCGGGCGGCTATGGCAGCGCGCAACAGTTCAGTGGCGGCTTTGCCCAGGCGCTGATGGCCTGCGCCTTTCTTTCACTTGCCGGTGCCGCGGTGGCCCTTCGGCTGCGCGGCAAGGCAGCAAGTTTCATTCAACCCACAGGAGCAAAAGTATGAGAGCAGTCATGGTTCGTTACCGCGTCAAGCCCGAAATGGCCGCAGAAAATGAGCGCCTTGTTCGCGCCGTGTACGCCGAACTGCAGGCCGTGAAGCCTGCTGGCCTGAGCTACCAGACCCACAAACTGGCCGACGGAGTGAGTTTTGTGCATGTGGCGATGTACGGCGACGGCGTGCTTGAAAGCCCGCTGCCTGGGCTGACGGCCTTCAAGGCCTTCACAGCAGACATCAAGGCGCGCTGTGACGAATTACCCGTCACACAGGAACTGCAGCCCATCGGATTTTTCAGCAGCTTGAGTTGAAGCAGCCGCGTCCGGTGTAACGCCAGGCGCATCAAGGCCTGTCAGCCCTGCAGGTTTTTTCGAAACTCTCCGGGGCTGACGCCAGACCACGCGCGAAATGCCCGGGTAAAGCTCTTCTCATTGCCAAAGCCCGCAGCCGCAGCTACTTTTTTCACCGGCTGGCTGGTGCGTTGAAGCAGTTCCCCGGCCTGCTGAAAGCGCACGCCGTCTTTGAGTGCCTGCAGTGAGGCGCCTTCCTCCTTCAGTTGGCGGTGCAATGAACGCGCCGACATGTTGAGCGCCGCCGCCAAAGTCTCCGCATTGTGCGAAGCCACCGCGGGGTTTGCCAGCGCCTGCCGTACCTGCTCTACCAGCAACCTGTCGCGCCGGTACTGCAGCACCGTGAGCGGCAAGGCGCGCTGCAGCATTTGCTGCAAGGCCTTTTCATCACGTCGCAGTGGCAGGGCCAGGTAGCGCGCGTCAAAGCGGATCTCGGCCTGGGCGGCATTGAACTGCAGCGGGCCGGGGAACATCAGCCCATACGCGTCCCTATGCGGCGGCGCGGCAAACGGAAAGCGTGCGCCTTGCAATGGAATGCGCGAATCCACATACCAGCAGGCCAGGCCGTGGATGTTGCGCAGCACGTGCACCAAACCAAACTCACCGACCTGACCGGGCACCTTCTCTTCGACCGTGATGGCGGCGGTGTCGCCGGAGGTAGCAACGCGCAGGGTGATGTCGTCGGCAATCAGGGCGTGGTGGCGGCACCAGCGTTTGAGGGCGACGCCCAGGTTGGGTGAGCTGAGGGAGGCGCGGGCCAGCATGCCGTAGCTGCCCCAGGGCAGTTTGCGGCTGAAGGCGCCCAGGCCTTCGTCGCCCAGTTCCTGCATGGCGGCGCCTGAGAGTTGCTCCATCTGGCGGGCGGTGATATGGGCGTTGGCTTGTTTGAGCTGTACTGGCGTGATCCGCGCCAGCCTGAGGGCCTCTGCCGGGTTCTGCCCGTAGCGCTTGTAGGCCGCTGCAATGCTTCTGGCAAAGGCCATGGGGGTGGCGGCTTTGGGGGTATTGGCAGGCTGAGCGGGGGCTTGGGTGGGCATGGCGGCAATTTTCCACTCAGGTGGCAGGATTTGCAACCTCATTGGCCGGGCCTGTAGGGCGGGTTTTCGCTAAGCTGGCTGTTTAGCGCTAAGGTGGGGCCTACGCGCCCGGCGGCCTGGTGCAGGCCGGTCCCGTTTCAGCGCCATTTCAGCGCCTTTCATCCGTATTTCAGGAATTGCCATGCCCGCTCTGGAGACAAAACTCAACGCCCGTTCTGCCGACTTTCAGGCCAATGCCGCCGCCATGCAGGCGCAGGTAGACGACCTGAACGCGCAAGTCGCCAAGGCCGCCCTGGGCGGCGGCGAGGCCACGCGGGCGCGGCATGTGTCGCGCGGCAAGCTGCTGCCGCGTGACCGCGTGCAGATGCTGCTAGACCCGGGCACGCCTTTCCTGGAGCTCGGCCCGCTGGCCGCCAAAGACATGTACCCCGACCGCGACGGCACCGACAGCGCGCCCTGCGCCGGCGTTATCACCGGCATTGGCCGCGTCAATGGGGTGGACTGCATGATCGTGTGCAATGACGCCACGGTGAAGGGCGGCACCTATTACCCGATGACGGTGAAAAAGCATCTGCGCGCGCAAGAAGTCGCCATGCAAAACAACCTCACCTGCATCTACCTGGTCGACTCGGGCGGCGCCAACCTGCCCAACCAGGACGACGTGTTTCCGGACCGCGACCACTTTGGCCGCATCTTTTTTAACCAGGCCAACATGAGCGCGCAGGGCATTGCGCAGATCGCCGTGGTGATGGGCAGTTGCACGGCCGGTGGCGCCTATGTGCCGGCCATGAGCGACGAGACCATCATCGTCAAGAACCAGGGCACCATCTTTCTGGGCGGCCCGCCGCTGGTGAAGGCGGCCATTGGCGAAATCGTCAGCGCTGAAGACCTGGGTGGTGGCGACGTGCACACACGCCTTTCGGGTGTGGCCGACCACCTGGCGCAGAACGACGCGCATGCGCTGGCGCTGGCCCGCCAGGC
>JAJKJM010000199.1 GCA_021153985.1 Polaromonas sp.
ACGCAGCCCCACTCGCCACACCAGGGCGGGTGGGGCTGCTTTTTTTTGGGCGTCTTGATGTGGGTAAAAATCTATAGACTCTCCTGACAAAAAATTGCAAAAATCTCATGTAAGCTTCATGACAGGTACAAAAACGGATACGCAGACCACAGACACCGAGACAGATCGCGCGCAAGCCCGCCCTGGGCTGACGTCACCCACACCAACACCAACGTACTGAGGAGAGACCCATGCTCATTGGGGTACCCGCCGAAATCACGGCCGGAGAAACACGCGTCGCCATCACGCCCGAAACGGCCAAAAAACTCAAGGCCCAGGGGCACACCATTCGTGTGCAGTCGGGCGCCGGCGTCGCCGCCAGCGTCACCGACGAGGCCTATACGGCCGTCGGCGCCGAGATCACCGACGCGGCGGGTGCTTACGGCGCCGACATCGTGCTCAAGGTGCGTTGCCCGCTCGACAGCGAAATGGGCCTGGCCAAAGCCGGTGGTGTGCTGGTCGGCATGCTCAACCCCTTTGATGCAGCGGGCCTTCAGCGCCTGGCCACGGCAAAACTCACATCCTTCGCCCTCGAAGCCGCCCCGCGCACCAGCCGTGCGCAAAGCATGGACGTGTTGTCGTCACAGGCCAACATCGCCGGCTACAAGGCCGTGATGATGGCCGCGGCCGAATACCAGCGCTTCTTCCCGATGCTGATGACAGCGGCCGGCACGGTCAAGGCCGCCCGTGTGGTGATCCTGGGCGTCGGCGTGGCCGGCCTGCAGGCCATTGCCACCGCCAAGCGCCTGGGCGCCGTGATTGAAGCCAGCGATGTGCGTCCCAGCGTGAAAGAGCAGGTCGAATCCCTGGGCGGCAAATTCATTGACGTGCCCTACGAAACCGACGAAGAGCGCGAAGCCGCTGTCGGTGTGGGCGGCTATGCCAAGCCCATGCCGGCCAGCTGGCTCGATCGCCAAAAGGCCGAAGTCGCCAAGCGCGTGGCGCAGGCTGACGTCGTCATCACCACCGCATTGATCCCGGGCCGCCCCGCGCCCGTGCTGGTCACCGAAGACATGGTCAAGGCCATGAAACCCGGCAGCGTGATTGTCGACCTGGCCGCACCGCAAGGCGGCAACTGCCCGCTGACCGAGCCCGGCAAAACGGTCGTCAAGCACGGCGTGACGCTGATCGGCCAGACCAATGTGCCGGCCCTGGTCGCGGCCGACGCCAGTGCGCTCTACGCACGCAACCTGCTCGACTTCCTCAAGCTCATCATCACCAAAGAGGGTGAACTCAAGGTCGACCTTGAAGATGACATCGTCGCGGCCTGCCTGATGACGCAGGGTGGCGAGGTCAAGAAAAAATGACCCGTCGATTGTTCCCTGTGCTGGTTTTGGCCGCCGCAGCGGCGGCTTTGCCTGCCCACGCCGAAACCGTCAAGGTGGGCAGGGCCAGCATCGAATTGCCGCAAGGAACCTGGAAAGCACTGGCGTCCAGCGATGGGCAAGATGCGGTGGACGGCAATGGCACGGGCGGCATATTGCCGACCGAAACCCGCTCGTTCGCCTTCATCTCGGGTGGCCGCGTGATGGCTATTCTTTACGTGGACTCGTCAAAGAGCGGGGGGATTCCCGTCAACTGGCTCAATTCCTGTACGGGCAACCAGACTGTCCATGCCCTGAACCTGACGAAAGACCCCAATGCGCTCGAATGCATCCGGGCGTCAATTCCTTTAAAGGCGGAGCTGTATCTCAAGCGCGCCATGCCCGAGGTATTGAGCCGCATGGAGAGCCAGGGCCTGGCCGTGCCGCCTGCCATGCAAGCCATCGGTGTGACGGTGGGCAGTTCGGGCGGCACCAGCATGCACGTCAACCTGCTGGTTGTGCCGGGCTTTCTTGGTTTGCAGGGCGAAGAGGCCTCGAGCCTTCCGGCAAGCGTGAAACCCGGCCAGATTGTGTGGGCGCGCCAGCTGGCGGCGGCTGTCAAAGGCAGCGTCTACTCCATAAGCGGCAACATGACGCTCCCTCCCGTGGCTTTTGCCGCTCCCCTTGTTACTTCATCAACTTCTCAATAGGCGATCATGGAAGCAGTTTCCCCCACCATCATCAACCTGATTATTTTTGTACTCGCCATCTACGTGGGTTACCACGTGGTGTGGACCGTCACGCCGGCGCTGCACACGCCGCTGATGGCGGTGACCAATGCGATTTCGGCCATCGTGATCGTGGGCGCCATGCTCGCGGCCGCGATGACCGAAACGCCGCTGGGCAAAACCATGGGCGTGCTGGCCGTGGCGCTGGCGGCCGTCAACATCTTCGGCGGCTTTCTGGTGACGCGCCGGATGCTGGAGATGTTCCGCAAGAAAGAAAAGAAAGTTGCCGCGCCCGCTGAAGGAGCCGCCAAATGAGCATGAACCTCGTCACGCTGCTGTACCTGGTGGCTTCCGTCTGCTTTATTCAGGCGCTCAAGGGCCTGTCACATCCCACCAGCTCGATTCGCGGCAACCTGTTCGGCATGGTCGGCATGGCCATCGCCATGCTGACGACGGCAGCGCTCATTGTCGAAATCTCGGGCGGCAAAGCCCTGGGCATGGGCTACGTTCTGTTGGGCCTGGTGATCGGCGGGGGCTATGGCGCCTGGCGCGCCAAGACGGTCGAAATGACCAAGATGCCCGAACTCGTGGCCTTCTTTCACAGCATGATCGGCCTGGCTGCAGTGTTTATCGCCGTGGCCGCTGTGGCTGAGCCCTACGCTTTTGGCATCGCGGCCAAAGGCAACCCTATCCCCACCGGCAACCGGCTGGAGCTGTTCCTCGGCGCGGCGATTGGCGCCATCACCTTCAGCGGCTCGGTGATCGCCTTCGGCAAGCTGTCGGGCACCTACAAGTTCCGCCTGTTCCAGGGCGCACCGGTGCAGTTCGCCGGCCAGCACAAGCTGAACCTGGTGCTCGGCCTGGTGACGATAGCCCTGGGCCTGGTGTTCATGTTCACGGGCAGCTGGTCCGCCTTCTTCGCCATGCTGGCGCTGAGCTTCGTCATGGGCGTGCTGATCATCATCCCGATCGGCGGCGCCGACATGCCGGTGGTGGTGTCCATGCTCAACAGCTACTCGGGCTGGGCGGCTGCCGGTATCGGTTTTTCGCTCAACAACTCCATGCTGATCATTGCCGGCTCGCTGGTCGGCTCATCGGGCGCCATCCTCTCGTACATCATGTGCAAGGCGATGAACCGCTCCTTCTTCAACGTGATCCTGGGCGGCTTCGGCGGTGAGGCCGGCACGGCCGCCGCAGGCGCCAAAGAGCAGCGCCCCGTCAAATCGGGCTCCGCCGACGACGCCGCGTTCATCCTGGGCAACGCGGAAACCGTGATCATCGTGCCGGGCTACGGCCTGGCCGTGGCGCGCGCGCAGCACTCGGTGAAAGAGCTGGCGCAAAAGCTCATCGACAGGGGCGTCAACGTCAAGTACGCGATCCACCCGGTGGCAGGCCGCATGCCCGGCCACATGAATGTGCTGCTGGCCGAGGCCGAAGTGCCTTACGACCAGGTGCACGAAATGGAAGACATCAACGCCGAGTTCGGCCAGGCCGACGTCGCCATCATCCTGGGCGCCAACGACGTGGTGAACCCCGCCGCGCACGTCAAGGGCAGCGCCATCTACGGCATGCCCATCCTCGAGGCCTACAAGGCCAAGACGGTCATCGTCAACAAGCGCTCCATGGCGGCCGGCTATGCGGGCCTGGACAACGAACTCTTCTACATGGACAAAACCATGATGGTGTTCGGCGACGCCAAAAAGGTCATCGAAGACATGGGCAAAGCCATCGAGTAAGCCTCGGACCTGCTCACGGCCCAAGCGGGGCTGCCGGGCTTTCCGGCAGCCCCGCGCCGCTAGGACCTCCCGTTTTAGAGAGCTTTCCCTCCTGATTTCCGGGGCTTCCTAGGGAAAACGCAATAGCCACGAAGAGGGCACGCCATGAGAATCCATGGCAGTAAGCAACCCGTAATGGAGAAGACAAGCATGAATGCAGCGACCCCTGACCGTCCGTGGCTCAAAGCCTACCCGCCGGGCGTTCCTACCGATATCGACGCGTCACAGTACCCGTCGCTGGTCGCCCTGATGGAAGAAAGCTTCAAGAAACACGGCAGCCGCGTGGCCTACAGCTTCATGGGCAAGGACATTACCTTTGCCCAGACCGACAGCCTGTCACAGGCCTTCGGCGCCTACCTGCAGAGCCTGGGCCTGGCCAAGGGCGACCGCATCGCCATCATGATGCCCAATGTGCCGCAGTACCCGGTGGCCGTGGCCGCCATTCTGCGCGCCGGCTATGTGGTGGTCAATGTCAATCCGCTGTACACCCCACGTGAACTGGAACACCAGCTCAAGGATTCGGGCGCCAAGGCGATCGTCATCATCGAGAACTTCGCCAACACGCTGGAGCAATGCATCGCCGCCACGCCTGTCAAGCACGTGGTGCTGTGCGCCATGGGCGACCAGTTGGGCATGCTCAAGGGCGCGCTCGTCAACTACGTGGTGCGCAACGTCAAGAAGATGGTGCCGGCTTTCAACCTGCCGTCCGCCGTGCGATTTAACGACGCGGTCGCGCAAGGCACGCGCCTGACGCTCAAGCGCCCCGACATCAAGCCCGACGACGTGGCCGTGCTGCAGTACACCGGCGGCACCACCGGCGTCTCCAAGGGCGCCGTGCTGCTGCACCGCAACGTGATCGCCAATGTGCTGCAGTCCGAAGCCTGGAACGGCCCGGCCATGGCCAGCATGGTGGCCGGCCAGCAGCCCACCTATGTGTGCGCGCTGCCGCTGTATCACATCTTCGCCTTCACGGTGAACATGATGCTGGGCATGCGCACCGGCGGCAAAAACATCCTGATCCCCAATCCGCGCGACCTGCCCGCGGTGCTCAAGGAACTGGCCAAGCACAAGATCAACAGCTTTCCTGCCGTCAACACGCTGTTCAACGGCCTGGCCAACCACCCCGACTTCAACACGGTCGACTGGTCGCACCTGAAGATTTCGCTGGGCGGCGGCATGGCGGTCACGAGCTCGGTTGCCAAGCTGTGGCTTGAAAAAACCGGCTGCCCCATTTGCGAAGGCTATGGCCTCTCTGAGACCTCGCCGTCGGCCAGCTGCAACCCGACCAACAGCAAGGCCTTCACCGGCACCATCGGTGTGCCGATTCCCGGCACCTGGTTCAAGCTGCTGGACGACGACGGCAACGAAGTGCCGCGGGGCCAGCCCGGCGAGATCGCCATCAAGGGCCCGCAGGTCATGGCCGGCTACTGGCAGCGCCCCGACGAGACCGCCAAGGTCATGACGCCTGACGGCTACTTCAAGTCCGGCGACATCGGTGTGCTCGACGACAACGGCTTCTTCAAGATTGTCGACCGCAAGAAAGACATGATCCTGGTGAGCGGCTTCAACGTCTACCCGAACGAGATCGAAGACGTGGTCTCCAAGCTCGACGGCGTGATGGAATGCGCCTGCGTGGGCGTAGCCGACGAGAAGTCCGGCGAAGCCGTGAAGCTGGTCATCGTCAAGAAAAACCCCGACCTGACCGAAGCGCAAGTGCGTGAGTTCTGCAAAGCCAACCTGACCGGCTACAAACAGCCGAAAGTGGTGGAGTTCCGCACCGACCTGCCCAAGACCCCTGTCGGCAAGATTCTTCGCCGCGAACTGCGCGATAAAAAATAGCCGCCGGCAAACCAGTTTTTTAGAGCCTGCAAAGGTTTTCTACAGGGCGGCGCAAGTCGCCCTTTTTTGCGCCCGTACGCATCAGGCAAGGACCTCGTAGGCACAATCAAGCCATGCCCCACACACCCGCCACCACCACTCCCACCGCCATCCTCAGCGCCCTTTTGCAGGAGCAGCAAGGCCTGATGGAGCTGCTGCACCATCCGCGCAAAGTCACCCATGCCGGGCGCGACTTCTGGCTGGGCGACCTGCATGGAAAGCCCGTCGTGCTGGTCCTGTCAAAAATCGGCAAAGTGGCAGCCGCCACCACGGCGACAGCGCTGATCGAGCGCTTCAGCGTGCGGCGCATGGTGTTTACCGGCGTGGCTGGCGGTGTCGGTGCGGGGGTGAATGTGGGCGACATCGTGGTGGCCACCGATTTTGTGCAGCATGACCTGGACGCCTCGCCGCTGTTTCCGCGCTATGAGGTGCCGCTCTACGGCCGCACCCGTTTCGACGCCGACCCGGCCCTGACGGCGCAGCTCTTCAGCGCCGCCACCGAGGCGTTGGCACACGGCCAGGCCAGCCAGGCCTTTCCCGACGCGCGCGTGCACCGGGGGCTGATCGCCAGCGGCGACCGCTTTGTCTCTGGCGCCGGCGAGTCACGCGCGCTGCACGACGCGCTGGCCAGCGCAGGCCACCCCGTTTTGGCAGTGGAGATGGAAGGCGCGGCGGTGGCGCAGGTCTGCCTGGACTACAGCGTGCCGTTTGCGGCGGTGCGCACGATTTCCGACCGCGCCGACGACAGTGCGCACGTGGACTTCCCGAAGTTTGTCGAAGAAGTGGCCAGCCGCTATGCGCATGCCATCGTTGAGCGGCTGCTGGCTTTGCTATAAATTCAGGAGCTGCTTGCCCATGCAGCTATTGGGCTGCGGGCCAAAAGATCTATAAACCCCGTTCACTGCCGGCACAAGCCGACTGTCAGTGGCCGCCCGCCAGCAAAGCCGCATTGCCTCCGGCCGCGGTGGTATTCACCGTCACCGTCTGCTCAGCGCAAAACCGGTACAGGTAGTGCGGGCCACCCGCCTTGGGGCCGGTGCCTGAAAGCCCCTCGCCGCCAAACGGCTGCACGCCCACCACCGCACCAATCATGTTGCGGTTCACATAAATATTGCCCACATGGGCCGCCGCCGCCAGCGCCTGCGCGCGTGAATCGATGCGCGTCTGAATGCCCAGCGTGAGGCCGTAACCCAGTGCGTTGATCTGCGCGATCACCGCTTCCGGGTCTTTCAGATCGCCGCTGCCCCAGCGCAGCACCTGCAGCACCGGGCCGAAGATTTCATCCTTCACTTCGGCCAGGCTGCGCACTTCAAAGGCAGCGGGAGGAATGATGTTTGCTATCGAATCAGTAGCTGCATGCCCACGTGCTTCTTGGGCCACAAGCACTTTTGACGTGGAGCCCAGGCGCTGCAGGTGCTTCTGGATGTTGTCATACGCCTCGCGGTCGATCACCGGGCCGACATCGGTGGCGAGGTCCGCCGTCTCGCCCACCACCAGTTCTTTGGCCGCGCCTTTGATCATCTCGATCACATGGTCGGCGATGCCTTCATGCACACACAGCAGGCGCAGCGCCGAGCAACGCTGGCCGGCGGAGCGAAACGCGCTTTGCACCACCGCGTCGGCCACCTGCTCGGGCAGCGCCGTGCTGTCGACCAGCATGGCGTTGATGCCGCCGGTTTCGGCAATCAGCGGCACGATGGGGCCGTCTTTGGCGGCCAGCGCGCGGTTGATGATTTTGGCGACTTGGGTGGAGCCGGTGAACACCACGCCGGCCACCAGCGGTGCGGCCACCAGCGCGGCGCCCACGGTCTCACCCGGGCCGTGCGCCAGTTGCAGCGCGCCTTCGGGCACGCCCGCTTCATGCAGCAGCTTCACAGCTTCCCAGGCCACGCCGGGCGTTTGCTCCGCAGGCTTGGCGACGACCGCATTGCCCGTTGCCAGCGCGGCTGCCACTTGGCCGGTGAAGATGGCCAGCGGAAAATTCCACGGGCTGATGCACACCCATACGCCGCGCGCCGACAGGCGCAGCTCGTTGGTCTCGCCGGTCGGGCCGGGCAGCGCCACCGGCTGCATGATGCGCTCGGCCTCGCCCGCGTAGTAGCGCAAAAAGTCCACCGCTTCACGCACTTCCGACACCGCGTCGCCCCAGGTCTTGAAGGCTTCTTTCACCAGCAGCGCGCAGAACTTCGGCATCTGCCGCTCCATCGCGTCGGCGGCACGGCGCAGGATGGCGGCGCGCTCGGCGACCGCCACCTTGCTCCATTTTTGATAGCTGACGGCACATGTAGCTATTCGGCTGGAGGCCGATTTGGCATCAAACTCCGGCACCGCCGGCACAGCGGTGGTGGCCAGCGCGGCGAGCAGCGGCGCGCGCATGCTTTGCACCGTCAGGTCCAGCCCCAGGCTGTTGGGCCGGGCAGGGCCGTAGAGCGCGGGCGGCAGCGGCAAGGACGATTCGGGCTCCAGGCGCAGCGGCGACGTCAGCAGCTCGCCCATGCCCACCGATTCGTCGGCCAATTGGTGCACAAAGGAGGAGTTGGCGCCGTTCTCCAGCAGGCGGCGCACCAGGTAGGCCAGCAGGTCGCGGTGGGCACCCACGGGCGCATACACGCGGCAGCTAATCAGCGGGTTCTTCAGCACCTCGCGGAACACGCCCTCGCCCATGCCGTGCAGGCGCTGCAACTCGAACTGGGTTCGCACTGCGGGTTCCGCCGACAGGCCGCCCTTAGGCGGAACAGCCCCCTCGGGGGGCAGCGCAGTACGCGAAGCGACAAGCGTGGGGGCACGTACCCGCGACGCCATCTGCAAAATCGCGGCGATGGTCGCGGCGTTGTGGCCGGCAAACTGCGGGTAGATCGCATCGGGCGCGGCCAGCAGCGCCTGCGCGCACGCCAGGTACGACACATCGGTGTGGTGCTTGTGCGTGAACACCGGGTAGTGCGGCAGGCCCAGCTCCTGCGCACGCTTGATCTCTGAATCCCAATACGCGCCCTTGACCAGCCGGCACATCAGGCGCAGCTTGTATTTGCGGGCGATCGCCGCGATGTGGCCGATGAGTTCCAGCGCGCGAGTCTGGTAGGCCTGCATGGCCAGGCCAAAGCCCTGCCACTGCGGATGATGCTGCGCCACCAGCGCGGCCAGTGCCTCAAACACGTCCAGCGACAACTCCAGCCGGTCGACTTCTTCGGCGTCTATGGTCAGGTTGATGTTGGCCTTGGCCGAGAGCTCGCACAGCCCCCAGACACGCGGCACCAGCTCGGCCATCACGCGCTCGCGTTGGGCGTCTTCGTAGCGCGGGTGCAGCGCGCTGAGCTTGATGGATATACCGTCATTTTGCTCGGTAGCCCTTGCGGCACTTGCACCGGCAGCTATTGATTTAATAGCATCGGTGTAGCTGGCCAGGTAGCGAAGCGCATCGGCATCCGTGCGCGCACCCTCGCCCAGCATGTCGTAGCTGAAGCGCAGGTTGGGAATCTTTTTGCGGCTGTCATCGGCCTCGGCCATGGCGTCAGCAATGGTTTGGCCCAGTACAAACTGGCGGCCCAGCAACTGCACGGCGCGCAGAGTGGCTGCCACCACGGTTCGCGCGCCCAGCTTGCTCATGATGTTGGGCTGGCCACCCTCAGGCAGGAACATTTTCGACATCGCAATGGCCGAGGCCGACAGCCGCGCCATCACCCCATCGCCGGCGCCGTCGAAGTCGGCCCGGCCCAGCTGGTCGGCCGTCAGCGCAATCGCGGTTTCGGCGTCGGACACACGCAGCAGGGCTTCGGCCAACCGCATCAGCGCCAAGCCCTCGGCGCTGGAGATCGGGTATTCCTTGAGCAGGCTTTCCATGGCCCAGAAAGGCGGCGGGTTGTCGCGCACGGCCTGCACCCAGGGCTGGGCCGAATGCGCCGCCGCCGCCCAGTCCAGCGCACCGGCCAGGCCCTGCAAGTGGCCGGCGACGATCTCGGCTTCAGGGCGATAGGGGAAAGGCAGGCGGGGGGACACTGGCATCAGGGGCTCCATAGAGGGTTTCACGGTGAAAGCGGCTGTTCAGGCGCGATACGGCGATATTCCCTTGAAGCGCACCGAATTTCCCGCTAAATTTGCGCCATTCACCGAATAATTCACTACCCATGTTTGAAGCATCCCCAGAAATTGACCGCATTGACCTGAAAATCCTGAATGTTCTGCAGCAGGACGGCCGGATTTCCAACCTCAAGCTGGCCGAAAGCGTGGCGCTGTCACCTACCGCCGTGCTGGCCCGGGTGCAGCGCCTCACGCGCGACGGCTACATCCTGGGCTACGAAGCACTGCTCAACCCGCTCAAGCTGGGCGCCGGGATGATGGTGTTCGTCGAGGTGCTGCTGGACCGCACCACACCCAATGTGTTTGAGGCTTTCAAGGCTGCCGTGCAGGTGCACCATGAGATCAGCGAATGCCACATGGTGGCCGGCGGATTTGACTACCTGCTCAAGACCCGCATGGCCGACATGGCGGCTTACCGATCCTTTGCCGGCACGGTGTTGTGGCAGCTGCCGGGTGTGCGCGAAACCCGCACCTATGCGGTGATGGAAGAAGTCAAAAACACCACCCGGCTGGCGCTGGGGGTGTAGTTTCGCCATCGGCGTAAGCCCCGACGGAACCGGAAAAGACGCGTTTTTCGGTTTTCAAGGCTCTTTTTCACGCTTTCAGCGCCGAAATCACGTGATCAGCGGGCTAACCGCGTTGCCAAGCGGGTGGCCTTGGCTTACCTTGCAGGCACCTAAGAAGCGGATTGCATAGGTCAACCGCAGCCAGGCAACACAGGCCATAGCGCCTTCAGGGAGTCTTACAGATGAACGACAAGCCATGGTTCTCGCGCGCCGCAACACTGCTCGCCCTTTTTTCAGCTTTTTTCGCCTTACCCGCCTTGCTCGCCTTACTCACCTCTCCCGCCCATGCCGCGGAAACCGGGGTGACAGACACCGAAATCCAGGTCGGGCAGTTCGCCGCCCAGACCGGCCCCGCGGCCCAGCTGGGCCAGCGCATGCAGCTGGGCATCCTGGCGCATTTCAATGCGGTCAATGCGGCGGGCGGCATCAGCGGCCGCACGCTCAAGCTGATCTCGCGTGACGACGGCTATGAGCCCGAAAAAGCCGCCGCTGCCGTCAAGGCCCTGATCGAAGAAGACAAGGTGTTCGCGCTCATCGGCTCGGTCGGCACACCCACTACGCTGGCAGCGGTGCCGGCCATCAACGCGGCGGGCATCCCGCTGATCGGCCCCTTCACCGGCGCGCAGGCGCTGCGCGAGCCCTTCAACCGCAACCTCTTTCATGTGCGCGCCAGCTACTTTGACGAAACCGAGCGCATCGTGCAGCACCTGAGCACCGTCGGCATCACCAAAATTGCCGTCTTCTACCAGAACGACTCCTACGGCAAGGCAGGGCTTGAAGGCGTGATGCGGGCCCTGACCAAGCGCAACCTGAAACCAGCCGCCAGCGTGACGGTGGAGCGCAACAGCGTGGACGTTTCAGCGCCGCTGGCGGAGATCCTCAAGGCCTCGCCGGAAGCGGTGATCCAGATCAGCGCCTACAAATCCTGCGCGGCCCTGATCAAGCAAGCTCGGGCCAAGGCCTATGGCGGGCAGTTCTTCAATGTGAGCTTCGTTGGCTCCAAGGCGCTGGCCGAAGAGCTGGGCGACGCCGGCGCCGGGGTGACGATTTCTCAGGTGATGCCCTTCCCCTACACGCCCTCGTCGGCCATCGTGCGCGAGTACCAGCAGCGCATGACGGAGGCCGGCAACAAGGACTTTGACTTCTCCAGCATGGAGGGCTTCCTGGCGGCCCGGGTGTTTACCGAAGGGCTGCGCCGCGCCGGCAAAAACCTGACCCGCGAGAGCCTGATGACGGCGCTGGAGTCGATGCGCGACCACAACATGGGCGGCCTCACCGTCAACTACGCACCCAAAAACCACGAGGGCTCGCGCTTTACCGACCTGACCATCATCGGGCGGGGCGGGAAGTTCATGCGCTGACACCAGGGCGGGCTTGCCAAGCCCCGGCCGCTGGCAATAATGCGAGCTGCTTCTCCCGTGTTTGCCCCACAACAGGAACGCCCCATGAAAAAATTCAACACCACCCTCCTCGCAGCCGCCGCGCTGGTACTGGCCACCGGCGCCGCTGCGCAAACCACCAAGCCCGGCTTGTGGGAAATCACCAACAAGATGCAATCCAGCTCCGGCGAGATGGAAAAAGCCATGGCCAACATGGAAAAGCAGCTGGCCAGCATGTCGCCCGAGCAGCGCAAGCAGATGCAGGACATGATGGGCAAACAGGGCATGTCCATGGGCTCCGGCGCCGGCGGCGGCATGACCATGAAGATGTGCATCACCAAGGAAATGGCCGAGCGCAACGAGATGCCCCAGCAGCAGCAAGGCGACTGCAAAACCACCCGGTCACCGCGCAGCGGCAACACCATGAAGATCGCCTACACCTGCAGCCAGCCGCCTTCCAGCGGCGAAGGCGAGATGACCTTCAACGGCGACACCGCCTACACCATGAAGATGAACACCACGAGCACCGTCAAAGGCAAGCCCGAGAAGATGACCATGGATGCTTCAGGCAAATGGCTGTCGGCGGACTGCGGGAACATCAAACCAAGGAAATAGCCCCCACGGTCGCTCACTGCGTGTAGCTTCCTGCCCCCCGAGGGGGCCGCCCGCCCTGCGGCCCGGCAAAGCCGGTTCCGCGGCTCATGCTGGGTTGGGGAGCTCTCTGCAATCGCTCTGACTAAATCTCTCCTTCCCCGTTCGCCCTGAGGTATCGAAGGGCAGTGCGAACCAGCTCAGCGGCCACCAAAGATCGCCGTACCTACGCGCACCATGGTGCTGCCGGAATGAATGGCGGCTTCCAGGTCGGCGGTCATCCCCATCGACAAGGTGTCCATGGGCGCGGGCAGCACGCCCGCTGAATTTATCTCATCAAAAATGGCCCTGGCCCGCGCGTGGACTGCACATGCCGCTACAAAATCAATAGCAGGCTCCGGAATGGACATCAGGCCGCGCAGCACCAGGCGCGGCAATTGGGCCACCTCTTGCGCCAGCGCCAGGACTTCATCCGGCGCCAGGCCCGATTTGTTGGCCCCGCCGTCCACATTGATCTGCAGGCAGATCTGCAGCGGCGGCAGTTCGGGCGGCCGCTGCTCGCTCAGGCGCTGGGCGATTTTGAGGCGGTCCACCGACTGCACCCAGTCAAAGTGCTCGGCCACCAGGCGGGTTTTGTTGCTTTGCACCGGGCCTATGCAGTGCCACTCCAGCGCAGGGCCCGGCTGGCCCCGCAGCGCCAGGATCTTCTCTACGCCCTCGGCAATGTAGTTTTCGCCGAAGGCGCGCTGGCCGTCCGAGGCGGCGTCGGCCACCGCCTCGGCGCTGAAGGTTTTGGACACGGCCAGCAGCCGCACGCTGGCGGGGTGGCGGTTGGCCGCGAAGCAGGCCGTGGTTATCCGGTCACGGACAAGCTGGAGATTGCGCACAATCGTGGTCATAATCGAACTGTAAGCTTAGTTTAGAAACCATTTAGAGGGTCTTGGGATGGATATCACGCAGCTGCTGGCCTTTAGCGTCAAGAACAAGGCGTCCGACTTGCATTTGTCGGCAGGCTTGCCGCCCATGATCCGGGTTCACGGCGATGTGCGGCGCATCAACATCGACCCGCTGGACCACAAGCAGGTGCATTCCATGGTGTACGACATCATGAACGACACCCAGCGCAAAACCTACGAAGAATTCCTCGAAGTCGACTTCTCGTTTGAAATCGACGGCCTCGCCCGCTTTCGCGTCAATGCCTTCAACCAGAACCGCGGCGCCGGCGCCGTGCTGCGGACCATCCCGTCCAAAATCCTGACGCTGGAGCAACTCAACGCCCCCAAGATTTTCGGCGACCTGGCCATGAAGCCGCGCGGCATGGTGCTGGTCACCGGCCCTACCGGTTCGGGCAAGTCCACCACGCTGGCCGCCATGGTCAACTATCTGAACGAAAACGAGTACGGCCACATCCTCACGGTGGAAGACCCGATCGAGTTCGTGCACGAATCCAAAAAATGCCTGATCAACCAGCGTGAAGTCGGCCCGCACACCCTGAGCTTTAACGCCGCGCTGAAATCCGCGCTTCGCGAAGATCCGGACGCCATCCTGGTGGGTGAAATGCGCGACCTGGAAACCATTCGACTGGCCATGTCGGCCGCTGAAACCGGCCACCTGGTCTTCGGCACGCTGCACACCTCCAGCGCCGCCAAAACGATTGACCGGATCATCGACGTGTTCCCCGCCGAAGAAAAAGAAATGATCCGCTCCATGCTGTCGGAGTCGCTGCAGGCCGTGATCTCGCAAACCCTGTGCAAAACCAAAGACGGCGCGGGCCGCGTGGCGGCGCACGAGATCATGCTGGGCACCAGCGCCATCCGTAACTTGATCCGCGAAGCCAAGGTCGCGCAGATGTATTCGTCCATCCAGACCGGCAACAGCGTGGGCATGCAGACGCTGGACCAGAACCTGACAGATCTGGTGAAGCGCAATGTCATATCGGCCGCAGAAGCACGCGGCAAAGCGAAGATTCCCGACAATTTCCCGGGCTGATCCAGCCCACCGTCTTTCCGTTGACCACAGAATCTGTTTGAAAGGAGTCGCAAATGGAACGCGACCAGGCCAGTAAATTCATTAACGACCTGCTGAAACTGATGGTCAGCCGCAACGGCAGTGACTTGTTCATCACGGGCGACTTTCCGCCGGCGATGAAGGTGGACGGCAAGGTGACCAAGGTTTCGCCGCAACCGCTGAACGCCGGCCACACGCTGGCGCTGGCGCGTTCGATCATGAACGACAAGCAGGCCGCCGAGTTTGAGCGCACCAAGGAATGCAACTTCGCCATCTCGCCGCCCGGCGTGGGGCGTTTTCGTGTAAACGCCTTTATCCAGCAAGGCAAGGTCGGCATGGTGATGCGGACGATTCCGGCCACGCTGCCTACCATTGACGGCCTGGGCGTGCCCCAGGTGCTGAAAGAAGTGGTGATGAGCAAACGCGGCCTGACCATTCTGGTCGGCGCCACGGGCTCAGGCAAATCCACCACACTGGCCGCCATGGTCGACTGGCGCAACGAGCAGTCTTACGGCCACATCATCACGATTGAAGACCCGGTGGAGTTTGTGCACGCGCACAAGAACTGCGTGATCACCCAGCGCGAAGTGGGCCTGGACACCGACAGCTGGGAAGCGGCCCTGAAAAACACGCTGCGCCAGGCGCCCGACGTGATTCTGATGGGCGAGATCCGCGACCGCGAAACCATGGAACACGCCATCGCCTTCGCCGAAACCGGCCACTTGTGCCTGGCCACCCTGCATGCCAACAGCGCCAACCAGGCGCTCGACCGCGTGATCAACTTCTTCCCTGAAGAACGCCGCGCCCAGTTGCTGATGGACTTGTCGCTCAATCTCAAGGCGATTATTTCGCAGCGGCTGGTGCCCAAGCAGGACGGCAAGGGCCGTTTTGCCGCGGTGGAAGTCATGCTCAACTCGCCGCTGATCTCCGACCTGATCTTCAAGGGCGAAGTCTCCGAGGTCAAAGAGATCATGAAGAAGAGCCGCAACCTGGGCATGCAGACCTTCGACCAGGCGCTGTATGACGCCTTCGAGAGCCACTTCATCACCTACGAAGACGCCCTGCGCAATGCCGACTCGGTGAACGACCTGCGCCTGCAAATCAAGCTCAACTCCCAGCGCGCCAAATCAACCGACCTGTCCGCAGGCACCGAGAACTTCGCCATCGTGTAAGGCGCCGCCGCCGGCCTGGGCAACACGCCGGCGGTCAGATGGGCGCAGCCGTTTCCGCTATTCCTTCATCACCCCTCCCTCCATCCCATGTCCAGCACCGCCTCCAAAACCTACGAACCTTCTTCCCCCCGCAAAGTCGCCTTCCTGGGCCTGGGCGTCATGGGTTACCCCATGGCCGGGCACCTGGCGCTGGCCGGCCACCGCGTGACGGTGTACAACCGCAGCCCCGCCAAGGCAGAAGCCTGGTGTGCAGAGTTTGCGGCCACGGCCACTCCCGCGCACGCTCCGCTGCCGCGCCTGGCGGCGGCAGATGCCGACATCGTGTTTTGCTGTGTCGGCAACGATGATGATTTGCGCTCCGTCACGCTGGGCGCCGACGGCGCGTTTGCCGGCATGAAGCCCGGCGCGATTTTTGTCGACCACACCACCGCCTCGGCCGATGTGGCGCGTGAGCTTTCCGCTGCGGCTGCAGCGCTGCGCCTGCAGTTCATCGACGGGCCCGTCTCAGGCGGCCAGGCCGGCGCGCAGAACGGCGCGCTCACCGTGATGTGCGGCGGCGACGCTGCCGCGTTTGACACCGTCAAACCCGTCGGCATGGCGTTTTCAAAAGCCTTCACTCTGATGGGCGCCAGCGGTGCGGGCCAGCTCACCAAGATGGTCAACCAGATCTGCATCGCCGGGCTGGTGCAGGGCCTGAGCGAAGCCATCGCCTTTGGCCAGAAAGCCGGGCTCGACGTGAACCAGGTGCTCGACGTGATCGGCAAGGGCGCGGCGCAAAGCTGGCAGCTCGACAACCGCGGCAAAACCATGGTGGCCGACAAGTTTGATTTTGGTTTTGCCGTCGACTGGATGCGCAAGGATCTGGGCCTGGTGCTGGACGAAGCCAAGCGCAACGGCGCCCGCCTGCCGGTGACGGCGCTGGTCGACCAGTTTTATGCGGACGTGCAGGCCATGGGCGGCCAGCGATGGGATACGTCGAGCCTGATCAAGCGGCTGAAGTAAGCGCTTAAAAACAACCCCAAAAGAAAAAGGCGCCGAAGTGGCGCCTTTTTCTTTGAGCGAAAGCTCGTGAAGAAGCTTCAGGGAAGTATCAGCCGCCTGCAGGCTTGGCCTGGTTGGCTGGCGTTGCAGGCGCCGCTTTGGCCGGCAACATGCGGGCCAGCTCTTCTTCGCTGATGATCTCAAAAATCCGGATGACCTTTTGCACGCCTGGCGTCGAGCGCACCACTTCGGTGGCGCGGTCAGCTTCGCGCTGCGTGACCCGGCCCATCAGGTAGGTCGTGCCGCGCTCCGTCACCACCTTGAAGGCGTTCGACGACAGGTCACGCGCATCCACCAGCATGGCTTTTACACGGCCGGTCACCAGCGTGTCGGACGAGCGCTGCGTCAGCGTCGAGTTGCCCATCACGGCCAGGTCGTTCACTACCGAGCTCACATTCTCGACACGCGCAACAATCTGCTCGACCAGCTGCTTGTCTTGTGCATTGGGCACTTCGCCCGTCAGCAGCACCTGGCGGTTGTAGCTGGTCAGGTTGACATGCACGCGTTCGCCCACGTTGCTGCGAATACGGCTGGTGGCACGCAGTTCAATGCCTTCGTCTTCCAGCTGAGCGCCGGATGTGCGGCGGTCGGTGGCGACGAATGCGCCACCCGCAACGCCCCCCACCACCAGCGGAAAACAGGCCGTCAACGTGCTGCCGATCAAAGCCGACACACCGATGGCCAAGGTCAGCCGTTTCAACGAAGCAAATTTCATACAGAGGTCTCCTGGTCGCCAAGTAACTGGGTGTCCACGCCGTCGCAGATGCAATGGAGGACAAGAAGATGCACTTCCTGGATGCGCGCGGTTCGCTCATGCGGCACACAGATATGCACGTCGGTTTCGCGCAAGGCGTGGGTCATCTTGCCGCCGCCCCGCCCTGTCAGCGCCACCACCGTCATCTCGCGCTCGTGCGCGGCCTCGATGGCGGCCAGCACATTGGCCGAGTTGCCGCTGGTGCTGATGGCCAGCAACACATCGCCGGCGCCGCCCAGGGCACGCACCTGCTTGGAGAAGATGACCGTGAAGTCGTAGTCGTTGGCGATCGCCGTGATGATGGAGCTGTCGGTTGTCAGCGCAATCGCGCCCAGCTCGGGCCGCTCACGCTCATAGCGCCCCACAAACTCCGCCGCGAAGTGCTGGGCATCCGCCGCCGAGCCCCCATTGCCGCAAGCCAGCACCTTGCCGCCACTGGTGACACTGGCCAGGATGGCCTGCACGGCTGCCGCAATCGGCTTGGAAAGCACCTGCGCCGCCTGGTACTTCAAGTCGGCGCTGTCAATGAACTGTTGTTCGATACGTTGTTCAAGCATGGCGCCAATGATAGCGGGTCATGATTGCCCTTAATCGTTACAGCCGAATGGCGGGTAGCCCGCTCGGCGAAATACTCCATATAAATCAATGACTTAGAAGAGTCTTGACCGCCATTGCGCGCCAACCCGGCAGGGAAAGTTGTTAAAACTGGCTACAAAGGGCCAGCCTGAAAGCATCTCACTTTGCTATTAAATTCATAGCTATATGCCCATACACCTATTGGGCTAGAGACCGATTTGATTCAAATATGCATCAAAACGGACTGGCGAGCCCCATGGTCCGCCGGTACCACTCATGGAAATGCTGCATGCCGTCTTCCAGCGGTGACTGGTAGCTCACGCCCACGCTGCTGGAGCTTGAGCTTGTTGAATTGCGCTAAAGCCTGACCCCGTCTTTCCATCGTCGCTTGACCCACGCTTTTTGAGAGCGGAGGGCGCTCGCGATGCTGATATCACTTCTGATTCCCCGCATTCAAAACTCGTGCGGTAGGCCTAGATGGGTAGGGGTTAGATGGAAATTGGAGTTCTAACTGGCTCAAATGGCGATGGAAATCAACAGCCATCGAGGCATCAACTTCAACGGGCTCAATCCCAAAAGACTCTAAAAATTCCAACTCACTAGGAAATTTCATTTTTTTGTACCCTTAATGTTGTGGGATGACTGTACTCGGGCGACGCGTTCCGTCGGCAAGAACTTGGAATGTGCTCTGGAAGTTTGCCGCCTGTCCAGATGGCCGAATAAAGAGCGATTCAGCGCTCGATGGAAAAGCGGATCAAATAAACACGAAAATCCACAGTCAGGCGCATTGTCAATATCAAGTGACGCGAAGGCACTCGTGATCATCAAAAACTGCAATCTTCGATAGATCGAACCTACTCAGATAAAAGACGAAGTGAAAGCTCTCTCCGAGTAGTTTGACCAAATCTTCAGGGGAAGAAATTCGATAGATCGGTACCTGTTTGTAGGGGTCACAAAACATTAAGTTCGGCCAGTCGGAGAAGAAAGTTGGCAAAGCACGCCATCCCTCTGGGTCAAACTTGTTGTACGAAAACTGCATTTGGCACCACAGTTGCCCATCCATCTTCAGATTAAATTTGGACTGCAAGGAAGCCCAGAATTCCGCCTCATCAACTGGGGAAAGGGGGGCCAGTTTTACGCCCGAAGCTTCAGCGGCTCTTACTATTTCGTTTGCAACAGCATTACTCATAAAATTTACTTTTTAGGTGATCGATTAACTGGAACATCTGGCACAAATACGTGGCCGACTATATGGCCTCCGCTATTTCGTTTTCCACCAGTTTGCCATCCTATGTGAGGGGTCGATGGAGCATCCGGATTGCTGTGGCCAATGTCGATATTTACTTCCGCTCCCGACGGGTGAGTCCATTCGACAGGAAAGCTCTTTCCATTTGCATCTTGCGCCCATTTGGACGGTGAGAATTCTTCCTTGGGGAGACCAATTGAATCAAATGCTCGATCAACGGCCGTTCGCCAATCAGGGGCATAACTGTCAGTAGGTTTTACTTGGTATCCGTTGCTCATCACAATACCAGGAACGAGAGGCCCCGCAATTGGTGTTGTGGTCGTGTTGCCGCCCGCGTTCGGGTTATTGATTTGGCTTCCACCCGTATTGTTTGACACGCCGGGCAGACCATCGGTATTACCCGTATGGTTGGGGCCGTTGTCCGTGGTGATCGGTGTAGTAATAGGTGCTGGAGGCGACAGCAAATTGCTGTTGCTTCCAGTCATGATTCCTTTTATGTCGTTCCACTGGTCGGCAACAAATTGCGTAACTGCATCGCTATGGGCGGCAATTGCGGCGGCAGCGGCGGCAGAGCTTACATAAGCACCCCCAGCGACCAGAGCCCTGGCCACGGCTTGAACGCAGGCAGGAATTCGCACACAGGCGAGCAACGCACCTTCGGCAACCGCAACGGGAATTATCTGAACAGCGTTGTTGCCTGCTTCGTTCAGCCCGGCTCCCGCACCGCTGCTGCCGCCGACCACAGCGCCAGCGAGACCACCTAACGTGACGATCAGTGTTTCTTTCAAGGCCGGAGGAAGGTCGCTGCTGAATATCTTCTCAGCCAACTGACTGGTCGTGTAGGTGGCTGCAGCAGCACCCGCGGCTCCGCTGACACCACCACCGAGCCCGCCAATGACTACATGCAGCGCGAGTCTTGAAGTACCATCCAGCCCCCATGCATCTTCCAGAGCTTTAGCACGGGCGTTCAGTTCTGTTTTGGTAGCTTCATCGGTCGCATCGTTTGCCTGGCGGCGGAGGGTGCTAGCTTCGCGGATCTTCTCAATGGCATAGGTGCCTACCGCTTTAGATGCCTCTTTGCCAAATGCTTGCGTGATCTGCACCTGTGCATTAATCTCTTTTTGCACCCTATTTGCATCAAATATCTTCCCAATCCCGTCTCAGCATCGGTGCTTCGGACTGCGGTGTTACCCGCAATGCCCGAGATGCCTGCACTGCTGGTGCTGCTAGCCTCGCCCTTGTCGCTGCCAATGCCAGCGCCCACACCGCTCACACCAAACTTGCCGGCCTGTTGACCCACGTCGATGCTCAGGCCCATAGCCTTGCCTTCATAGCTGGCCGTGTTCTGGATATCGCTTAGTGTGAGCGTGCCGCCCGTATTGAAGCTGTTCTTGCCTTGCTCCACCGCAGCCTGCGTGCTGGCAATCACGCTCCCCTTGAGGTCAGTGCTACCCGCCACATTGACCTGGAAGCCGCCATCCCCAGCCTTGATACCGCTTTGCTGCCCGACCGACGCGTAGCTGCTGTCGATGTTGCTGTTGGAGGCGCTGACGCCCCCGCCAGTGACGCTGCCCTTGCCAAAGCTGATGCTCGCGCCGATTGAGCGTTGCTCGCTGGTGTAGGTGCTGGTGTCTTGCAGGCTTTGGATGTTGAGGTTGCCGCCTACGTTGGCCTTGACGGTGTTGGCCGCCACCACGGCGCCTATGAGGTTGGTGTCGCCGCCGCTGATGATGCTGGCGGTGTTGCCTGCCGTGACCTGGGTGTTGGTGTAGCTGGTGTCGCTGCCGTTGCTGTTGCCCTGGCTTTGGCTGGCGCTGGCGCTGAAGCTGAAACTTTGCGAGACGACGCCGTAGCTCACGCCCACGCTGCTGGAGCTTGAGCTGTTGCTGCTTTCCTGGCTGGCGGTGTTCTGGCTGGCGAGCAGGTTGACATGGTTGTCTGCAAGCAGGGTGGCGTTGTTGCCGGCGGTGAGGGTTGCGCCTCGCGCTGTCAGGTTGCTGGCCTGGCCTGCGCCTGTGGCGACGACGGTCAGGTTGTTGCCTGCGGCCACGGTGCTGCCGGCGGCGGTGTTGCTTTGGCTGCTGCTTTTGCTTTCGCTTTCAGAGCTGCCGTAGCTGAGGTTGATGGTGATGTCGGCGGCGGCTTTCGCGTCGAAGTTGCCTGCCGCATCGGTCAAACCCTTGTAGGTGTTGTAGCCCTTGAAGGCCGCTGCCGCACCGGCCAGCGCCTGCATGCGGCCGTCGCCGGTGTTGCTGGCCGCGTCTGCCATTTGCTGGCCGGTTTCCAGGGCGCTGATGAGGGGGTTGCTGATGCTGACGGTGAAGCCCGATTGTTTGAACTTCTCCTCGGTTTCGCTGCGGCTGGTTTCGCGGGCTTCCACAATATCGACCGTCTTGGCGAGGATGGTGATGTCGCCTGCGGGGGCGATCACGTCGCTGCCGACCTGCTTGTAAGCCTCACCGGCTTGCAGGGTGACGTTGCCGGCGATGCTGCCCATGGTGCTGGCGGCAGCGGTGGTGCCTTGCGCCTTTCGCTCGGTGGATTGCTCTTGTGTGCCAACGCTGATGCCGCCGCCGTGCTGCCGCTCATGCTGCCTGTACCGACCGAGAGGCTGCCGCCCGAGCTCTTTTGTTCGCTGGTGTAGGTGTTGGTGTCTTGCAATGAGCTGATGTTGAGATTGCCGCCCACGTCGGCTTTGACCTGGTTGGCCTTCACGACCGCACTTTGCAGCGTGGTGTCACCGCCGCTGATGATGATGACTTGCTCGCCAGCCTTGACCTGGGTGTTGGTGTAAAAGGTGCCTTCCCCATCAGCCCGGCCTTTGCCCTTGCTGACGCTGGCATTGAACAGCAAGCCGTTGGTGCGTACACCTGGGGTACCAGCACGCGCTGGGTGCTGCCGTCTGGCAATGTCATTTATCTGGAGGTTTACAAAATGGAGCCTTTTCTGACATCGAATTCTGGTCCCAATTCGAGTTTTAAGCGTTCTAGCAGTCTTTCTCCTTCCGACAAAAAAGCTGCTTGCTCTTCGACAGTCATGCCTTTTGAATTACCCGGATCGTTCATATCAAGACCAGCTTCATACCAAGCGGCCCATGCCACTATTTCTGCCGCAAGGGTCTGGGAAATCGGCAATTGGTATGGATCAATATCACCATACTCTCCCGAGGTTTCGCCATCGTCATGCCATATTGGTGAACAAAAATAGTCGGGGCACAGTCGAATTTTTTTCATTAATTAGCTCGGCCTGTTGAGTTTCGCGTCGATATGCTCCGCCTTTTTCGCAGTCGCTTGACTCTATCGCAGCCCTGAAATGCGGGCTCCGGTCCTGTGCAAAGGGGCGTCACCAATGGCTCAGCGCTCGGTGGAAATACGGATCAAATAAGCGCGAACATCCACACCCTTTGCCCCAACAGAGCTATGGTTCTCTTCCTAGTAGCGAAACAAATTTCTTGTAAGCAACCGGGTCATGATCGAGAAGGTCATCCAAAAGTTTCTCTCTAATCAGATACTTGTGAAAAAATCCCGAAAAAATTTCGCCAGTACGAACATATTCAAAATCGTTGCCGATGGTGGGGTCAGTAATCTCCATTTCATCTTCAGCAATACTGGAAAGCCCCCCGCTACGCGCAGGAAAATAATAAAAATAGGTTTTGTCTCTAGCCCAATAAATCGCGTAGACCGTGAAACTTTGTCCTGATATTTTTTCCGTGATTTTCATAATTACTTTTTCGGTGTAAAGCTAGGGCCTGGCTGTAAAACTGAAGGCTGCGGAGTTACGATCTTCATATCGTATGCCTTGCCTGTTATCGAATTGTATTGATAGTGAACAGAGATACTTGAACCATCAGGCAATTTGTGTGAGGCCTCCATTTTTATAAAACCAGCTGACTGAGCGAATCGCTGATCGCCGCTTAGGCCCTGTAAACCTCGCCCCGCTGCCGGATTATCTAAAACTCTATTCCAAAGGGCTTGCTCATTCAAATCGCGGGGAAACGTTGACTGATACGGTTTAGCCGTAGACAGTTGTTCGGCTTGCTGAAATAAAACAGAATTCGGTGTCTTCCCGTTAAGTACCGGGCCATTCGCATTTTCACCAATGCGACCCAATGCCGCAAACTCATCGGCTACCGTTCCCCCATTTGCCCCAATGCCCACTGTAGGGTTCTTAGCCTTAATCGCCGCTACACCTACAGCTCTTGTCAAGCCGGCGATAACGCGACCAACGTTAACGGTTCCCTCGTCAGGCGAAGCAAACTGCGGCAGAACAACACGCAACGCTTCGGCCATCTCCCTTGCCATGAGTGAGTTCGCTGGCTGCGCAAGCAACATTCGTTGCGCCTGCATGTACTCGTCCACGGTTACGTTGTTGAACTCCGGGCGGATATCCCCGTTAGCATCGAAATAGTCACCTAGCACCATCAGGCTAGCCTGGTAAAGCTTTTCTTCTGTGATCCCTAACTTAACAGCCTCTTCCTTTGCCAGTGCTCTGACTTGATCTTTGCTAACTAAATGCAACTGTCGGTTATTGGCATCCACGGCAGCAGCCGTCACCGCCCCTTGCGCTCCGCCCACCGCAGCGCCAATGCCCGCGGCTGTTACGGTCGCGAGGCCTTGCGCAATGGCTCGGGCCGCCCCGGCGCTCATGCCCGAGTCCTCCAAGCTCTGCTGAATGCCGTTCTGAAATTCATTCATCAGGTTTGCCGCGCTGGCGCTTGTCGCAGCCCCCACTGCACCGGATAGACCACCTGCGAATCCTCCCACCACCGTATGCAAGAGCACCCGGCCCGCCTTGCCTTCGCCCCAGGTGTCTTCAAGTGCCTGTGCTTGATCATTCAGCGCCTGGGCGCGTTCGGAGTCTTGCTGATCAGCGGCTTGCGCTCTCAGCGCTTTAGCCTCATTCATCTTCCCTTGCGCGAAGTCGCCCACCGCCTTGGTCGCGTCCCGCGTAAATGCCTGCGTGATCTGCGCCTGCGCGTCGATATCTCGCTGCACCTTGTCTGCATCAAAGATGCGTTGGAGGCCGGTTTCCGCATCGGTGCTTCTGACTGCGGTGTTGCCCGCAATCCCCGAGATACCCGCGCTGCTGGTGCTGTTGGCTTCACCCTTGGCGCGGCCATAGCCAATCCCCAGGCCGCTGATGCCCTTGGTTTCCGCCTGCATGCCGCCGCCTATGCCAAAGCTGTCGGTCTTGCCTTCGTAGAGCGCGGTGTTCTGGATGTCTGCGATGGTCAACGTGCCGCCTGTACGGAAGCTGTTTTTCTGGGCATTGACAGCCTGGGTGTCGCTGGCGATCACGCTGCCCAGAAGGACGGTGTTGCCCGCCACGCTGACCTGGAAGCCACCGCTTGCGGCCTTGATGCCGCTTTGCTCGCCGACGCTTTTGAAGTCGGAGTTAATGCTGCTTTTAGCGGCGTTGATGCTGCCGCTCATGCTGCCCGCACCGACCGAAAGGCTGCCGCCCGAGCTCTTTTGTTCGCTGGTGTAGGTGCTGGTGTCTTGCAATGAGGTGATGTTGAGATTGCCGCCCACGTCGGCTTTGACCTGGTTGGCTTTCACGACCGCACCTTGCAGCGTGGTGTCACCGCCGCTGATGATGCTGACCTGTTCGCCAGCCGAAACCTGGGTGTTGGTGTAGAAGGTGTCTTCCCCATCGGCCCGGCCTTTGCCCTTGCTGACGCTGGCATTGACCAGCAGGCCGTTGGTGCCAAAGCTGATGCCCAGGCTGGCGGAACTGTTGCTGTTGGTGCTGTTCTGGCTGGCGGTGTTCTGTGCGGCGAGCAGCCTGACCTGGTTGTCAGCCAGCAGTTGCACGGCGCGGCCGGCTTCCACGTTGCTGCCCTGAATCGTCAAGTTGCTGTCTTGCCCGGCGCCGGTGGCGGCGATGGTGATGGTGCCGCCTGCCGTAACAGCGCTGCCTCGGGCGGTGTTGCTTTGGCTGGTGCTGTTGCTCTGGCTTTCGCTGCTGCCTAGGCTGATGGCGATGTTGATGCCGCCCACCTTGTCTACGGCGGTGGCGTCGCGGCTGGTGATCTTGCCGTCTGCGTCTCTGCCGGTGGCAATCTGCCCGTCCTTGTCATTGATTCGTGTACCTTGCCCCGCCTCGATGGCGTCGCTGGCTTTTTTGGCTGCAAGGGCGACGTTGGCCGCTGCCAGCCCCTTCTTGCGGCCGTCGCTCGTGTTGCTGGCGGCCTCGCTCATTTGCTCGACGGTTTGCATCGCGCTAATGATGGGCGAGGTGACTTCCAGCGTTAACCCGGTCTGCTTGAACTTCTGCTCGGTCTCGCTGCGGCTGGTTTCGCGTGCCTCAACAATGTCGACCTTCCTGGCCAGGATGGTGATGTCGCCGCCCGGAGCCATCACGTCGCTGCCGACTTGCTTGTAGGCCTCGTTGGCCACCAGCGTGACGTTGCCGGCAATGCTGCCCACGGTGCTGGCTGCGGCGGTGGTGTTCTGGTTCTTCTGGTCGGTGGATTGCTCACGGGTGCCGACGGTGATGCCGATGCCGCCACCGTCAAGCATGCCGGACTCTTTCTTCTCGTAGAAGGACGTCGAGTTGCTGGTGTTGGTGGCAGCCTCGATGGTGAGATTTTTGCCGGCGGCCAAGGTGGTGCCGGTGTCGCTGATGACGCTGGAGCCTTTGACATTGATGTCTTTGCCGGCCACCATGGTGACGGTGCTGCCGCCCAGGCTAGAGCCGACCGCATTGTTCTGCTCGCTGCTGCGGCGCTCTGTGGTGCTGCTGGAGCTGAACAGGTCATCGTCGTTGCTGGTCAGCCCAAAGCTGGTGCTGTTGGTCTGCCGGCCATTCGTGATGTTGATGTTGTTGCCGGCCGCTGCCGTCAGGTCACCGCCGGCCTGTACATTGGCGCCTTTTGCGTTGAGGTCTTGCCCGGCTTGCAGCGTCAGGCTGCCTTGTACGTTGATCTGGCTGCCCACGTCGGCGCTCTGGCGGTCTTCCAGGAAGTCGGTGCCTACGCCGCGCACCAAGCTGGAACTGCTGCTGGTGCCCACGGTGCCCAGGTTGAGGTCGCGCTGGGCCGTGACGATGGTGTCACCCGCCGCGCCATTGTTGGCGATGATGCCTGCGATGAGGTTGACATCACGCCCGGCGCTGGCCAGCAGCGTGCCTCCGTTCTCGCCGGTAACGTAAAGGCCCGCGATGCGGTCTATGCCGGTGTGGCTGAAATTGTTGACCGTAGTGCCTTCGGTGTAGTTGCTGGCGCTGCTGGTGGTGCTGACCACGTTAAGGTCGCGCCCGGCGACCACAACAAGGCTGTTGGCGGCGTCTATGGCGCCGCCTATGTTGTTCAGGTCGTTGCGGGCGGTGATGCTGGTGTCATTGCCGCTGATGCGCCCGCCCAGGTTGTTGACGTTCTCGGCGGTCAGGGCCATGACGGTGCGGCCGGCCACGGTGCCGGTATTGGTCATGTCACCGGCCAGGTTGATGTTCACCTCTCGCCCGGCCAGCAAGGTGCCCGTGCCGTCAAGGTCGCCGGTCTGCACGCGCGCATAGACCTGGGGCACCAGGGCCTGGGTGGTGCCGCCGTCAGGCAATGTGACCGTTTGCTCGACCAGCCAGACAATGTCGCTGGTCAACTGGGCCATCTGGGCGGCGGTGAGGCCAATGCCGGGGCGCAGGTTGTAGGTTTGGGCATAGGTGATGCCCGCATCCATCAAGGCCTTGTACTGGGCTTCTTCACTGGTGTAGTTGCCCAGGAAGCGCTGGCCGGTGAGCTGGGCGATCTGCTCATTGATGAGGCGCTGCTCGTAGAAGCCGTCGCCCAGGCGCTTTTGCATGGTGGCCGGATCCAATGACAAGGCCTGCAGCATGTAGTCGCTGCCCAGCCAGTTGCGGTAATTGGCAAACCGCGGATCGGTTTCAATGATGTAGTTGGCTGTCGGGCTGGGGTTGGCACGGATGTGGAACAAGCTGGCCGTGGGCAGCGTGAAATTGGGCGCGATGGTGCGCACGACGGGGATGTTGGCGGCCAGGGTGCCTATGCCGGCAACACTCGAGGTGACTTGCACGATGCCGGCGCTGCGTGCCGACGCGCTGGCGCTACCGGGAGCGGTGATGGTGGCGTTCACATGGCCCGCAGCGGCACCACCGAGTTGGGTGCCGGAAGCCAGGCCCTGGCTGGCCGGAGACAGCAGGCTCTGGCTGCGGGCGACGTTGAGGGTGATGGTTTGCGGGACGTCCTGCAGATAGGGCGCATCGCGGTAGGCGAAATAGTTGTAGTCGCAGCCACCCATGCCGCCACAACCTTCGTTGAAGTTGCTCCACGCGTAGGCCGTGCCGGTGCGTTGGGCATTGACGCTGATAGTGCGGGCGCGGTTGTCTACGGCCTGGCCGGTGATGTTGAGCGCGCCTCCGGCAATGATCTGGCTCTGGTCATTGAGGAGCGATGCGGAGGCGTTCAGGGTCATGGCGCCCGAGCTCAGGATGCGGCCAGGGGTACTCTGGGTAATGACAGCTGTCTGCGCTGATGAGGTGTAGTCGCGGAATCCCTCGATAGGGATGGCCGTGGCGGCGATGGTGGCACGGGCGCCGTCAATTGCGGTCTGCAAGACCCGCCATGGGGCTGCCGCGGCTTCCCAGGCGGCGACTTCAGCTGGGTCGGGGGGCACATAGATGGCGTCGGCCTGGTCGCCGTTGCTGCAATTGGTACCGGGGCAATAGCCTACTGGTTTGGGCGCAGCAGGTGGACTGCCAGTGGGCGCCGCCAGCCCGAAGAGCGCCCATACGGACGGGTCGGGCGGCACAACGGCGACCGGATAGATCACGCCGTTTAGCACGACATCGGGCGTGTTGAACATGCGCTGATAAATGGGCGCCGAATAGGTGCTGCCTGGCGGAACAACCATGGTTTGCCCCGTTGGCGCACGGCCGATAAGGACGCCGGGCATGACGCCTAAAAGAATGCCTCCTCCCTGCGGTATCCAGGTAAGCGCCGCAGGGCCCAGGCTCCAGGCGCCATCGGCAGTGCTGAAGGTCCCTGAGCCTGTCACAAACTCCCTGACCGGGCCGCTGCCGGCACCGCCGCCCTGCAAGGTGTAGGCGAAGTTGGGGTTGGTATTGTTGATCTGCCCCGCGCTGATGCTGGCGCCTCCGAGCGATTCGATGGTGCTGCCGCTGTTGTTGATCGTGCCGGCCTGACCGATGGCATGGCCGCTAGCGTCCAACGCGCCGCCCATGTTGAGGGCGTTCGCGCCTGAGCCGGCGCTGAAGATCAATGCGCCATTGTTGTTATTGATCGTCGTCGCGCCAATATCCAGCCGCTGCCGCGCGGCAATGGTGCCGGCGGTGGTGACGCCGCCCACGGTTTCAGCGTCGTTGTTGATGGTGGTGGCTGCGATGCTGAGCGTGTTGCCGTAAATGCGGCCGGTGCCGATGTTGTTGAGCGTGACGGTGTTGATCTGCGTGTCGACACCGTCGATGAGGCCGCGGTTGATGAGGGTATTGGCCGCAGTGGCGGTGACTTTGGTGGTGGTGCCGGTCATCTCGCCGGTGGCGGTGTTGTCGATGGTGGCGGCCGTCACGTCCAGCGTGGCGCCGGCTTGCAGCTTGCCGCTATTGGTCAGGGTGCCGGCGACGTTGACGGTGTTGTTGCCGGTGGCGCTGATGGTGCCGGTGTTGCTGAAGTCACCGGCCAGCGAAAGTGACAAATCCTGTTGCGACAGCAGGCTGCCCGCGCCGCTAAGGCTGGCCGCGCTGGCAATGAGCGAGCGGCCGGCCACCAAGGTGCCGCCGGTGTTGGTGATGGCCAGGGTGCGGGCGGCGGGGTTAGTGGCCGTGTCTTGCACAGTGGCGGTGTTGCCCGCGCTGACAAGGCCCAAGGTGTTGTTGAGGGTGCCGCCGCTGGTGAGCGTGGCGTTGGTGCTGGTGCGGATCGCGCCGCTGTTGTTGCTGATGGTGCCAGCCGTGATGGCGATGTTATTGCCTTCAATGCCCTGGTTGGCGCCCAGGGTGGTGCTGTTGATGACACTGCCTGCGGCCAGCGTGGTGGTGGCTGCGCTGCGCAGCAGGCCGCCGGTATTGTTGATGACGCCCGTGCCGGCGTTGATGCCTGCGTCGCCCAGGGCCTGGACTTGCCCGCCCTGGTTGTCAAAGCTGCTGCTGGCAAAGCTGACGGACGACTCGCCGACGACCTGGCCTGCCGCGGTGTTGCTGACACCAGCGGTGATGGCGTTGAGTGCGCCCTTGGCGCCGATAAAGCCGGCTGCGTTGTTGAGGTCGCCTGTGGTGAGCGTCATCGCGCCCTGCGAAGCGATACCGCCGGCACCACTGGCGTACGTTGCCGCATCGGTGTTGGTGAGTGCCTGGCCGTTGGTGTTGATGCTAAGTGCCGCGCCTGCCTGGATGAGGCCGGCATTGTTGTTGAGTGCGCCGGTTTGCAGCGTGGCGCCTTGCGTTGCGGCGATGGTGCCGAAGGCATTGTTGAGAGTCTGGCCGCCGGTGTTGATGGCGATGTTGCGGCCGGTGATGCTGCCGGCGGTGGTTTGGCCTGCGGCCTTGGAGTTGCTGAGGCCCGCGCTGGTCAGCGTGACGTCGCCGGCGGCTTCGATGCGGCCGCTGTCGTTGACGGTGGCGCCCGTGGTGGTGAGGCTGGCATTGTTTTGCACGGAAGCGATAACGCCGCGGGTGTTGTCGACGCTGGCCGCCATGAGGGTGGCCGCGCCGTTGGAGGCGAGCAGGCCCTGAACGTTGGTGATGGCGCCTGTGGCATTGGCGGCAAGGCTTGTGCCTGCGGTGATTTTGCCCAGGCTGTTGTCCAGCGTGCCGGTGGTGAGCGTGGCGGCGCCGCCGGCGGCGATCTGGCCGTTGGCGGAGTTGTCCAGCGCTGCGGTGGTGGTGGCGGCGAGGCTGGAAGCGCCTGTGGCCTGAATCACGCCGCCCTGGTTGCCCAGGCTTTGCGCGCTGACGGTGGTGTTGCCGTTGCTGAGGATTTTGCCCGTGCTGTTGTCGATGGCGCCTGTGGCCGTGACGCTGGCCGCGCCCAGGCCGCTTTGGCTGATGGTGCCGCCGCGGTTGCTGAGTGCGCCGGCCGCGATGTTGACGCCGGCTGCGGAGAGCGTGGCGTTGTTGTGGCTGAGAGTGGTGGCCGACAGGCTGGCGGCGCCGGTGCTGGCGATAATGCCGCCGTCGCCGCTGAAGGTGGAGGCATTGATGGCCAGCGTACCGCTGCCGGCGTGCTCGATCTTGCCGCCGGTGTTGTTCAGCGAGGGCGCCGAGAGCGTGAGGTTCTGGCTGTTGGTGGCGATGCGGCCTGCGCTGTTGTTGAGTGTGCCGGTGGGCGACGTGAGCGCAATGGTGGTGTTGCCCGTGCCGGTCTGCACGATCTCGCCGCCGGCGTTGGAGATGTCTTTGGCTGTGAGGTTGAGCTGGTTGGCGGAGACCACTGCGCCATCGGTGCGCAGCGTTTGCGCGGCACTGGCGCTCAGCGTGCCTTGCGCGTTGAACGTGGCGCGGCTGGCGTCGATGTTGCTTCCGCTGGCGGTGGCGGAGATGTTCTGGCCGCTGAGCTTGCCGTCGGCCAGGTTGACTTGCGTGCCCGTGAGGCTGGCGTTGCCGCCCGTGACGGTCTGGCCGTTCAGGCTCAGGGCGCCTGCGGCGCTGGCGCTCAGGTCACCGCCGGGCGTGAGTGTGCCGTCGCTGTTCATGCCGGCCGCCACGACGGAGCCCGCCGCCGACGTGATTTGCGCGCCCGCACCGGTGGCTTGCAAAGTCGTGTTGCCTTGCGCGGCAAGGGTTCCCGTATTGCTGATGCCGCCCTGCGCGGCCAGTGTGGTGCTGCCGCTGGCGTAGACCGTGCCGCTGTTGGTGATGGCGCCTTGTGTGTTGGCCTGCACGTTGCCTGCAGCCTGCAGGGTGCCGGCGTTGGTCAACCAGCCGTTGGACTGCAGCACGAGATCGCTGCCTGTAGCCGCAATGACACCGGCGTTGCGCACGCCCAGGCCGGTTTCAGTGCCGATGAGGAAAATTTTGCCGGCATACATGCCGCCCAGCTGGGCGACGTCCACCGCGTAAGTGGGTGCGGCGCCGGTGCCTGCGATGGAGGTGGCGCTGGTGTGGTCGGCGCTGATGTCATTGGCGCCGGTGACCACGCGCAGTTCCTTGGCCCAGATGCCGGCATTGACCTGCACGGCGCGGGCGAGGATGCCGGTGTAGTCGGCCGTGCTGGTGTCCAGCCCCGCACCGCCCACCGTGACGCTGCCGCCCTGCACACGAAAGCCGTCGAGCGAGCCGCCATTGATAACCGGGCTGCCGGTGGTCAGCGTGACGCGGCTGGCGTTGAGGAAGCCCCCGCCGTTGACGTTGATACCCGCCGGGTTGGCGATGATGACTTCGGCGCGCTGGCCCGCGACTTCGACATAGCCCCGGATCTGGCTGGGGTTGGCCGACTGCACTTCATTGAGGATGACGCGGGCCGGGCCTGTGGCCAGCCAGGGGTTGGCGCCGACAAAGCCGCCGAGCTGGGTTTGTACGTTGGTGCGGCTGTTGTTGAGGATGGCGCCGTTTGGCTGCACGTCAAACTGGTTGTAGGTGTTGCGGCTGACGCCAGCGGCCGATGGCGTCTGGATGTTGGCCTGCGGCAGGCCGTTGGCGGTTTGCAGCACGGTGGGGCGTTGATTGGCGGGCGCCCCGGGGGCCGCGACGATTTGCGCATGAACGGGTGTGAATGCCGCCGGCTGCAGCCACATCACCAGGCCCAGCGCTGACAGCACTGCAAGGCGCAGCGGATGCAGGTTTGCCAGGATGCCCGGCGACGCTGGCGCACCTGCCGTGTTGCCGCTGGCGGCCTTGCCTTGAGCACAGGCGGTTTCCGCCACCACCATGCGTTGGCCGCGTTTGGCGTTGAAAATGATGCGGTGCAGATTCTTGTTCATGGACGGATCTTCAGAAACGGGGCGTGTGATGGCGGAAGGCTGCAGCGGCGTGGGTTAGGTCATTGCTTCGCTTGCACGGCGGGCGAAGCGGGTTCTTCCGTCTGGCTCGTCACGGCGGCAGGCGCCGGCAGCGCAGGCGCAGCGCTTTCCGCAGGCGCAGCAGCCGGAGCTGCCGGTGTAGAAGACGGGGCGGCCGGCACCGCGCGCAGCCCGAGGGCGGCGGCCAGAGTGGCAGCGCAGCGGCTGGCGATGTCGCCCGCCGCAAGCGCCACTTCAGAGAAATCGTCGCGTTCCCAGTCTTCGAGCGCCAGCTTCTTTGACGCCTCGCCCTTGCAACTGTCCTTATAGAAGACGGTGTCGCTTTCTTTTTGGTAAAGCGATGCGTCGATCTGGTAGCGCAAGGTGTACTCGCTGGATGCCATCGAGTAGTCAAGCTTCCATTCCGGCTGCGAAACACGCAACTGCAAGTCCGCCGGTGCGGCCGGCTGTGCGTCAGAAGCCAGAGACATCTTGATGCCGGGCTCCTGGAGCAGTCCCGCCATCAGTTGCTGGCTGACGGAAATGACCGGGCCTTCCTTGGCAATCTGCGCCTTGGGCTTGGCCGCCTGGTCCGAGGCAACCTGCGTCATCGCCACTTGCAGGTTCTGGTGGAAAGTGCTGGCAATCTGCGCGTTGGCTTGCATGCTTTGCTGCATTTGCTGCGCGTTCCTGGGAGCGCCGCCCCCGGACGCCAATGCGCTGCTGACGACGAACCCGACCAGGAATGAGCCGACGGCCGCACTCTTCGTTCGAATATCCAGCACACCTCCACCGGCCGACAAGACGACCTGCTGGGTTTTGAGCTTTGCGGCAAGCGCGTCGCCCTTGAGAATCTCCGTGGAAGGGCCAAAGAGGCCCGCTGATGCGGACTGGCTTAAAACGGCGGCAGCGAGGAGCAGGCTGGCGGAACGAAGACGGAAGCTCATGGAAAAGGTCCTTGTTGGAAAAAAAAGAAAGAGGGATTGAACGGTTGCCGGTGGCTTGACTGGATTGGCTAAAAACTGGCGCTGAGGCTCACCCCCAGCGTGCTGCTGGCAGTGCGAAAGAACTCGGGCTTTTTGACGGGTGCGCCGATAAAAAAGTCGTATTGCAGCTTTTTGAAGCTGCCGCGCACACCGACGACGGCGCCGGTCAGGTGTTTGCCGACCAGAAACTCGCTGCTGGGGCCGCCGACTTCGCCGTGGTCCAGGCCGATGTAGACCTCTTGCCCGGTGGCGCCCAGCGCGGTGCTGAGTTCATTGCGCAGCAGCCAGCCGCGCTCGGCACTTAATGACGATTCACCATCGAAGCCGCGCACGGTGTAGCGCCCGCCGATGGCGAAGCGGTCTTGCGGCGTGAGCGCAGTGCGGTCATGCTGCAGCCGCCACGTGGCGCTGTAACGCATGCCGATTTCCGCGATCTTGAAGGGCACATTGAGGCTGGCGTCTGCGTTGACGACGGCGAAGCGCGAGGTGCCTTCGCCAAAGGCCTCTTCGGGCGCGGGCAGCGACCCGAAGGCGCCGGTGCCGCGTTTGTAGGCGAGGTTGCCTTCGAGCGTGGCCTGGCCGATGAATTCTTTATGCCCGGCGGCCAGCTCCCAGCCGCCGACGGCGCGGCGCTGTACCTCGACTTCGGTGTCGTCGATGAAGTTGTTGGAGCGGCGCTGGAAGGCCTTGAGGCTGAGGGTGGTCTTGCGGCTCGCGTCGCGGTACACGAGGCGCGAGAGTTTGACTTCGGCGTTGCTGCTGGTGCCGCGGTACACGTAGTCCTGGTTGGCGCCGGCCACGCTCTGGAAGTAGCGGCTGTCGCTGACGGTGGCGCCCAGCGTCCAGTAGCCGAAGGGGATTGAATAGTGGACGGTGGTGCCGCGTGTGCCGCGGCTGCCGGCCTCGCCGCCGCCCAGGTCGGTATTGAGCGAGACGTAGAAGAGGTCGTTGAGCGTCCACCAGTTGTCATAAGACAGGGTGACGCCGCCCTGGTATTTGCCGGTGGCTTTGGAGCCGCTGTCGTCGGCAAAGAAGGAAACGCGAAACGGCAGGGCCTGCTTGTAGCTGATGACCAGATCGCTCTGGCCGGGCCGGGCGCCCTCGCCTTTGGCTTCTTCGATCTGGATGTCGGCTTCGGCGGTGGGCACGCGTTTGAAGTTCTCGAGCGCCTGCTCGATGTCGCGCAGGTTCAGGATGTCGCCCGGGCTGGCGGGCACGGCCGTCCAGGCGTTGCTGCGCGCGTCGCCGCCTTCTGAAAACCGGATGGCGCGGATGCGGCCTGGAATGACCGTGAGCGTCAGGATGCCGGTCTTGAGGTCTTGCGGCTCGGCCAGGATGCGGGTGGTGACGTAGCCGCGCGCGATGGCGGCGTTTTGCACACGCTTGATCACGATGGCGATGCTGTTGGCGCCCAGGCAGCGGCCGGTGGGCGCGTCACCGGCGCCGGGGCCGGCAGCGGCGTCAAGCGCCCAGGCAAACTGCGCGGCCAGGCCGGCTTGCTCGCCGGCGACGGCGCGCAGCTTCAATTCATGAATGGGAAAGCACGGCGACTCGGAAGCGGGTAACCGGTCGGCCTCGGCTTCGGGTGCGGGGGGAAGGCGTACATCGGGTGCTTTTTCTTGGCTGGAGCGCAGCAGGCGCTCGCGCTCCTGGGCGCGGCGCTGCTCTTGTTCGGCGCTGCTGAGCGGCGTGGGTTGGGCCAGCACATGGCCCGCCAGAATGGCGAAGGCCAAGCCGACGCATAGCTTCCATGCGCCGGGCTTTGATTGAACTGAATTGTTGGTGCGCGCTGGCACCTCCCCGAGTGATACACCCAAGTCATCGTGTGGCTTGGCCAATCACGCACTCCCTGATTCCGTTTTTCTTCTTGGCCTCGAGCAGGTAGCCCGGGCAGGCGGAATTTTAAATTTGAGCGGCAGGTTTGTAAGCAAAGTTACATGGATTAGACGGGAAAGTGTTGCTTTCGTTGTTAATCGGAAAGATCAGACAACCGACAGCCATTCCATTGTGTGCTCACGAGCAAAGAGGGCGCGCTATTAAATTAATAGCTGCCCACCCATATGGATACTGGGCTAGAGACCGATTTGACTTATAAGATCAAGGAAGACCAAGGAAAATTCCGCTTCCTGTTTCTTTGCCGTCTAACGATCTCGAGTGATGTTGACATGCATCACACGTCGCCAATGCGGCAGGCCCGGCTGCAATAAGCGGCGGCCGCAAGCGCGCACTCAGGAGGCGTCGAAGGCTGCCGGCAGCCATTCGATCGCGCTGCCTGCTCCCGCGCCCAGCGCGCCGTTGACCAGCACCACATCAAACCGGCAAGGCGGCGGGCTGGCGAAACGCATCAGGTAGTGGCGCGCGGCGTGGATGATGCGCTGCTGCTTGACGGCGCCTATGCTGGCGGCCGCGCCGCCGTGCTGGTCGCCGCTGCGCTGGCGCACTTCGACAAACACAAGGGTGCCGTCACGCGCGCGCATGACCAGGTCGATCTCGCCGCCGCCGCGGCCGGGCGTTCGATAATTGGTTTCGATGAGCTTGAGGCCGGCTTTGGCCAGGTGGGCGAGCGCGGCGGCTTCGGCGGCGTCACCGCGCGACTTGGTGGTAACCTGACCTGGAACGGCTTTGGCCACCGCTTTGACATCGCCGGCCGCACTGCCCGCAACCTGTTTTCTGGAAAACCACATTGAACACTTCCTTCGACCTGGCACTGGATGCGGCACGCGCCGCGGCAGGCATGCAGCATTATCCGGAAAGCGCGCTGTATGTCGTGGCGACACCCATCGGCAACCTGGCCGACATCAGCCTGCGTGCGCTCCAGGTGCTGCAACTGGTGGACGCGATAGCCTGCGAAGACAAGCGCCACTCACAGCCGCTGCTGCGCCAATACGGCATCGACAAACCGCTGCTGGCGGTGCACGAACACAACGAAGCGCAGGCCGCCGGCCTGGTGATTGAACGGCTGCAGCGCGGCGAGCGTGTGGCCTACGTGAGCGACGCCGGTACGCCGGCGGTGAGCGACCCGGGCGCGCGGCTGGTGGCCGCAGTGCGCGCCGCCGGGCTGGCGGTGATGCCGTTGCCGGGCGCGAGCAGCGTGACCACGGTGCTGAGCGTGGCCGGGCTCAGCAGCCAGGGCGGCGAAACGGGATTTGTGTTTGCCGGCTTTTTGCCGAGCAAGGCGGGCGAGCGCGACCAGGCCATTACCGCGCTGCAGGCCGACGCGCGCGCCGTCGTGATCCTGGAAGCGCCGCACCGCATCGAAGCGCTGGCGCGCGCGATGGCCGTGCTGGGCGAACGTCTTGTGACGGTGGGCCGCGAGCTGACCAAGCAGTTTGAAGAGATCGCCACGGTGCCCGCGCAGGATTTTGCGGCCTGGCTGGCGGCCGGCCCCCAGCGCACGCGCGGCGAATTTGCGCTGGTGCTGCACCCTGCCGCCGTGGCCGAAAGCGCTGAAGACGGAACGCGCGTATTACAGCTGTTGCTGGCCGAACTGCCACTGAAGACTGCGGTCAAGATCGCAGCCGAGATCACCGGCGTGGGCCGCAACGAACTGTATGACACGGCCCTCAAACTGAAAAAGGAATGAAGGAAGAATGAACCCCAACGCCGACGAACTCTGGCGCGCCCCCCGCTGGACGCTGGCCGCCCTGCTGGCGGTGCTCGGCATGCTGGGCCCGTTCTCTATCGACACCTACATCCCGGCGTTTGCGGGCATCGCGCAGTCACTGGGCGCCTCGCCGGTCGAGATGCAGCAGACGCTGTCGGCCTATCTCTTCGGGTTCGCTTTCATGAACCTGTTTCACGGCGCGCTGGCCGACAGCTTCGGCCGCCGGCCGGTGGTGCTGTGGGGCATCGCGCTGTTTACGCTGGCCTCGGCCGGTTGCGCGCTGTCGCAAAGCATCGGGCATCTGGTGTTCTTCCGGGCGGTGCAGGGCCTGTCGACGGGCGCGGGCATTGTGGTGTCGCGCGCCGTGATACGCGACATGTACCCGCCGGCGCAGGCGCAGCAGGTGATGAGCCAGGTGACGATTTATTTCGGCGTGGCGCCGGCGCTCGCGCCCATCGTGGGCGGCTGGCTGTTTGTGCACCTGGGCTGGCACAGCATTTTCTGGTTTTTGACCGGCGTGGGCGTGGTGCTGTGGGCGACCAACTTCCGCTTTTTGCCGGAGACACTGCCGCCGCAGGAGCGCCAGCCGTTTGAAGTGCGGCACCTGATGCGGGGCTACTGGCAGCTGGGTTCGAGCCCGCGCTTTTTGCTGCTGGCGCTGGCCAGTGGCGTGCCTTTTAACGGCATGTTTTTGTATGTGCTGTCGGCGCCCGCTTTTCTGGGCGATCACCTGTCGCTGCAGCCTACCGAATTCTTCTGGTTTTTCCTCCTCACCATCACGGGCATCATGTCCGGCGCCTGGCTGAGCGGGCGCCTGGCCGGCAAGATCGCGCCCAAGCAGCAGATACGCCACGGCTTTGTCATCATGCTGGTGACTTCGGTGCTGAACCTGGTGGCCAACCTGGTCTTTACGCCGCATGCCTCATGGGCGCTGTTTCCGATTGCGGTGTTTGCGTTTGGCTGGGCGCTGATGGTGCCGGTGGTCACGCTGCTGGTGCTGGACCTGTACCCCGAGCGGCGCGGCATGGCTTCTTCGCTGCAGGCTTTTATCGGCTCCACCGCCAACGGCATCGTGGCGGGCATCGTGGCGCCGCTGGTGATGCATTCGACACCCGCGCTGGCCGCGGTGTCGCTGGGCATGATGTGCATCGGCCTGGTGGCCTGGGTGTATTTGCATCACCGCTGGCCTGATATCGGCCGGCTTGCATCGCGCGACTGAACTGCGGATAAGAAATTCATCCACAGATTTCGCAGATTTACGCAGATTGAAACAAACCCGGGTCGCATGGACGTATTTGCACCACCAGAGAGGGCCACGATCACACTGATGTTTTGCTCCTTCTCCCACTGGGAGAAGGCTGGGATGAGGGCGGCGGCGCTTGTGGGTCGCTCTGCGTGCTCAAAGGCCGCAGGCCCTCACCCTAGCCCTCTCCCAGAGGGAGAGGGAAAGAGAGGGGCGGCATCAGAGAGTTGATTAGCAGCTCCCCGAGTTCTATCAGCGGTCGTTCATCCGCACTGGGAACTCCATACCTTGGCCGACGCGCCGCACCACCTGGCCGGCATCCAGGTAGACAAAGAAGAACATGTCCTGTTCGCCGGGATCCACCCAGCGGTAGGTCATGATGTCGCCCTTCCATGAGGCCACGCCGTCGGTTTTCGCAGGCGGCCCGAACTCGCGCTCCACGTCCGCACGCGTCCATTTGTCGACCTCAATTCTGGAGAAGTCGCGGATATTCAGGACCTGCCGGACACTCACGACCTTGCCTGAGGCATCAAGGTCAACCATCGTGGCCGTCTGGCCCGTGGGTTGCCCGGAATATTGCAGCCGCGTTCCGGATGCCAGCGGCACTGTGCGCGTTGGCGTACCCCAGTTCGCCTGCACCTGGTCACGCGACATGCCGGGCTGCGGCGACGCACAGCCTGCCAGAAGCAGCGCAGCGACCGCCATACCTGAAAAAGTTTTAAAAGCATTCATAGGTAACTCCTGAGATTCATTCATTCATAAGGCCGTCAGACACCGCCCGCAGCGGAATGTTCCCGCGCGGCACACCCCCGGTTTAAGCGTTCAGTTGCGCCCAGCCGGGGACTCCAGCACGGCCCGAGTATCGGCTCGCGGCGTCATGGCGCTCCCACGCGAGCCGAGCAGCGCGGCCGCCGTAGACGGCCTTCTGCAGCCATTCACACTCGGCCTGCAGCGCGGCATCGCCACCCAGCCGCGTGTGCCAAACCTTGCCCTCGCCGTCCCAGCGGTAGCCGCGGGCCTTGAGCAGGTCCTTGGCGCCAAAGGGCGCGCCGGTGGCCTGCAACCGGTAGCTCGGTTGACGGGACGAAGCCAGCAAATGCGCCATCCCGTTGCTGCCCGTGCCGGGCAATTCGGCCAGCAGCACCGTGAGCAGCGCATGGCAATCCATCTCGGCGCGGTGGGCATCGTAAAACCAGCCCAGCGCGGAGGCCAGATAGCTGAGCTTGGCCGAGCTGTGGCCCGCCGCCGTCCAGTCGATATCGGCAAACGAGCAGGCCCAGTTGAGCGTGCGGGCGTGGGGAAGGATGTCTTCCACAAAAGGACGGTCAAAACCGGCGTTGTGGGCGATGACGAGGTCGGCCCCGTCAAGCAGCGCGGCGATGCGCGCCATGTCCAGCTGCTCGCCCGCCAGCATGTCGTCAGTGATGCCGGTGAGTTCGCGGGCGATTTTGGGCATGGGCATTCCGGGATCGCGCAGCCCGTCATACACCTCGACCGGACCGGTGGCCTGCCCTGTCTGGGTGTCAACTTGAACGCAAACCAGCGCCAGTTCAACGACCTTGTCGCGCGAAGCGTCCAGGCCGGTGGTTTCGGTGTCGAGGATCACGATGCGGGCGACAGGCCCTGCAGGCTGGTGATCAAAACGGGTGGCCGGCACCAGGCGCCTGAGCACCTTGTAATCCGGGTGGCGTTCCAGCGCAAGCGCCATGGCCTCGGCGCTGAGCGCTGGCGCGGCGGTGGCAAGGGCAGGTGCCGCAGCCGCTTTGGCTTTGCGCACCCTGGCAGGCGGCGCGCCGGGCGCGGCCGCCAGGGCCTCGTCGTCAAAGCCAAAGCCCAGTTGCCCGGTGGTCATTGAAGCGATTCCCGCGCTGAATGGAAGCCGCATGGCTGACGTGAAAATCCGGCGTGGCAAGTGGCGTTTTGCATGGGCGATCCTGAGTGCTGACGAGCTTCCTCCAAGGGCATGTGGAGGAACGCTGCTGAAGTGAGCCTATCTTCGCAGATCGTGCGAGCCGTCAACTCACACCTCAGACCTGGGCGGCGGTGATGTCCTGGCAGCAAGATCGCTGCCCTGCCTCTTGCAGAAGCGCGGCGAAGATGTTGGTGCGGCTGGCGGGGATCGAACCCACGACCCTTGGCTTCGGAGGCCAATACTCTATCCACTGAGCTACAGCCGCAACGCTGGAAATGACTTGCGCCCTCTTCACCGCAGGGGTGAAACCGGGCGCCGGCACTGACTTTGCACTGTGCGTGTTGTCTGCAGCGCACAGGAAAGGAGTTGATTCTACCAGCCGCTCAGGCGCTCACCCGGCAGCTGAAGGCCCCCGGCTATAATGTGAGGTTGCTGAGCGGACGCCACGATCAGCGCCGCGATAGCCCCCCGATTTAAAGTTTTTGAGGACGCCATGAGCGCAAACGACCACACCACGGCCCACGAAGAAGCCCACACTGGCCCGATCAAGACGCCCCAGCAACTGCTGGCAGCGGTTTTCTTCTCTTTTGTTGTCCCCGTTTTCGCCATCATCGGCCTGGTTTACTACGTCGTTTCGGCCAACAAGCCCATAGCCGGCGCAGACGAAAGCGCGAAATCGGTGGCCCAGCGGATCCAGAAAATCGGCATGGTCGAAATCCGCGATGCGAACCGCCCCCTCAAATCCGGCGAAGAAGTCTACAAGGCACAGTGCGTGACCTGCCACGGCACCGGTGCGGCCGGCGCGCCCAAGTTCGGCGATGCCGGCGCCTGGGCTCCCCGTATCAAGACTGGTTTTGACGCCCTCTGGCACTCGGCCCTCAAAGGCAAGGGTGCAATGGGCGCGCAAGGCGGCGGCGACTTTGAAGATGTTGAAATCGGCAGGGCCGTGGTCTACATGACGGCAGCCGCCGGCGGAAAATTCGCCGAGCCCGCAGCCCCGGCTGCCGCGTCCGCACCTGCCGCAGGCGCTACGGCTGCTGCAGCCACGCCGCCCGCCGATGTGGTGGCCGCCCTCGCTGCCGCCAACAAAACCGCAGCGCCAGCCGCCGCAGCCGCGCCCGCCACCGCTGGTGCCGCCGCCCCGGCACTTTACAGCCAGGTCTGCGTCGCCTGCCACGCGGCCGGTGTAGCCAATGCACCCAAGCTCGGCGACAAAGCCGCCTGGGCGCCCCGCATTGCTGCTGGCGTCGATGCACTGACCGCCAGTGCCATCAAGGGCAAGGGCGCGATGCCGCCCAAGGGTGGCTCCACCGCACCTGACAGCGAAATCAAGGCTGTGGTGCAGTACATGGTCAACGCAGCAAAGTAATCCCACGAGGCGCGAATTGCGCCCGAACAAAAAGCCGGTCACTGACCGGCTTTTTTTATGGGCTTTGAAGCCAAAACGGGCGGAAGCCCAATAGGCATATGCGCAAGGCGCTACTTTTTTTGTAGCGCCTCGGGGCTTCGAACATAGCCAAAACGCGCCGGCAAATCGCTTGCAGGCCACTCTTCGGGCACCCACAAGCCCTGCTCCACCGCATCGGCCGCGTACATCATGTCCTGGGTATGGACCACGCCAAAGCCCAGGTCGGTCTCCAGGTACACCCGACCGGTTTCATCCACGATGCAGCGCTGCGCGCGCGCGCTTTGCCCTGTGTGGGCCGCGATGGCAAAAGAAGGCGCCGGGCCGACGCGCCAGACCCACGGCGTAGCCTGCAACTCGACATACACGCGCTGCGGCCCGTTCTGGAAGAACCACTGGCCGCCGGCATCGCTTTCATAGTTGCGCTGGATGAAGTCGATCAGCTTGTCGTGCTTGAGCAGCGAGCCTTTGGCCGCGGCATTGCGCGCGGCGTCGGCGCCGGAAACCCCGCCGAAGGGCCCGGCCGCCTGAGACCTGTCGTCGCGCATATACCAGTTGCCGCGCGCATCCAGCCCGAGCCAGCCGTAGCAATCGGGAACGTTGGGCCACTTCGCGATGGCCTGGCGAACGATGTCATCCATGGGGCTATTTTGCGCCGCGCTGCAAGCGCGCAAGGCGCACGGGGTTATGCAAATGCACGGGGCTCAAGGCGTTCAAAGGTGCGCCGCCAGAAAACTGGCCACGGCATCCGGCATGGCGCGCACGTGCCCCGGAAAAGGCGCTGAAGGAAACCCCACATGCCCACCCTGCGCCGGCTGCCAAAGGGTGACATGGTTGCTGGCGTCGGCGGCTTGTGGCAGGCTGGCGGCCGGCACAAAGGGATCGTTCAACGCATTGAGGGCCAGCGCGGGCACGGCAATCCGGTACAGATGGGGTTTGGCGGAAGCCCGTAGCCAATAGTCGTCCGCACTTTTGAAGCCGTGAACCGGCGCGGTGAAAACGTTGTCAAAGGCGTACAGGTCGCGCGCGGCCAGCAGGCGCTCGCGGTCAAACAGGCCGGGGTGTTGCTCAAGCTTCTGGAGTGCCTTGGGAACCATGGTTTTGAGAAACATGCGCGTGTAGACCTGCCGGTTGAATCCCCGGCCTATGGCCCAGCCGCTGGCGGTGAGGTCCAGCGGCGAGCACACCGAGGCGATGCCGGCCACTACCTGGCGCGCCTCGGCGCCGATTTCGCCGGCCCAGCGCATCAGCGCATTGCCTCCCAGCGAGATACCGACCGCGACGACCGGCCCGCTGTGCTGCTCCGCAAACCGCCGCAGTATCCAGTCGATCTCCGCAAAATCGCCGGAGTGGTAGGCGCGCGGCGCCAGATTGAGTTCACCCGAGCAGCCGCGGAAGTGCGGAATGGCGCAGGCCCAGCCGCGTTCGCGCGCGGCATCAGCGAGCGCTTCGGCGTAATGGCTGGCGGATGAGCCTTCGAGACCATGGAATACGACCAGCAACGGCGTTGCCGCAGTGCCTGCTTCGCTGATTGCCTCGCTCTTGATCAGCCAATCGACGTCGACAAAATCCTCGTCGGGCGTCGTCCAGCGCTCACGGCGAAACAAGGGCTGCGGGCCCAGGTACCGGCGCGAGCGCAAGGCAGCCCAGATGGTTTGCAGATTGCCGCCCGGAAGCCACCAGGGCGCGGCGTAGTTCATGGCCGGTTGAACGGGGGCAGGCATCAATGAAGGACGGTGGGCGTTTCAGACACTTCCTGCATCTCGCGGGGCGTGCCGGGGCTGGCATGGTGGGCCACCATGCGCCAGCCCTGCGCCGTCTTGTGATAGACGTTGGTGGCGATGACGTAGGCATGGCGCGGGCCTTCTTCCGTCAGCACCTCGATGCGCTCGAGCACGCTGTGCACGCTGGCGCTCATGGTTTCGACTTTGCGCACCTTGATGGCCTGGGCGCGTATGGTGCCATTGGAGAACATGGCATCGAAGGTCGCGCGTATGGCGGCCGGGCCTACCAGGCGGGCGCCGCCCGGGTGCACGCACACAATGTCGTCCTCGTCGCCCCAGCAGGCCATGAGTTTTTCGATGTCGCCGTTTTGCAGCGACTCATAGAAGGCCGCCTCGATGTCATCGGCGTTGCCGGCGCTGGCGGACGGGACTTTGGGTTTGGGCATGAGAACGATCGAAGGAGTCAGGCTGAAATGGCGTCAGTCCGGCCTGGCCGGTGCTGCATCCGATGGTGAATTTTGCGCGGGATTGTGCGTTGCAGCAAGCCACGCCTGAACGACGTGGCGCATGCTGTTGCCGTTGCCCTTGGTGTCGCCCCGTGTAGCGCTCCATCCGGCGGCGGTGCTCTGGTTGGCTTGCCACAGCAGTTCGGGCGCGGCGACGTGGGTGCCCGGAGGCAGCATCGCCAGGGCAGTGTCGACAAATTCAGCGAGCTTGGCAGGCCGCACGGGTTGTTCAGCTGCGGGAATCATGAACTTGAGAACGGACAGCATCCATGCGGCGGTTTTCTCGAAAAAGTTTTTGCTTGGTACCGCTTGTTCCTTGCGTGCCGAACGCACCAGCAAAACGCGTTCAAAGCCCATGGCGGCAACCGCATGTTCATCCAGGTCTGCCAGCCCGCGCTTGAGTGCGTCGGGCAGCCGGCCTGATGCATGAGGCACGACAACGACGAGGGTTTGCACACCGCAGCGCTTCAGCCAACGGGCCAGCTCGGGCATCTGCGCGGGCGCCGGCGTCCACAGCGTGCGCTCACGTCCGTAATACAGGCGCGGCGGCTCGAACATGATGAGGCCGGTCTGGGCGGGTAAGGGCCTCGCGGCCCACGCCTCAATGGGTGCGATGGCATCCACCAGTGCGATTCCCACACCAGACAAACTGGTCGCCATGGCCTCCGTCGCCAACACCTCCGTGTGGGCGTAACGGCCGCTGCCCACCAGACGACGCAGCACTTCATTGCCCAGTACACCGGTGGCGCCGGCAACCAGCAGGCGCGGTTTGCCCGGGGCGGTGGACGCGGGGCGCATCGCGGACTGCAAGGCCTGCAGCGGGCTGCCCGCAGCGGAGGGCTTGAAATGAGAGGACATTCGACTATGTTAGTGTTGCGGCTTGCATTTTCGGAGGCACCGACATGACGATATCCCGCTTTTTGACATTCATCCTCGCGGCCTTGATGGGCCTGTTGCTCACAGGCTGCGGCTATAACGACTTCCAGCGCCTGGACGAGCAGACCAAGTCAGCCTGGTCCGAAGTGCTGAACCAGTACCAGCGCCGCGCCGACCTGGTGCCCAACATCGTCGCCACCGTCAAGGGTGAGGCCGCTTTCGAGCAAGACACGCTGACCAAGGTGGTGGAGGCACGCGCCAAGGCCACCTCCATCCAGGTCACGCCAGAAACACTCAACGACCCGGCCGCTTTCAAAAAATTCCAGGCGGCGCAGGGCGAACTGGGCAGCGCGCTCAGCCGCCTGATGGTGGTGAGCGAACGCTACCCCGACCTCAAAGCCAACCAGGGCTTTCGTGACCTTCGCGTACAGCTGGAAGGCACCGAAAACCGCATCACCGTGGCGCGCAACCGCTACATCCAGACCGTTCAGGAATACAACGTGCTCACGCGCAGCTTTCCGAGCAACCTGACGGCCATGATCTTCAGCTACCAGGTCAAACCGAACTTCACGGTGGCCAACGAGGCGCAGATTTCCACGCCGCCGGTGGTCGACTTCAACAAGAAGTAAGCAGCACCGGATCTAGCCATGCAGCCATTGACGGTTTTCGTGAATCGCCGCGGTGCCCGCCTGATGCTGGCGCTGCTGCTGGCTGCCTGGTTGCCGCTGACGGCCTGGGCGCAGAGTGTGCAAGCCGTGCCCGCGCTCACGGCGCACGTTATGGACAGCACGGGCACGCTGGATGCCGCACAGCGCAGCGCGCTGGAAGCCAAGCTCACTGCCTTTGAACAAAGCCGCGGCGCGCAGATCGTGGTGCTCATCGTGCCGACCACCCAGCCCGAAGACATCGCCGCCTATGCGCAGCGTGTGGGCGACAGCTGGAAGATCGGGCGCAAAAGCATTGGCGACGGCCTGTTGCTGGTGGTGGCCAAAAACGACCGCAAGGTCCGTATCGAGACGACCAAGGCGCTGGAAGGCGCGATCCCCGACCTGGCGGCGCGCCAGGTGATCGACACCGCCATCACGCCACGCTTCAGGCAGGGCGACTATGCCGGCGGGCTGGATGCCGCGGCCGACCAGCTCATCGCACTCATCAGCGGCGAGAACCTGCCCGCGCCGCCACGGCAAGGCACCGCCGGCGGCAGCAACGGCGGCTTCGAATGGACCGACCTGGCGGTCTTCCTCTTTTTTGCCGTGCCGATCGCCGGGCGCATCGCGGCGGGTGTGCTCGGGCGCAAGTTCGGATCGGTCGCTACCGGCGGCGTGGTCGGCGTGCTGGCCTGGGTGTTCACCAGCAGCCTGATCGTGGCGGGCCTTGCTGTTCTGGTGGGCACGGTGTTTGCGCTGGTGACCAGCCTGGGCTCTTTGGGCCGTGGCGGGCGCTCTTCGGGTGGCTGGACGACCGGCGGGTTTGGCGGCGGTGGCGGGGGTGGCTGGAGCAGCGGCAGTAGCAGCAGCGATGGCGGCGGCTTCAGCAGCGGCGGCGGTGGCGACTTTGGCGGCGGCGGCGCTTCGGGGGACTGGTAAGCATCATGCTCAGCAAGCTCAATACTTTCATCAAGCACCTGTGGCTGGATGCCTCCGATGCGAAGCGCGCCATTCCGGCTGACATGCTCAAACGCCTGGCACAGCGGGTGGCGGCCAGCGAACGGCGCCACAGCGGCGAGATCCGTATTTGCGTGGAAGCCTCGCTCCCCATGAGCTACCTCTGGCGGCTGGGCAGGGACCAGTCCATCGGCCAGCTCACCCGGCAGCGCGCCGTCACGATGTTCGGCAAGTTGCGCGTGTGGGACACCGAGCACAACAACGGCGTGCTGATTTACGTGTTACTGGCCGAGCGCGCGATTGAAATCGTGGCGGACCGCGGTGTGGCACGGCATGTCAGCCAGGCGCAGTGGCAGGCGATGGTGGCGCGCATGGCGGGCGCGTTTCGGGAAGGGCGTTATGAAGACGGCCTGACGCAGGCGCTGGAAGAAACCTCCGCAGTGTTGATGGAACACTTCGCAGGAGAAACCTCAACAGGCAACTCCAACGAACTGCCTGACACCCCGCTGCTGCAATAGCGGCGCACGCTCCAACGCACGCCCGTTAGCGCGGCGCTCCAATACGCTGCTCAGTACGACATCAGCACAGCCAGGGCAAACAGCGCCGTCAGCACCAAAGACGCGCGGCGCAACCATCTCTTGCGCGAGCCTGTCTTGCCAGGCTGGGAAGAGGCCTCCTCCCCCCACATCAGACTGTCCAGCATGCTGTTCATGTTGTCACCTCGCAGTTCGATTGAAACTCTGAACTGACGATAAGGCGGCGCCGGCCAGACCTGATGTCATTTAGGGTGTCGAGTTGTTACTTGAGGCGTTCGCGCCACACTCGGCGCCAGCCATCGGCGATTACCGACCAGCCATGTGAGCCCGGCTTTCGATCCGGCCTTGATTGAAACGCTAGCAATTTAATAGCAGAAAGCACATGCACCGACTGGGCTAGAGCCCCAAAAGGCTTGCAAAAACAGCGCGGCAGGCGGCGGCAAATTCAGGGCTCCGGCAGGCGCCACACGGCCTGACCGCCGACGGGATAAAGCTGCCGGCCCGCCTGGGGCGCGACGCTCCAGCCCCCGGTGAATTCGCCAAACGCCGGCAGGACGGCCAACCCGGCGTCCATACAAAAACAGGGCATGCGCAGATGGTCACGGCCCGGCCCCCGCAGGTTCAACACCGGGTGCAGATGCCCCGCCAGCACCGGATGCGTGGCGTGAGGCTGCGGATGATGGCAGGCGGCAAACGGGCCGACCGCAAAAGGCTCGTCGACGATGTGGATGCCCAGGGCGGCCGGCGGGTCACCGGCGCGGCTGTCATGGTTGCCGCGAACGAGCACGCAGTCGAGCGCGGCAAACTCGTCTCGCCATGCGGCCAGCCCTGCCAGCACGGAGGGCGTGCGCGCTTGCGCTGCATGAAGCAAATCCCCCAGGAACACGAGCGCCGATGGCTGGTAATGCCGCAAGAGCTGGCTAAGCCTCGCCAGGTTTTCACGCGTGGTGCCTGCGGGCACGGGTTGCCCCAGGGCGCGGTAGGTCGCTGCCTTGCCCAGATGAAGGTCTGCCACGAAAAGCACCCGGCCGGCGGGCCAGTACAGCGCGCGCTCGGGCAACAGCCAGACGGTTTCACCTCCGTAGTGCACGGTTAGTGGCGTGCCAAGCGATGTGAGGTGCGCGTTCATCATCACAACAGCGGCAGCGGCCTGGACGGTTTGCGCTCACGGCGCGGGCGGCTTGCGCCTTTGCCGTCACCCGAAACACCTTCCTGCCCGAACGCCAGCGTTCCCTTGACGCGCTCAACATCGCCGGCCACCAGCGCACCGCCCGCCGCTTTTTCGAGCTGCGCGACCATGCGGGAAATACGCTCGGCCAGGTTTTCGTTGGTGAGCTTTTCGCGAAAGAGTTCCACCATCAATGGAAAGGCAAACGGCGTCGGCCGCTCCAGCGCCTTGAGCACCAGCTGCTGTGTATTCATGCGCGCCAGGCTGTTACGCAGGCGGCCGATTTCGAGTTCCTGCGCCAGCAACTCCTGCTCCGCCTGCATGAGCAAACGGTTGGCCGGGTCGTACTTGCGGAACACTTCCCAGAACAGGGAGGACGAAGCCTGCAGCTGCTTGTTGCTGCGCTTTTCACCCGGATAGCCCTGGAAGATCAGGCCCGACACCCGCGCGATTTCGCGAAAGCGGCGCTGCGCGAGTTCGCTGGCGTTCAGGCTTTGCAGCACCTCGTGCAGCAGCGCCACATGCGCACCGTCTTCAATGCCTCCCTCCGCAATGGCATCACGCGCGGTATCGTCATGCCCAACCTTCAGAACCTGAGGTAACAGCGCGGGCCAATCAACTTCAGTCGCGCAGAGCAACTCAAAACCGTAGTCGTTGACTGCGATGGAGAAAGTGCGCGGCGCATGCTGGGCCACGCGCCAGGCGATCAGGTTGGCCAGGCCCAGGTGCACGTGGCGGCCTGCGAACGGGTACAAGAACAGGTGCCAGCCTTCGCGCGTCTTCAGTGTTTCGGCCAGCAAGGTTTGCGGTGTCGGCAGCGCCGACCACTGTTGCTGGATGTCGAGCAACGGCCGCACAGACTGCAGCTCGGGCGTGTCGTAGCGGCCAGCACCTGCAAGCGCAAGTTGCTGAACCACCGCATCAGCCAGCGTGGTCGACAGCGGCATGCGCCCGCCGTTCCAGCGCGGCACCGCCGGCCGTTTGCCGCTGGCGCGCCGTACCCAGGCGGTCATTTCGTGGATGCGCACCAGTTCCAGCAAACGGCCGCCGAACAAAAAGCAGTCGCCCGGCTTCAGGCGCGCCGCGAAGCTCTCCTCCACGCTGCCGATCCTGCCGCCGCCCAGGTATTGCACCGACATGCTGGCGTCGCTGACGATGGTGCCGATGTTCATACGGTGGCGCCGCGCCAGGCGCGCATCGGGAACGCGCCACACACCCTCTTCATCCGGCACGGCACGCCGGTAGTCGGGGTAGGCCGCCAGGGACGGGCCGCCCTGCCGCACAAAGGAAAGGCACCACTCCCAACTCTCACGCGACAGCCCGGCATAGGCGGCCGTGCCTCGCACTTCTTCATATAGTGCATCCGGCACAAAGCCGCCGCCCAGCGCGACGGTCACCAGGTGCTGCACCAGAACATCGAGCGGCTGCAGGGGCGATGTGCGCGCCTCGATGTGGCCCGCGGCGATGGCCGCGCGCGCGGCAGCGCCTTCCACGATCTCTATGCTGTGTGTGGGCACCAGGGTGATGCGCGACGGCCGGCCGGGCGCGTGGCCCGAGCGCCCGGCGCGCTGCAGCAGACGGGCCACACCTTTGGGGGAACCGATCTGCAGCACGCGTTCTACCGGCAAAAAATCGACACCGAGATCGAGGCTGGAGGTGCAGACCACGGCGCGAAGCTCACCGCTTTTGAGCCCGGCTTCCACCCACTCCCGGACGCCGCGGTCCAGCGAACCGTGATGCAGGGCGATCAGGCCGGCCCACTCCGGTTTGGCTTCAAGCAATGCCTGGTACCAGATTTCCGACTGCGATCGCGTGTTGGTGAAGACCAGTGTGGTGCTGCTGCCGGTGATCTCTTCAATCACTTGCGGCAGCATGGTCAGCCCCAGGTGGCCGCCCCAGGGAAAGCGCTCGGCGCGGCCGGGCAGCAGCGAATCGACGACAAGCTTCTTGGGCACCTGGCCCTGCACCAGAGTGCCGCCGCTGTGACCGAGCAGTGACTGCATGGCTTCCTTCAGGTTGCCCAGGGTGGCGGACATGCCCCAGGTGCTGAGCGCCGGGTTCCAGCGGCGCAACCGGGCCAAGGCGAGTTGCACTTGCACCCCGCGCTTGTTGCCCAGCAGTTCATGCCATTCATCGACGACGACCATCTTCACGCCGCCGAGGATATCTTTTGCATCGGCACGTGCGAGCAGCAGCGACAAGCTTTCCGGCGTGGTGACCAGCACGGTGGGCAGGCGCTGGTTTTGTGCGGAACGCTCTGCAGCGGCTGTGTCTCCACTGCGGGCACCCGCCGTCCAGGTAGCCAGAAGCACGGAGCCGTCGTCGCTGCGCAAGCCGTTCAGGACCTCCAGGGGTTGCTGCAATGCGCGCAGTGTGTCGGCCGCCAGGGCCCGCATGGGTGTGATCCACAAAACGGTCAAGGCCTGCGCCGGATGCTCTTTTTTGCGCCCGGTGCTTGCTATTATTTCAGGAGCTACTCGCCCACGCCGCTCCTTGGCTACAGCCATAAAAGCCATTAAAGTTCCAAGCCATACGGCGTAGGTTTTGCCCGCGCCCGTGGTGGCATGCAGCAGGCCGGATTCACCGCCGGAGATGGCTTTCCAGACCTCGCGTTGAAACCGGAACGGCTTCCAGCCGCGCTGCGTAAACCACGCGGCCAGTGCTTTCTTTGCGGTGGCGTTCTGGCTCATGAGGGCAACAACGCGGCGAGCGTCTCCAGCGTGTCGGCCTCTTCCACCGGCTTGTCTTCACGCCAGCGCAGCATGCGCGGAAAGCGCACGGCGATCCCGCTTTTATGGCGGCTGCTGCGTGCAATGCCTTCAAAGCCAAGCTCGAACACCAGAGTGGGCTTGACGCTGCGCACCGGGCCGAAGCTCTCGACCGTTGTCTTGCGGATCACCGCATCGACGCGGCCCATCTCTTCATCGGTGAGGCCTGAGTAGGCCTTGGCAAAAGGCACCAGCTTGCGGTCGGCCTGCTCCTGCGGCCCGTCCCACACCGCAAAGGTGTAGTCGCTGTAGAGGCTGGCTCGCCGCCCGTGGCCGCGCTGCGCATAGATGAGTACGGCATCAATGCTGAGCGGATCGATCTTCCATTTCCACCAGGTGCCCACGTCCTTGGTGCGGCCCACGCCGTAGCCGGCTTGCCGCTGCTTGAGCATCATGCCTTCGACACCCATGCTGCGGGCGGCTTCGCGCTGGCGCGCAAGGTCCTGCCAGCTTGCGCCAATGAGCATGGGGCTGGCGATGAGTTGCGGATGCTGCAGTTGCGTGACGAGCTCGTCCAAGAGCACACGGCGTTGGGCTTGTGAAAGGCCTCGCTGGTCCTGGCCCTGCCATTCCAGCAGGTCATAGGCCAGCAGCACGACCGGGATGTCTTTCAATAATTTGGGGCCCAGCGTCTTGCGGCCTATGCGCTTTTGCAGCTCGGCAAAGGGCTGCACTTTGTCCTCACGCCACACCACGATTTCACCGTCCAGTACCGTGCCGTCGGGCAACGCTTCTCCCATCGCTGCCAGTTCAGGAAAGCGCTCGGTGACCAGCTCCTCACCGCGCGACCAGAGCCAGACCTGGCCCGCCCGCTTGACGAGCTGCGCGCGAATGCCGTCCCACTTCCATTCAACCAGCCAGCCGGCGGGCGGCCCCAGCAGCGAGTCAAACTGGTCGATGCTCACATTGAAGGGATGAGCGAGAAAAAATGGATACGGCTGGCCGCTGGTTTTCTGGTTCAGCTCACCGCTGCTCTCGGCCGCGATCAGCCCGGCGTAATCGGCCGCGGTGGGCCGGCCGGCGATGTGTGTGTAGCCCATGAGCCGCTGGGCGACGCGCTTGGCGTCGACGCCCGCCACGGCGGCGAGCGCCTGCGTGACTTGCAGCCGCGACACACCGACGCGAAAGCTTCCCGTCATGAGCTTGAAATAGACCAGCCGTTCTTCAGGCGCGAGGCGGCGCCACTGCGCACGCAATGCATCGGGCAGCTTGGCGGGGTCGGTTTTGCCCAGTTCACGCAGCGGCAACAGGTGCTCCTCTACCCAGCTTGCGAGCCCGAGATCATGTTGCTCGGTGGGCGCGGGCAAAAGAAGCGAGATGGTTTCGGCCAGGTCACCGACCGCCTCGTAGCTTTCGTCAAACAACCATTCGGGCAGGCCTGCAGCCTCTTGCGCCAGGAGACGCATCAGCTTGGTGGGCACCAGCTGCCGCGGCTTGCCGCCGGCCAGAAAATACACCGCCCAGGCGGCGTCGGCAGCCGGTGCGCTTTGCAGATAGCGTTGGAGTGCGGCTTGCTTGGCAAGGCTCGAGGTGGTGGCGTCGAGCTCTTGGTAGAGGGCGGCGAAGGCTTTCATGCGCCGGTTTCATCCGGTGTACTTGCCGGCGCTTCGGGCTGAGGCGAGGCAGCGGCCTGGTCGCTGACGTCTTCCTCGCCGTATTCGGTCTTGAAGCCTTCGGCCTGCAAGCCGTTTTCCGTCAGCCAGCGCACCAGCACCGCGACACTGCCGTGGGTGACCATGACACGGGCGGCGCCCGTTCCTGCGATCGCACTCTGCAGGCCCGGCCAGTCGGCATGGTCGGACATGACAAAGCCGCGATCGACACCGCGCCGCCGGCGTGTGCCGCGCAGCTGCATCCAGCCGCTGGCAAACGCGTCCGTGTAGCTGCCGAAGCGGCGCATCCACGGGGTGCCCTGGGCCGAGGGCGGCGCCAGTACCAGGGCGCGTCTAAGTAGTTGTGGCGTGACGCCGGAATCGGTCACGCGCAGGGTAGGCGGCAGGTTCACGCCCGCGGCCCGGTAGACCGCATTGAGGGGCTCCACCGCGCCGTGCACAACGATAGGCCCGATGGCGCTGTCTACCCCGTGCAAAATGCGTTGCGCCTTGCCGAAGGCGTAGCAAAACAGCACGGACGCGCGGCCTTCGTCCGCATTACGGCGCCACCATGCATTGATCTCGGCGAAGAGCGCCTGCTGCGTAGGCCAGTGATAAATGGGCAAACCGAAGGTGGACTCGGTGATGAAGGTGTCGCAGGGTACGGGCTCGAAAGGCGTGCAGGTACCGTCGGCTTCGGTTTTGTAGTCGCCTGACGCCACCCAGACCTCGCCGCGATGCTCAACCCTGATTTGGGCAGACCCGAGCACATGGCCGGCCGGATGCAATGAAATGCGCACACCATTGCGCACCAGGGTCTCTGCGTACGGCAAGGTCTGGAGATTGATTTCGCCCAGCCTGGTCCGCAGGATGCCTTCGCTGTCTGTGTGCGCGAGGTAGCTGCCGTGTCCGATGCGGGCGTGGTCGGAGTGGGCATGCGTAATCACCGCGTGCCCGACGGGCCGCCATGGGTCGATGTAGAAATCGCCCGCTGCGCAATACAGGCCTTCTGGCCTCGCCACGATCAGGTCCATGCGATGGAGTGCTCCGTGCAAGTCCGGTTTGTTGCGGGTGCGTGGCGCTCAGTCCCGTACCTTTGCGGCCCAGGCCACGCATGAGCTTCATCCTAGTACTGCCGCCCCTTACCTGCTGAACGGCTAAAGGTGTTTGTGCTGTCAGCAAGGGCTTACATTGCCCGAGCTCCGCGCGGTGATTGCGGCGTGCCGACCGCTGCGTGAGCCACAAACAGAAAAGCCCCTGACTTGCGGCAGGGGCTTGAGGCAACCAGTGACGGCTGCGCCGGAGGCCGAAGCCACCGTTGATTTTTACTTTTTCTGGCGATATTTGCGCAAGGCGGCAATCTGTGCGGCCATGACGGCCAGCTCGGATTGCGCCATGGCGATGTCGATGTCGCTTTTTGCGTTCTTCAGGGCTTCTTCAGCGGCAGCCTTGGCTTCGCTGGCCTTCGTCTCGTCGAGGTCCTTGCCGCGAATGGCGGTGTCACTGAGCACGGTCACGCAGTTGGGCTGCACTTCAAGCAGGCCGCCGGCCACGAACACAAACTCTTCGCTGCCGTCGGCCTTTTCAATGCGCACGGCACCGGGCTTGATGCGGGTGATCAGCGGGGTGTGGCGCGGGTAAATGCCCAACTCGCCAGCTTCACCAGGCAAAGCCACAAAGCGCGCTTCACCCGAGAAGATGGACTCTTCTGCGGAGACAACGTCGACGTGGATGGTTGTTGACATAAGCGTTCCTTACATTAAAAAGTTTGGAGAAAGCAAGCAGTTGGGATGAGCCGCCAGGCGCTGCGCGGAAATGTGCAAATGCACATTGAGCACAGCAACAACGCGGATCGCCCAAATGCGCCGCTTTATCAGACTTTTTTCGCTTTCTCGAATGCTTCGTCGATGGTACCGACCATGTAGAAAGCTTGCTCTGGCAGGTGATCGCACTCGCCGGCCACAATCATCTTGAAGCCGCGAATCGTTTCAGCCAGGCTGACGTATTTGCCGGGGGAGCCGGTGAACACTTCAGCAACGTGGAAGGGCTGCGACAGGAAACGCTGAATCTTGCGGGCACGGGCCACAGCCAGCTTGTCTTCAGGGGCCAGTTCGTCCATGCCCAGAATCGCGATGATGTCGCGCAGTTCCTTGTAGCGCTGCAGCGTGCCTTGCACGGCGCGGGCCGTGGCGTAATGGTCTTCGCCCACAACGTTCGGGTCCAGCTGGCGGCTGGTCGAGTCAAGCGGATCCACGGCAGGGTAGATACCCAGCGAAGCGATGTCACGCGAAAGCACCACGGTGGAGTCCAAGTGGGCAAAGGTCGTGGCAGGCGATGGGTCGGTCAAGTCATCGGCAGGAACGTAAACGGCCTGGATGGAAGTGATGGAGCCAACCTTGGTGGAGGTAATACGCTCTTGCAGGCGGCCCATTTCTTCGGCCAGCGTAGGCTGGTAGCCCACGGCGGAAGGCATACGGCCCAGCAGAGCGGACACTTCGGTACCGGCCAGCGTGTAGCGGTAGATGTTGTCCACGAAGAACAGCACGTCACGGCCTTCGTCACGGAAGGACTCGGCGATGGTCAGGCCGGTCAGCGCCACGCGCAGACGGTTTCCTGGAGGCTCATTCATCTGGCCGTAGACCATGGCCACTTTGGACTCGCCGAGGTTCTCGAGGTTCACGACGCCGGAGTCGGCCATCTCGTGGTAGAAGTCATTGCCTTCGCGGGTACGTTCACCCACACCGGCGAACACGGACAAGCCCGAGTGCGCCTTGGCGATGTTGTTGATGAGTTCCATCATGTTCACGGTCTTGCCGACGCCGGCGCCGCCGAACAGGCCCACCTTGCCGCCCTTGGCGAACGGGCAAACCAGGTCAATCACCTTGATGCCGGTTTCGAGCAACTCTTGCGATGGCGACAGTTCGTCGTAGGCGGGTGCCTTGCG
>JAJKJM010000200.1 GCA_021153985.1 Polaromonas sp.
GGCCTTGCCCTGCAGGCGTATGCCGCGCGTGGCATAGCCGGGAAGCGCAAACTCCTCGGCGACCACCGGCACAATTTCACCGGCATGAAAGCCCGCCTCCCGCGCCGCCACCGCTTTGGCAAATGAGCTGGAGGCAAATCCATCCACCGCTTCCCGCGTGATGCCGTATTTCTTCGCGAGGTTTTCCGCCGTCTGGATCATGTCGATACCGGCGGCCGAGTCCTTCAAAGCCTCCCACATGAAGTCCTTGAAGCCGACCGGCGCGCCCAGCTTGAAGCCGGTGCGGTGCTCAAAGGCGGCGATCGGGTTGCGCGTCATGCTTTCGGCGCCGACGACCAGCGCCACATTCGCCGCGCCGCTCTGGATCTGCTCGCCGGCCTGGCGGAACAGCTCGAAGCCGGTGCCGCAGATGCGCTGCACCATGATGGCCGGCACTTCCACCGGCACCCCGGCGTACAGGCCGATGTGGCGCGGCAACATGAATTGCTCAAAGTCTCCCGGGGCCATGTTGCCGGCGATCACCGAGTCGACATGGCCGGCGCTGACACCCGAGCGCTGCAGCACGGCGCGTGCGGCCTTGATGCCGAGGTCGGTGGGCGATACGTGGCCGATGGCGCCGCAGTAATCGACCATGGGCGTGCGCACGCCGTCGAGCATCCAGACGTCCTGGAAGGCGGAGAAAAATCCTTTGTGTTGCATGCAAATCCTGCTGTGTCTGGATGGTAGGTACGTAGGTAGGAGGTGTCGGCGCGCCGGGCCGTCAACGCGCGCGGGGTTTCAATGTCGGATGGGCCGTGTCGCCGTGCAGGGCCTCCACAAGCTCTGCGCGATGCGTCAGCACGGCGCGCTGGTTGATGGAGCCTTTGTCGGTGACCTCGCCTTTGTCGAAGGAAGGCGGCTCATGCATCAGATGCAGGCGCGCAATGCAGCCGGCGCTGCCGGTGGCGCAGAGCGCGAGCTGGTCCAGCACCTCCTGGAAATGCGCCAGCACCGGCGCGCTGTCGAGCACCTGCCGCCAGGGCGCATCCGGCGGCAGCCCGGCCAGCGCGCGTACGGCCGGCGTCGGAAACACCAGCGCGCCCACCTCTTTGAGGTTGATGCCGGTGAGTACCGCATCCTGCACATAGGGCGCGCAGGCTGCGACGATCTTGGCGCGCAGAGGCCCGACGCTGACAAAGGTGCCGGTGGCAAGCTTGAAGTCCTCGGCAATGCGGCCGTCGAACTTCAGGCCCCGGTGGATGTCTGCGTCGTCTATCCACTTCACCGCGTCGCCGGTGCAGAAGAAACCTTCTTCATCGAAGGCCTGCGCCGTATCCTGCGGCGCGCGCCAGTACCCCGGGGAGACGTTGGGGCCCTTGTAGCGCACCTCGGTTTTGCCCTGTATGTCGGCCAGCTTGAGTTCCATGCCGGGTGCGGGCACGCCCAGGTCGCCGGACTTCACTTCAGGGCTGGTCACGAAGATGGCAAACGGCGCAGACTCGGTCATGCCCAGGCCGGTCACCATGACAATGCGCTCGCCGATTTCTTTTTCCTGCGACTCGTAGAGGCTGTCCCACACCGGCTGGGCCAGCGCGGCTCCCGCGTAGAAAAACATCTTCACGCGCGACAGCAGCTTGCGCCGCAGCTGTGCATCCGTCTGCATGGCCTGGGCGATCGCCTCAAAGCCGGTCGGCACATTGAAGTACACCGTGGGGGCGATCTCGCGCAGGTTGCGCAGGGTCTCTTGCATCAGCGCCGGCGTGGGCTTTCCGTCATCGATGTAAAGCGTTCCGCCGTGGAACAGCACCATGCCGAAGTTGTGGTTGCCGCCGAAGGTGTGGTTCCACGGCAGCCAGTCGACCAGCACCAGCGGCTCTTCCTCCAGCACCGGCATGGACTGCGCCATCTGCTGCTGGTTGGCGCACCACATGCGCTGGGTGTTGATCACCGCCTTGGGCATCTTGGTCGAGCCGCTGGTGAACAGGAATTTCACGATGGTGTCCGGCCCGGTGGCCTGCATGGCCCGCTCCACCGCGGCCGTCGCGGGTGTCGCGGCCAATTCCGCGAACCGTGTGCTGGCGCGCCCCTCGATTTGCCCGGCGGCCAGCACCACCTCGACCCCGGCCTCCACCGTGGCCTGGATGGCTTTGGCATACCGTTCGGCGTCGGCGGCAAACACCAGGCCCGGCGTCACGGTCTTGAGCACGTGGCGCAGCTTGTCGTAGTCCTGGCTGACCAGGGAATAAGGCGGCGAAACCGGCACGAAGGGCACGCCGGCCACGAGGCAACCCAGGGCCAGCTGCGCGTGCTCCAGGCTGTTCTCGGAAAGGATCACCACCGGCCGTTCGGCGCTCAGGCCGCGGTCCAGCAAGCCCTGGGCGATGCTGCGCGCCACCGCCCAGGCCTGGGCGTAGCTGAGGTGGCGCCATTCGCCCGTCGAGCCATCCGCCCGTTTTTCGCGCCGCGCCATGAAGCTGCGTTCGGGCGCGGCCTGCGCCCAATGCTGCAGCCGGTCAGTGATGCGGTCGGGGTAGCCTTTCAGCGCCTGGTCGGCACGAAGGTAGCGCACGCCGGGTGAGCCTTCGCGCATGACGGCGCGGGTCACGCCAAAGCGCAGGGGACGAAATTTGAGGGCGCTCATGTCGGTTTGTCTCTTCTGTCTCTTTGTCTTTTCGGCTCTTTGGCTCTTTAGCTCTTGGCTCTTCGGCTTTTTGTCTCTTTCCCAACGGGCCCTCATGCGGGCCCGTCGGCAGCTCAGGCTTTTTTCACCTTGGCGGCCTTGCCGTCCAGGAAGTCCCTCACGCGGCCCTTGGCCTCGGGCGCGCTTTGTGCGATCGCCGCCATCAGTGCTTCAGTGAAGAAGCCCTGGTCGGCGGGCTGCTCCGCGATGCGCGGCAAAGCATGCATCAGCGCATAGTTGGTCAAGGGCGCATTGGTCGCCACGCGGGCGGCCAGTTCAAGCGCCTTGTCGAGTGCCTGCCCCTGCGGCACCAGGTACTGCGCCAGGCCTATGCGCTCGCCGTCCTGGGCGTTGTAGACACGGCCGGTCAGCATCATGTCGGTCATGCGGGCCGCACCTATCAGGCGCGGGATGCGCACCGCGCCGCCACCGCCAACGAAGATGCCGCGCGAGCCTTCGGGCAGGGCGTAAAAAGTGCTCTCGTCGGCCACCCGGATGTGGCAGGCGCTCGCCAGCTCCAGGCCGCCGCCGACCACGGCGCCGTGCAGCGCGGCAATCACGGGCACCGGCCCGTACTGCAGGCGGTCCAGCGCAGCATGCCACATGCGCGAATGGTGCAGGCCCTGGCTGGCGTCGCGTTCCTGGAGTTCACCGAGGTCAAGCCCGGCGCAGAAGTGGTCTCCCTCGCCGTGCAGCACGGCGGCGCGGGCGCCAGCGGGCAGGTTTTCAAACAGGTCGCGCAGGGCCAGCACCTGGGCGTCGCCCAATGCATTGCGTTTGGCGGGGCGCGCCAGGCGGATCACGGCAACGTCGCCGCGCATTTCGAGTTGGAGGTGTTTTTGGGTCATTTGGAGGTTTTCAGTGAGGTCGATTATGGTTATGAATAATAACTAATGCAACGAAGCGGCGCCGTTTTTTTGCAGTGAAAACCCTAGGGTTTGAGCGGAGCCGGCCAGCGGCGCGGCTGGCGCCGGCGCGCAGCGCAGGAGGTTGGCGGAAGAAGAAGGCGGCCCGCATCGGGCCGGGAAGACAGCCGCGGCAACGGGGTGCCGGGCCAAAAAACTGGACTGGGCTAGGCTAAATGTTCAGCCACTTCAGCAGTTCGCGCATGCGCGGCTCCGAACTGGTGTCGAACTGCTCGACGCCGATGCGCTTGAGCACTTCCTTGCCGGTGTCGCTGCCCGGCAAGGCCAGCAATTCCTCCTGGATGGCCTTGAGCTGCTCGGGCTTGATGCGCTTGTGGGCGACCAGCGGAAAGTAAGGCTGCGGCACGCTCTTGTGCAGGATGCGGCCGCCGTCTTTTTCCCATTTCTTGGCAATGCCTGAATAAGACGCCACGCCGCCGACGTCGGCGAACTTGTTGTCCAGGTAAAAGCCCACGGCGGCCTGCTCGCGCACGAACTGCACGTTTTCCTTGTCGACCAGGATGCCCTTGTCGCGCAACTCGGCGGCGCAAAAACGGGACATGAACGCGATCTGCTCGGGAAGCGCAATCCGTTTGCCCTTGACGTCGTTAATCGTCTTCAGCTCGGAACCCTTGGGCGCGATGATGAAGCACTGGCCGTCGGGCTTGGTGCTGGCGATATAGCTGTAGCCGTAGTCGCGCATGCCGCGCGCCGGGTAGTCGCTGGGGCGGGCCATCACCAGGTCGAAGCGGCCGGTCTGCATGCCCTCTTCGAGCTGTTTGAATTCGCGCGCGAACACGACGCTGACCTTGGCTTTTATGGCCTTGCCGATCACCTCGGCCAGGCCCTGGTATTTGGCGATCACCTGGGCGTGGTCCAGCCCGCCCGACGTGCCTTCACTGATGCCCAGCACCAGTTGCTGAGCCGGAGCCGGAGCCTGGGCTTGGGCCGGGCCCGCCAGTGCCGCGAAGGCCAGCGGCAGCGCCCTCAGGAGATAGCCAAAGAATCCAGGTTTTCCCTCGTGTCTCGTCGATTTCATCAGCGTCCCCTTATATTAAAAAAGAGCCCATGCTAAGAGCGGTTTGCGGGCTTGTCATCCGGCAATTTGTCACCCCTTGTTACCCAAACCAACCTTTGCAGACACTCCGACAGAGGACGTGCCACGAAACGAAACCATACCGGCATGTGACGAGATGTAGTCCGTGAAAAGCCAGCGTTCGGAGCAAGAACACCGCAGAACCGGCTTTGCCGCTGCAGGTGTTGCCCCCTGAGGGGGGTTCCGGCTACACGCAGTGAGCCGAGACAGGGGGCTAAAAAAGCTAGCGCAAGCCCTTCACATAGCGCGGCGCGTTCGGGTCGCGGTACTTGCGGTCGCGGTGGGATTCGCTGTCGCCAAAAATCGCACCGAAGGTGGACTCGATGAAGCCCGATTCGGGATAGACCTCTTCCTCGGTATCGATTGAGCGGGCGGGGGTTTGCCGGTCCGGCGGCGGCGCCTCGCTGGGGGTGGGCACCGCTCGCTCTTTCACCGCGTCAGTCACCATTTTGACCAGGGGCACACGCGGCTTGGGGTCGGGCGTGGCCATGATCTCTTCAAGCCTGTCGGCCCAGACGGCAAGATCCGGGTGGTTGTCTTCCACCGACTTTTCGCGGGCAAAGCGCGCCACTTCCGCCGCGTACTCAAGGTTGCTGGCCATCCACTCGGTGTCGGTCACCCGGCCGGTCTTGCGGCGCAGCAGTACATGCAGGTGAGCGGCGATGGCGATTTTTTCGTTGGAGGGCATGGTGTGCTGTCCTTCAAAGCGGCTCACGTGCCCAGGCGTTCGGCATGCTGCGTGATGTCCAGGCCGTCGCTTTCCGAGGCCTCGCTCACACGCAGGCTCACCAGCAGCGAGGTGACCCAAAGCGCCACGGCCGTCATGAAGAGGCTGTAGAGCATGACCGAGCCCGCGCCTATGGCCTGGGTCAGCAGGTCGCCCTCCACGCCCGAAATGGCCTTGCTGGCGAACACACCGGTGAGCAGCGAGCCCACGATGCCGCCGACACCGTGCACGCCGAACACGTCGAGCGAATCATCGGCATTGAGCAGGCGTTTGAGGCCCGTGGCGCCCCAGTAGCAGGCCAGGCCGGCCACGAGGCCGAACACCAGGGCCGAGCGCGGCGAGACAAAGCCCGCTGCCGGCGTGATGGCGACCAGCCCGGCCACCAGGCCCGAGCACAGGCCCAGCAGTGAAGGCCGGCCGCGCACCGTCCATTCGGCCGCCATCCATGAGAGCGCGCCTGCGGCTGCCGCGATATGCGTCACGGCCATGGCGAGCCCCGCCCGGCCGTCGGAGGCCACGGCCGAGCCGGCGTTGAAACCGAACCAGCCCACCCACAGCATGCCCGCACCGGCCATGGTCAGGCCCAGGTTAAAGGGCGTGAAGGGCTCGCGGCCGTACCCGCGGCGCGGGCCGAGCACGTAGGCGCAGACCAGCCCGGCAATGCCGGCGTTGATGTGCACCACCGAGCCGCCGGCAAAATCCAGCGCGCCCATGCGCGCCAGCCAGCCATTGGGCTCCCAGACCCAGTGGGCGATGGGGGCGTAAACGATCAGCGTCCACAGCGACATGAAGATCAGCATGGCGGAGAAACGCATGCGCTCCACAAACGAGCCGACCACCAGCGCCGCCGTGATGATGGCAAAGGTCAGCTGGAACATCGCGTAGACAGATTCAGGGATGTTGGGCGCGATGTGGCTCACGGCGACCTTCTGCGCGTCTTTCACATAGTCAAGCCCGGTGAACCAGAGCCGCTCGGTGCCGCCCAGGTAATGCCCTATCGCCCCCGAGCCGGGCGTAAAGGCGATGGAGTAACCGACAGCGAACCACAGCAGGCTCACGACCGCACAGATCGCGACGACGCAGGCCATGACGTTGAGCACGCTTTTCCTGCGCACCATGCCGCCGTAAAACAGGGCGATGCCCGGGAGCGTCATCAGCAGCACCAGCGCGGTGGAGGTCATCATCCAGGCGGTATCGGCGCCGCTCAGGGTTTCCGCGCCGACCAGGCCCGGATGCGTGAGGGGCACCGGGGCCGACGCGGCTGGTGCGGGTGCGGCCGCCGCCGGTGGGGGTGCGACAGCAGGCGGTGCGGCTGCGGGTGCGGGTGGAGGCGTAGCTGCGGGGGCGGCTTCGGGGGCGCTCGCGGTGGCTGCCGGCGCCGCGGCTGCGGCGGGTGCGGCAGCCGTGGCAGGCGGGGCCGATGGGGCAGGTGCCGCAGGCGCCTGGGCCAGGGACAACTGGCTCGCAAAGCTCAGGCAGAAAAACATGACCCACGCCAAAAAGCTCTTCATATGCATACCGCTTGCCTTTCGTCCAATCAGTCCACAATTTGGTAACAACAGGCATAAGTCGTGCCAACGTGTTTCAGCGGGGTTTTGAGTGCAAATGCGTGCAGAAGACCACCTGGAGAGCCCTTGTGTGGCGCACGCCCCGGCGCCAGGACTGGCAAATTCGGGAATTTCCGGGGGCGGGAAACCCCCAATGCACTATGTGAGTGCGCACGCTACATTGGACGACTTGCTGACGAGCCTTGCTGCTCGCAACGCGAGGAGCCGAGGAGACACGAGAGAGAGAGATCACTACAAGTACACAGGCAAAGCGCATCCCACAAGGTGCCGTTTTGCAAAAAGCGCTGGCAACCCCGGCGCTTTTTTTATGCCCGTGTTCTTTTCAGCGGTTTGGTATCAAATCAGCCGCATCCCCTTTATTGGCCTAGGGAGTCAGCTATGAATTTTATAGCTGCGGGCTGTTTCGGCGCCGCTGCCGCCGCCGGCCTGGCGCGGCCGCGAACATGGCCGCCGAGGCTGGCCACGCTCGGGGGTTTATAACGAATTAGGCCTCCAGCTCAGGCGGGGTATTGGCCGACAGCTATCAATTCAGTAGCAAAGAGGCTGCTTTCGCCGGCTAGTCAGGGTTGATGCCCGCCGCGGCCATGGGTGGCGGCAGCTTGCTGATCGCTTCAGCGATGGCTGCCGCCTTGGCCTTGGCGGCCGCTGCCGCCGCTACCGTGGTGGGCCCGGGCGTAGCCCCCGCGCCGCCCGGAGCCAGCAGGTTGGCCACGTCGGCGGCCGGGCGCGGTTTGCCGATGGGCGCCGCGGCCAGGCCTTTTTGCACGGCCACCATGTCCTCTTCGCTGGGGTACTGGCCCAGCAGCACGTAGTCAAACACCCGGCGGGCAATCGGGGCCGCCACACCGGCGCCCCAGCCGGCGTTCTCGACGATCACGGCCAGCGCGATCTTGGGGTCTTCGGCCGGCGCGAAGGCCATGTACACGGCGTGGTCGCGCTGGTATTCCTCCATCTTGGCGCTGTTGTATTTGTCTTTCTGGCCGATGGTGACGGCCTGCGCTGTGCCGGTCTTGCCGCCGCTGAGGTATCCCGCGCCGGCAAACACCCGCGCCGAGGTGCCTTCCTGCGTCACACCCACCAGCGCCTTGCGCACGATGGCGATGTTCTCCGGTTTGTAGCCCAGGTCTTCGGGGGGCTCGGCCGGCAGCGGGTGCATCACGCGCGTCACCGGGTCCTGCGTGCCGATCACCAGGCGCGGGCGGTGCTTCACGCCGTTGTTGGCCAGCGCCGCGGTGGCCTGCGCCAACTGCAGCATGGTGAAGGTGTTGTAGCCCTGCCCGATGCCCAGCGAGATGGTTTCACCGGGGTACCACTTTTGCTGCGCCGCCCCTCTTTTTTTGTAGGCCTCGCGCTTCCACTCCTGGCTGGGCAGCACGCCCGGCAGTTCGCCGCCGATGTCGATGCCCGTGATCTGCCCGAAACCCAGCGGCTTCATGAAGTCGTGCATGGCGTCCACACCGAGCTCGTTGGCCAGCGAGTAGTAATACACATTGCTGGATTTGACGATGGAGCGGTACATGTCGACCGCGCCCAGCGCGATGTCGCCGTGGCTGCGGAACACGTGGCCGCCGAAACTCCAGGAGGCGTTGTCGTTGATGATGAAGCTGGGCGAGCGTTTTCCGGTTTCCAGCGCCGCCATCGCCATGAAGGGCTTGTAGGTCGAGCCCGGCGGATAGGTGCCTCGCAGCGCGCGGTTCAGCAGCGGTTTGTCGAGCGAGTCGCGCAGGTACTGCCAGCTCTCCGCGTCGATGCCGTCGACGAACAGGTTGGGGTCAAAGGTCGGCTTGCTGACAAAGGCCAGCACGTCGCCGGTTTTCGGGTCCAGCGCCACCAGTGCGCCGCGCCGGTCGCCGAACATGTCTTCGACCAGCTTTTGCAGGCGGATGTCCAGCGACAGCCGCACGGTGTTGCCGGGCGTGGCCGGGTTGCTGGCCAGCTTGCGCATGGCGCGCCCGCCGGCCGAGGTCTCGACCTGCTCGACGCCGGTGATGCCGTGCAGCTGCTGCTCAAAGCTTTGCTCTACGCCGAGCTTGCCGATGTAGTCGGTGCCGCGGTAATTGCCTTCGTTCTCGCTGCCCTCGATGTTCTCTTTTTCGGCCTGGTTGATGCGGCCTATATAGCCCACCACGTGGCTGCCCAGCTCGCCATAGGGATAGCTGCGAAACAGCCGGGCCTTGATGTCGACACCGGGAAAACGAAAGCGCTGCGCCGCGAAGCGCGCCACTTCCTCGTCCGTGAGGCGTGTGCGGATGGGCAGCGACTCGAAGTTTTTCGATTCTTCGCGCAGACGCTTGAAGCGCCGCTTGTCGCGCAGCTGGATGTCAACCACCTTCTCCAGCGCGGCAATGGTTTCCTCGAGGTTTTCAACCTTGGAAGGCGTGATTTCCAGTGTGTAGGCTGAATAGTTGGTCGCCAGCACGATGCCATTGCGGTCCAGTATCAGGCCACGGTTCGGCACGATAGGCACGATCGCCGTGCGGTTGCTTTCCGCCTGCTCATTCAGGTCGGCATGCCGATACACCTGCAAATACACCAGCCGCGAAGCCAGCAAGGCAAACGCACACAACACGATCAGACTTGCCGCCAGCACCCGCGCGCGGAACCGCGACAGGTCGGCTTCAACGTTTCTCAACTCAGTCATGGTGATCCGACTCTACTGCCGCCACAAAGTGCCCGCAATAAGCAAAAGGCCAGCATGAGCCGAGGAACCGCTTTGCCGGGCAAAACTATAGGCACCCCTGTCCAGGCTCACTGCGTGTAGCCTGTTCCCCCCTCGAGGGGGCGGGGCCTGCGGTCTGGCAAAGCCAGTCCCGCGGCCCCTGCTGACTTGGGAGCAGGGGGAGCAGTGCGGCACTTTGGCACAGATATAAAACAACTACAGCACCCCCATCTACAGAGGCCGATTCTGGTCAGGATCGGGTGCGCGGCGTTGCGGCACCAGCAGCAGCACGCTCACCACCGGCCACAAGAACGCCTCGATCAGCGGCGCCAGCAGCATGATCCAGCCCGGGAAAATTCCACCGCCTATCATGCGGATGATGAGCTCAACGCCATGCGCCACGGCAAACAGCGGCAGCACTTGCAGGGCTTGCGACGGCACCGTGAACCACAGTAGGCGGCGGTGGATCATGGTGGCGAAAAAGCTCAGCGCCGTGTACGACAGCGCATGCTGGCCGAGCAGCGACGACTGGTGCACATCCATGCCCAGGCCGAACATGAAGGCCACGCCAATGCCGACGCGCAGCGGCTGGTGCACGTTCCAGAACACCAGCACCAGCGCCAGAAAATCGGGCATCCAGGGCACGCGGCCCAGCGGCAGCATGTCCAGCAGCAGCGCGGCGATCAGGCTGCACCAGATAAAAACGGGGTTGGCCGGCAGCAGCAGTTGCTGGCCCGATGGCATGATCATTTGGCGGCGCCCTTCTTCTTCGGTGCGGTTTCAGGCGCGTCGGGCTCAGGCCGCGGCGGGATCTGGCCGGTGCCGGGCTTGACGACGATGACGTGCCGCGCGCCCGTCACGAGCGCCTGCGGTGTGCAGAAAATTTTGGCAAAGGCCGATTCGGCGCGCCGCTCGATGCGGCTGATCTTGGCCACCGGCAGGCCAGCCGGGTAAACGCCATCGACGCCGCTGGTGGTCAGCAGGTCGCCTTGCTGCACGTCCGAGTTGCTGCCCATGAAGCGCAGCTCCAGCCCGCTACCAGAAACCGTCGGGTCGCCGTAAGCCACGCTGCGCGCGCCGGTGCGCACATTGAGCACGGGAATGGCCAGGTCGCGGTCGATCAGCAAGGTGACTTCGCTCACCAGCGGGTGCACGCGCGTGACCTGCCCCAGCACGCCGGACTCGTCCAGCACGGGCGAGCCCAGGTCCACACCCTGCGCCATGCCTTTGTCGATGATCACCTTGCGGGTGTACGGGTCGGCCGCGTCATACAGCACTTCGGCCGCCATGACCGGCGTGGCGAGCTGCTCGCGCAGGCCCAGCAGCTTGCGCAGGCGGGCGTTTTCCTGGCTGAGCTGCTCGACCTGGCCGGCGCGCAGCGACTGCAGCGCCAGCTTGCGGCCGGCGTCATCGCTGGCGGTCTTGGCCTGGTTGAGCGTCGTGAAGTATTCGCCGCTGCCCTGCACCGCCCGCACCGGCTGCAAGGCCAGCCATTGCACCGGGTAGAGCGCGGTCGCCAGCGCGGCGCGCACCGGCTGGGTGATGCGAAAACGGGTGTCTGCGACCATCAGGAACAGCGACAGCGCGCTGAAAAACATCAGCTTGGACAGCGCCGACGGCCCCTGTTTAAAAAAGGGCGGCGGGGATCTGTCTAGGGTTCCTAAAGGCATGGTTCGCTGTCAGGCTGGCCCCGCTTCATGCCCGTCGTGCAGCATGAAGTACGGCATGTAGACGCTTATTCCGAAGTGAAGATCGAACCGAGGCGGTCCATGCGCTCCAGCGCGATGCCGCAGCCGCGTACCACGCAGGTCAGCGGGTCTTCGGCCACCAGCACCGGCAGGCCGGTTTCTTCGGCCAGCAGGCGGTCCAGGTCGCGCAGCAAGGCGCCGCCGCCGGTCAGCATCATGCCGCGCTCGGCGATGTCGGCGCCCAGCTCGGGGGGCGTTTGCTCCAGCGCGTTTTTCACGGCGCTGACGATGTTGTTGAGCGGGTCGGTCAGGGCTTCAAGGATTTCGTTGCTCGAGATCGTGAAGCTGCGCGGCACGCCTTCGGAAAGGTTGCGGCCCTTGACTTCCATTTCCTTGACTTCGGAGCCGGGGAAGGCCGAACCAATACTTTTCTTGATGGCTTCAGCCGTGGGCTCGCCGATCAGCATGCCGTAGTTGCGGCGGATGTAGTTGATGATGGCTTCGTCGAAACGGTCGCCGCCGACGCGCACGCTGCCTTTGTAGACCATGCCGCCCAGCGAGATCACGCCGACTTCGGTCGTGCCGCCGCCGATGTCGACCACCATGGAGCCGCTGGCTTCCGACACGGGCAGGCCGGCGCCGATCGCGGCAGCCATGGGTTCTTCAATCAGGAAAACGTCGCTGGCGCCGGCACCGAGCGCGCTTTCGCGGATGGCGCGGCGCTCAACCTGGGTAGAGCCGCAGGGCACGCAGATGATGATGCGCGGGCTGGGCTTGAACAGGCTGCGCGGGTGGACCATCTTGATGAACTGCTTGAGCATCTGCTCGGTCACCGTGAAGTCGGCGATCACGCCGTCTTTCATGGGCCGGATGGCTTCGATGTTGCCGGGGACCTTGCCCAGCATGGCCTTGGCTTCATGGCCGACGGCCTGGATGGTTTTTTTGCCCTGCGGGCCGCCTTCGTGGCGGATGGCCACAACCGATGGTTCATCCAGCACAATACCGCGGTCGCGTACAAAAATCAGGGTGTTGGCGGTGCCAAGGTCGATGGCCAGGTCGGTGGAAAAATACCGACGGAATGATTCAAACATATGCAGGGGTCCGGTTGGGCATGGGCAAACTTCGTTGCCCCATCGCCTTTTATTGATCAAGCCATGATGGGAAACTGAGGCCGGCGGCGCTGTTGAACCTGCTTCCGGCACCTAAAAAGCGCCTAAAGAGTGCATCCGGCCCTGATTTCACACCAAAGGCGGGATAATAACGCATCCCCTGTGAATCCATGGGTCTCCGGGGGCGTTTTTTCAGCTTTACACCTCGTTTCAGACCCCTTTTTTCAGCCTTTTTTTGACCTTTCTTCCGCTGTTTTCTTTCCCCCGAATTCCTTCATACCTACCCATGGCATTGACACCCCAAGACATCGCCCGCGTCGCCAACCTGGCGCGGCTGGAATTGCGCCCCGACGAAACCGAGCACACGCTGGCCCAGCTCAACGGCTTTTTCGCCCTGGTCGAGCAGATGGATGCCGTCAATACCGAAGGCGTGGAGCCCCTGGCCCACCCGGCTGCGGTGATCGGTGACATCGCGCTGCGCCTGCGCGAAGACATCGCCAGCGAGCCCAACCAGCGCGAAGCCAGCCAGGTGAGCGCACCGGCCGTTGAGCGCGGCCTGTTCCTTGTGCCCAAGGTGATTGAATGAGCAGCATGAAATCCTCCCCTGATCTGCACGACCTGGGCGTCGCCCAGCTGGCCGCCAAACTGGCCGCCCGCGAAGTCTCCAGCGTCGAGGCCACGCAGCACTTTCTGGCGCGTCTCGCGCAAGACAAGCTGGGCGCCTTCCTGGCCACCAACGCCGACGTGTCGCTGGCCCAGGCCAAAGCCGCCGACGCACGCCTGGCTGCCGGCGAACGAACGCCCCTGCTGGGCGTGCCGCTGGCGCACAAGGACGTGTTTGTCACGCGCGACTTCCCCACGACGGCCGGCTCGAAAATCCTGGAAAACTACCGCAGCCCCTTTGATGCGACCGTGGTGAAAAACCTCGGCATCGAAGGCGCCGGCATGGTCACGCTGGGCAAGCTCAACTGCGACGAATTCGCCATGGGCTCAGGCAACGACAACAGCGCCTACAAACCCGTGAAGAACCCCTGGGACCTGGAACGCATTCCGGGCGGCTCCTCGGGCGGCTCCGCTGCCGCTGTGGCAGCGCGCCTGGTGCCCGCCGCCACCGGCACCGACACCGGCGGCTCCATCCGCCAGCCCGCGTCGCTCACCGGCATCACCGGCATCAAGCCCACTTATGGCCGCTGCTCGCGCTACGGCATGGTGGCCTTTGCCTCCAGCCTGGACCAGGCCGGGCCGATGGCGCGCAGCGCGCTCGACTGCGCCCTATTGCTCTCGGCCATGGCCGGGCCCGATCCGGATCGCGACTCGACCTCGCTGGACTTGCCCGCCACCGATTACGCTACAGATTTGATAGCTGCCAGCCAAGACGCCGCAAGGGCTTTACCCCTAAAAGGCTTGAGAATCGGGCTGCCCACCCAGTTCTTCGGCGCGGGCTGCGCGCCCGACGTGCTGGCCGCTGTGCGCGCCGCGCTGGCCGAGTATGAAAAACTGGGCGCCACACTGGTCGATGTAAGCCTGCCGCTGACCGAGCTGTCGATTCCCGTGTACTACGTGATCGCACCGGCCGAAGCCAGCAGCAACCTGAGCCGCTTTGATGGTGTGCGCTATGGCCACCGCGCAGCGAACTACACCGACCTCAACGACATGTACAAGAAGTCGCGCAGCGAAGGCTTCGGCGATGAGGCAACGCGCCGCATCATGATCGGCACCTATGTGCTGTCGCATGGCTACTACGACGCCTACTACCTCAAGGCGCAAAAAATCCGCCGCCTGATCGCGCAGGATTTCCAGACCGCCTTCACGCAGTGCGACATCATTGCCGGCCCGGTATCGCCCACGGTGGCCTGGAAGATCGGCGAAAAATCGGACGATCCGGTCGCCAACTACCTGGCCGATATCTACACGCTGTCGTCGAGCCTGGCCGGCCTGCCGGGCATGAGCGTGCCGGCGGGCTTTGGCGCGGGCGGCATGCCCGTCGGCCTGCAGCTGATCGGCAACTATTTCAAGGAAGCGCAACTGCTGGGTGCGGCGCACCAGTTTCAGCTCGCGACCGACTGGCACCTGCGCCAGCCCCCCAGCCTTTGAGTGATTGACATGAGCCAGACCCAACCCATCAACCCCTTCGCTGAAATGCAGGCCGGCCGCCCCACTGGGCCGCTGGTGCAGGGCTACGAAGTCATCATCGGCTTTGAGACCCACACGCAGCTCACCACGCAATCGAAAATTTTCAGCCGCGCATCGACCGCATTCGGCGCAGAGCCGAACACGCAGGCCTCCGCCGTGGACTTCGCCCTGCCCGGGGCATTGCCGGTGATGAACAAAGGCGCCGTGCAACGCGCCATCGAGTTCGGCCTGGCTGTCAATGCGCACATCGCCGAGCATAGCGTGTTCGCGCGCAAAAACTACTTCTACCCCGACCTGCCCAAGGGCTACCAGATCAGCCAGTTCGAGATTCCGGTGGTGCAAGGCGGCAGTGTCGAATTTTTCCTCGATGGCGAAAAGCGCGCGGTGCGGCTGGTGCGCGCCCACCTCGAGGAAGATGCGGGCAAATCGCTGCACGAAGACTTCATCGGCATGAGCGGCATCGACCTGAACCGCGCCGGCACGCCGCTGCTGGAAATCGTGACCGAGCCCGACATGCGTTCGTCGGCCGAGGCGGTGGCCTATGCCAAAGAGTTGCACAAGATCGTCACCTGGATCGGCATCTGCGACGGCAACATGCAGGAAGGCAGCTTCCGCTGCGACGCCAATGTGTCGGTGCGCAAGCCCGGCGAGCCGCTGGGCACGCGCCGCGAGATCAAGAACCTGAACAGCTTCAAGTTCATGCAGCAGGCGATCGACTTCGAGGTGCGCTGGCAGATCGAACAGATCGAAGACGGCCACACCATCCAGCAAGCCACCGTGCTGTTTGACCCGGACACGGGCGAGACGCGCAGCATGCGCACCAAGGAAGATGCAGCGGATTACCGCTACTTCCCGGATCCGGATTTGCCGCCGCTGGTGATTGGGCGCGACTGGGTGGAGAAGACCCGGGCCGAGATGAGCGAACTGCCGCGTGTGATGGCGGCGCGCTTTGTCGCCGACTACGGCTTGCCCGAGTACGACGCCGGCCAGCTCACGCAAAGCAAGGCAACGGCCGCCTACTTCGAGGCCGTAGCCGCTGCGAGCAAGCAAGCCAAACTGGCCAGCAACTGGGTGATGGGCGAGTTGTCGCGGCGCCTGAACAGCGAAGAAAAGCCGATTGAAGCCTCCACTGTCAGCGCGATTCAGCTGGCCGCCCTGATAGGCCGGATTTCCGATGGCACGATTTCCAACAATGCTGCCAGGCAGGTGTTTGACGCGCTATGGACAGGCGAAAGCCAGGACGTGGACGCCATCATCGAAGCCAAAGGCCTCAAGCAGATGAGTGACACCGGTGAGCTGGAAAAAATCATCGACGACGTGCTCGCCGCCAACGCCAAAAACGTCGAGGAAGTCCGCGCCGGCAATGCCAAGGCCATGAACGCGCTGGTGGGCCAGGCCATGAAAGCCACCAAGGGCAAGGCCAACCCGGCGCAGGTCAATGAGTTGCTGAAGAAGAAGCTGGGTTAAGGCGGGACCGGCTGCTGAAAACGCGGCCACCCTTGCTACAAAAAAAGTAGCAGGCCACCCAGGTATTTATTGGGCTGCAACCCAATTCGGCCCTGAACCAGCGCTGCAATCAGTTCTTGGCGACCGGCTTGGCAGCGGCGGCGGCTGGCGGGCTCTCTCTCATCGCCCAGAGCTGCTTGAGCTTGACCAGCTCTTCGTCAAAGCGCGCGTTGACGCGCTTTTTCTCTTGCTCCTGTTCGGCGATAAATCTCTTTTGCACCGCCGAGCTGTTGTCGTTCTCTTCCACTTTGCGCTTGAGCGCCTGCGGGGCTTTGGCGGGGTCTTTCGCGTAGAACTCGAACTCGGCCTGTATGGACTTGCGCTGCTCGGCCAGCTCCAGGGTTCTTTTGTTGGACGCCTTGATAACCTCGTCAATTTGCGCGATCGCGGCCACACGCTCCTGGTCATGCACGGCGCGGGTCGGGTAGCGCAGCAGCAGCGCGCGGTCGCGGCGTTTTTCTTCGGCTTCGCGGGCGCGCACTTCGGCGGCGGCTTTGTCTTTCTCCTCCTGCACGGCACGCTCTTCAGCGGTCAGTGAAGGCCCGACCTGGCGCCTGACGGTGCCAGTGCGGTTGAGCTCTTGCTGGGTCCGGTCCATGCACTCCGCAATCGGGCGGTCAGCGGTGATTTTCCGGCCCTTGCCGTCGACGCAGGTGTAGATATTCTGGGCCGAAGCGTTTCCTGCCACGCAAGCAAGCGAAATGCAGATGACAGTAAGCGCTGTGTGTAAAGGCAATTTTCAATCCTTAATCCACGCCGTAGCGTTCCCGGTAGGCCAACACGGCCTGGTAGTGCGTCTTCAAGGACAGTGCGTCGGGGGTGTCCGACGATGTGGCGCCTTGTACCGATAGATACTGCAGCAAGTCCGTGAGCCGCGCAATCGCGCAAACCTGAAGGCCCAGCTGATTCGTAACATATTGCACGGCACTATGGCTCACATCCACGCCGTTTTCGGTGGCCTTTTCCTGACGGTCCAGCGCCAGCGCCACCGCATGCGGAACGGCGCCCGCCGCCTTGATGATGGCAATCGATTCGCGTGCTGCCGTGCCGGCGGACATCACGTCGTCAATGATCAGCACGCGGCCCTTGACCGGCGCGCCCACCAGCGTGCCGCCTTCGCCGTGGTCTTTGGCTTCCTTGCGGTTGTAGGCAAACGGGAAATTGCGGCCCAGCCGGGCCAGCTCGATGGCCACCGCGGCGGCCAGGGGGATGCCCTTGTAGGCCGGCCCGAAAATCATGTCGAACTCAAGCCCCGTGCGCTGCTCTTCGGCCAGCAGGTGGCGCGCATAGAATTGCGCCAGCCGTCCCAGCTTGGCCCCGTCGTCAAACAGGCCGGCGTTGAAAAAATAGGGGCTCATGCGCCCGGCCTTGGTCTTGAATTGCCCGAAGCGCAGCACGCCCGACTCGAGGGCAAACTGCACGAATTCCTGTGCCAATGCGCCGTCCTTGTTGTCGCCCTGATCGCCCTTGTTGCCTTGTTCGCGTGCCGTGCTCATTGAAAGTCCCATGTTTAAATTGACCAGCCTCAACCTCAACGGTATCCGCTCCGCAGCCAGCAAGGGCCTGCAGGACTGGGTCGCCCAGTCCATGCCGGATTGTATTTGTGTGCAGGAGCTCAAAGCCCAGGCCGCCGACATGAGCGGCCGGTTTGAAGAAATCGCCGGCCTGAAGGGCCACTTCCATTTCGCCGAGAAAAAAGGGTACTCGGGCGTGGGCGTCTACACGCGCCATGAGCCCAGCGATGTGATCGTAGGCTACGGCTCGACCGAATTCGACGCCGAAGGACGCTATGTGGAGCTGCGCTTTGACCGGCCAGGCCGCAAGCAAAGCCCCAAGCTCTCCATCATCAGCTGCTATTTTCCGAGTGGCTCGTCGGGCGAAGAACGGCAGGCCGCCAAGTTCCGCTTCCTGGCCGAGTTCTACCCGCGCCTGCTGGGCCTGAAGGAAACGCGCGACTTCGTGCTGTGCGGCGACATCAACATCGCGCACCAGGAAATCGATCTGAAGAACTTCAAAGGCAACAAGAAGAACAGCGGCTTCTTGCCGGAAGAACGCGCCTGGATGACGGAGCTGCTGCGCGATGCGGAACTGGTAAACGAAGCGGCAGAAGAACTGACCCAACGCACAAGCCCCTCGGTCAAGGGCGGCGGCATGGTGGACGTGTACCGCAAGCTGAAGCCCACCACGACCGACGAGGCCTACACCTGGTGGAGCAACCGCGGCCAGGCCTACGCCAAGAACGTAGGCTGGCGGCTGGACTATCACCTGGCTACGCCCGCCTTTGCGGCGCTGGCGCGCAGCGAGCACATCTACAAAGAGCAGCGTTTTTCGGACCACGCCCCAATGAGTGTGGACTATGAGTTTCAGCTCTGACCCCCGTTCAGCCTCACTGCGTGTAGTCTGCTCCCCCCTTCCAGGGGACGGCGCCTGGGGCCGGCAAAGCCGGACCCGCGGCCCCCACTGGTGAATACCTCGTTAGTTACGCCCTGAACTCTTCATGCCAGCATGAGCCGCGGAACCGGCTTTGCCGGGCCGCAGGGCGGGCGGCCCCTCGGGGGGCAGGAAGTTACGCGAAGCGAACGACCGTGGGGGCCATATTCAGCCCCTTTCAGCCCAGATGCGTTGGATCTGGGCAGACAGCTCCATCGGGTCAAAGGGTTTGGGAATGACTTCGATCGCGCCCAGCCCCTTGTAAACCGCCACTTCCGCGGCCTGTACCTTGGCGGTCATGAAGATCACCGGTGTATTGGCGGTGGCCGGCAGCTCGCGCAGGCCTTTGAGTGTGCTGGGGCCGTCCATGCCGGGCATCATGACGTCCAGCAGCAGCAGGTCGGCTCCGGCGCCCGGCGCGGCATTCAAGGCTTCCTGGCCCGAAGCGCAGGCGATCACCTTGAAGCCGCCCACGGCTTCCAGCGCCATTTGCGCCACGACGCGGATGTCGGGTTCGTCTTCAACGTAGAGGATGCAGTTCAGTGGTTTGGTCATGGTTCAACTCAATTCTTGGGAACGGGTCGGGCCGGGATCGCCGGGAATCTGGAGTACACGCTGGATTGTATTGAGCAGTTCGCTGTTGGAGGTATGGGCCTTCACCAGCACCGCGTCGGCCTGCCGGCCATCCGCCGGATCCACGTCGCCGGCTGAAAAAACAATCACCGGCGGGCGCGGGTCGAGGTTGTCGATATCCTCGAACAGGTCCCAGCCCGAATGGCTGCCCAGGGACAGGTCCAGCAGCACCAGGTCAAACGAATGCTCGCGCAGCAGGGCCCTGGCCTCGTCCAGCGTGGTGGCGAATTCAAAGCTGGCGAAGTCCTGCGCGATGGCGGCGGTGATGCGCTGGATGTCCAGGTCGTCTTCGACGTGCAGGATGCGCGGCTTGCCGGAGTCCATGCTGGAGACGGCACGGCGCAGGCTGTGGATGAGCAGGCTTTCGTCGATCGGTTTTTTCAGCCAGTCCGACACGGTGTGCGGCTTGCGGTTGAACTGCAGCTGGCCCTGCTCGGCCATGGCCGAGATCACCACGACGGGCAGGTTGCGCGTGCGCTCGTCCTCGCGCAGCTGGCCGATGAAGGCCACGCCGTTCTGGCCGGGCAGTTTCAGGTCCACCGTCACCGCGTCATAGGCGTTGCTCGCCAGACAGGCCAGCGCCTGCTCGGCGCTGAAGGTCATGTCGGAGTCAAAGCCGGCCTTGCCCAGCATCATGCTGATCAGCTTGGCCACGTCGGCATCGCCCTCGCAGATGAGGATGCGCGGACGCGAGGACACGGCCGGCGGCCGCAGGGGCTTTAGCAGAGGCACCGGGTTTGTCCATTCGGGCATTTCAAAAAAGAACGTGGTGCCCGCCCCTGCCGCGCTGGTAAAGCCGATGTTGCCGTCCATCTTCTCGACCAGGGCCCGGGAGATATTGAGGCCCAGGCCGGTGCCGCCCTTCTGGCGTGTGTCGGAAGAATCAGCCTGTGAGAATTTCTGGAAGATGCGCCCGTGAAACTCCTGCGGAATGCCGGGGCCGGTATCGACCACTTCGACCCGCACCTTTTGCCCCGTGCGGGACAGCCGCACCTCCACCGGGCTGCCGGCGGGCGAAAACTTCACCGCATTGGACAAAAGGTTGGTCAGCACCTGGGTCATGCGGTCGCTGTCGATGCGCACATGCAAAGGCGTTTCGGGGGCTCGCATCACCAGGCTCACGCCGTGCTGGCCGGCAAAGCCCTCATTGGCGGCCAGCGCCTGCTGCACCAGTTGCCGGATGTCGACGACCTGCAGGTCCAGGCGCAGTTTGCCGGACTCGATTTTTTCGCTGTCCAGGATGTCGTTGATCAGGCGGATCAGCCGCTCGCAGTTGCTTTTGGCGATGCCCACCAGGCTCTTCACGGCTTCGGGCAGTTCACCGGCCACGCCGCCCGAGATGAGGCCCAGCGAGCCGCGTATAGAGGTAAGCGGCGTGCGCAATTCATGGCTGACGGTCGACACGAACTCGGTTTTCATGCGGTCGATGCGCCTGAGTTCGGTGATGTCGGTGCCCAGCGAGAAAAAGCCGATCACTTTGTCTTTGGCCGCACCCTCTCCATAGCGGGGGAAGTACTGCATCGCGTAATGTTTGCGCTCGCCCTGGGGAGTGACCTGCGTGCGTTCATAGCGCACCGTGTGCCCGCTCAGCACCTCCTGCACTTTCTCTCGCACTGTTTCATAGATCTGCGGACCCAGCACGTCGACCAGCGGCCGCCTGTCGATCTGCTCGAAGCTCAGGCCAAAGGCTTCTTCATAGGCCCGGTTGTGGAAGCGAAAGCACTCCTCGGTGTCGAGGTAGGCAATCAGGGCCGGCACGGTGTCGGTGACCTGGCGCAGCTGCGACTCGCTGGCACGCAAGGCGCGGGTGACGCGTTTGCTCTCGGTGATGTCGTACATCAGCGCGGTGAAAAGCCGGCGGCCGGCCACCTGCACATCGCTGAAGGACACGCTGACGATGAATTCCGTGCCGTCCTTGCGCAAGGCGAGCACTTCCCGCCCCGCGATTTTGAATGCGCCCGGGCTCTCCCGCATCATGGTGGTGAAATCCTTGTACTGGCCGCGCAGGCGCTCAGGCACAAGCTCAGAGACGTCGCGGCCTATCAGCTCGCTTTTTTCGTAGCCAAAGAGCTGCAGTGCGGCGCCGTTCACTTCCAGAACGATGTCATCGGGCGTGGTAGTGATCACGGCCTCGACCATGCCCTCGGTGATGCTGCGGCTCATGGCCTCGCTGTCGCGCAGTTGGGCCTCGCCGCGTTTTCGCACTTCCTCGTAGTGCTTCACCACATAGACCACCCAGGCCAGCATGGCGAAAAACAGCAGGCTGGCCGCGATGATGAAGCCCTGCGCCCATTGGGCGCTGCGCTCGGCCAAGGCCTGCGCGTCGCGCCACTTGTAGACCTCGCGGTTGCGCGCGTTTTCCAGCAGCCCGTCGGTGCGCAGCCTCAGTTGCCGGCTGGCGTCGCTGCCCAGAACGGCTGCGGCGGCCTCGGGGCCGGAGGCCTTGCGCGCCGCGATCGACTGGTTGGCGATCTGGGCGCGCTGGTTGATTAATTCGTCGAACTCCGCTGCCTCCTCCAGGATGTTGGCGCTGCGTATGCGAGCCCTGATGGCGCGCAGCTCGACACGCGCGCGCTCAAATCCTTCCAGGTCCTGAGGGCTGCCGCTCAAAAGGTATTGCCGCAGCGTGGATTCCGCCATTCGCAGGCTGGCGTCAACGCGCTCCAGCATCACCAGCGTGTCTTCCGTGCGCACCCGGGACTGGGCGGTTTCAATCAGGCGGCTGATGGCGACATGCGATGCAGTGCCGACAACCGCTATCAACACCAGCCCGGCCGCCAGTGCGATTTTGATTTTCAGGAGGAAGGCGGCGGAGGGCGGCATAGGCATGAGCAAACCCTTCAGCGGTGACATCAGGCCGCGCTTTGAAAGCGCCGCTGCAATTCTTCAACGGCCCGTCCCACTTCGGCCTGGACCTCCGGCGCCAGCGGCTGGCCGGCGCTCACATGGGGTTCGATGGCCAGCTCCACCGCCTGTGCCGCCAGCCCCAGTTCGGCCCAGCCGAAGGTGGCGGCCGAGCCCGCCAGGCTGTGCGCGTGGCGCTCAAACGCCGGCAGGGCTTCAGCAAGGGACTCGCCTTTGAGAATTTGCTGCCAGAGCGATGCGACCTGCTCCAGGCGGCGCGGCAATGAACGGGTGTACTCGGCGCGCTGCTCTTCCAGGAATGCCAGCAGGGCCGGGTCGTTGTTCGTCATGAAAGCGCGGTGAGGACAGGACTCATGCGGCCCATCTTACGGTGCAGGCACCGAAAAACAGAGTAGGACAAGTACGAGGATTGCGCGCGCGCCACAGGTGGTTACCGGGACACGGAAAGCCGGGCATCAACGCCGGTCACGCGCACTAAACCTTATGACCTGTTATGCGGCGATTGATGGTTCAAATCGCGGCACAAATGAATACGTTTGACCTCTTTGCCTGCAAGAGGCTGCGCGTATCAGGACGCCGGATCGATGGCTTTCCCAAGCGTGGCGACCAGATCCGACTGGGTAATAATGCCCACCAGCCTCCCGCCATCGCCAATGATGGGAATGTGATGGTGGCCTGTGCTACCAAAGAGCGGCACCAGCTCGACCAGCCGGCGCTCCATGCTGGCCACGCGCACATTGCGGGTCATGATCTGCCCGACCACCTCCGGTTTTTCCGAATAGACGCTGCGCGTGCTGCGCACCAGCTTGCGCAGCTTTTCGTCAAAGCCGGTGTACACGTCGAGTTCGGCCGCGCGCATGAAGTCGGCGTGCGTCACGATGCCGGCAATGCGAAAGTGGCGGTCCACCACCGGCAACGCCTTGATGCGGCGCTCACGCAGCAGCGCCCAAGCCTCCTCAAGAGAAGTGCCGAACTCCACCGTCACCAGGTCGCGCGACATGATGTCGGCGCAGCGCACTTCGGCCAGCTTGCGGTCGTAGGCCCGCAGCCGGGTTTCAGCCAGCAGCGTTTTGAGGTCATCACGGCTGACGTCAAGCACCTGGTTGTAGCGCGCCAGTACGGCGTCCAGGTCGGCGTCGAGTTGCCGGTCCGCGGCCGAGGCGGCGGGACTCGGCGCGGCCAGCTGGGTGTGGGGGTAGGTCCTGCGCGTCGCGTTGTTGTAGGCGATGCCGACGGCTACCAGCAGCGCCGAGTTGATCATCACCGGGAAGAAGGCGTGCATCGGGTCGGAAACGCCGCCCAGCACCATCATCAATGCGGTGGCCCCGCCCGGCGGATGCAGGCAGCGCAGCGCCAGCATGAGCGCGATGGCCGTGCCCACGCCCAGCGCCGCCGCAAGCTCGGGGGAACCCAACAGGTGCACGCCGTGCACGCCCGCAATGCCGACAAGGGCTGACAGGGTATTGCCGCCCACCACGTTCCAGGGCTGCGCCATCGGGCTGGCCGGCACGGCATACACCAGCACGGCGCTGGCGCCCAGCGGCGCCACCAGCCACGGCAGGCCGGGAGCGATCTGCTCGCCCAGGTGGCACAACAGCGCCGTCACGAAAATGCCGAGCAGCGAGCCGGCGATGATGCGCAGGCGCTCGCGGCTGTTGATGCGCGTGCGCGCAGGGCGGAAGCCCCGCCACCAGTCACGCGTGAAGAAAAACGCAGCGGCCTTGGGTGCCGTGGAAACGTTGCGCGGGCGAGTAAGGGTCATGGGCACACCGTGATCAGGACGGGGAAGGGAGTAAGGGCAGGACTGCGAAGATGCCCCGGAGTTGAGCTGCTCCCATTGGCCCACTGGCTAGGCGTGCCGCCGCAGACAGTGCTGAAGGCACGGCAAGGCGGCCACAACAACGCCAGCGGGCCAATGGGAGCAGCTCAACCGCGGGCGCGTTGGTAGAGGCCCTGCACCTTGGGCACGTTGGCCTGCAGTTGCTGGATGCGTTCAGGGCCGGAGGGATGCGTGGAAAGAAAACTCGGGCCACCCGCGCCGCCGCCGGCCTGGCCCATCTTTTCCCAGAGGCTGACGGCCGCCTGCGGGTTATAGCCGCCGCGCGCGGCGAGTTCCAGGCCCACCAGGTCGGCATCGGTTTCGTCTTCGCGGCTGAAGCGCAGGGTCAGCAATTGCGTGCCGATGTTGGCGGCCAGGTCGCCCATCTGGCCCAAGCCCAGCAGCTGCGCGCCCAGCGAGAGCAGCGTGCCGGTGCCCTGGCTTTTGGCGATGCGGGCGCGGGCATGCTCACGCAGCGCGTGCGCCATTTCGTGACCCATGATCATGGCGGCTTCGTCGTCGGTGAGCTTGAGCTGGTCGAGGATGCCGGTGTAAAAGGCAATCTTGCCCCCGGGCATGCAGAACGCGTTGATCTGCTTGCTGCCCAGCAAATTCACTTCCCAGCGCCACTGTTTGGAACGGTCGTTCCATTGCGCGGTTTGCGGCACCAGCCTGGTGGCGATGGTGCGCAGGCGCTGCAGCTGGGGGTTGCCTGGCTGGGCAAGTGCGCCCTTCGAGCGTGCCTCCGCCAGCAGCTTGCTGTACTCCTGTGTGGCGGCGGTTTCAATCTCTTCGGCGGGCACCAGGTTGCGCAGTTGGGATGAGGGGCCCACATCCACTTGCGCGCGCAGCGGCGTGGTGGCGGCTGTCGCCGCGGCGCCCGCAGCGGCCAGCAGAAATGCCCGGCGGCCAGCCCAGGCAGAGTGTTTGGCCTCACATAAAAAGCACATGAGTGAATAATAGTCACAAATCAAAATGCCCATGTCAGACAAAACCCCCACCCCCGAACCGGCTTCCTCCCTTTCAAAAAGTTCATGGCGCGATGTCTGGCATGTGTACGCCGAGGCCGCCACGCTGCGCATGCTGTTCCTCGGTTTTTCCGCCGGGCTGCCGCTGTTGCTGGTGTTCGGCACCCTGAGTTTCTGGTTGCGTGAAGCCGGCATCGACCGCACCACCATCGGCTACCTCAGTTGGGTGGGCCTGGCCTACGGCTTCAAATGGGTGTGGGCGCCGCTGGTGGACCGCATGCCGATTCCGCTGCTGACGCGGCTGCTCGGGCGCCGCCGCAGCTGGCTGTTGTTGTCGCAGGCGGTGATCATCGCCGCGCTGGTGGGTATGGCGCTGACCGACCCCAAAGTGGCGCTGCAGCCCGTGGTGTGGTGCGCGCTGGCTGTGGCCTTTGGCTCGGCCACGCAGGACATCGCGCTGGACGCCTTTCGTATCGAGTCGGCCGACACGCAGCGTCAGGCGGCGCTGGCCGCCGCCTACCAGACCGGCTACCGCATTGCGATGATCTGGGCCGGCGCCGGCGCGCTGTGGATTGCCGCACGCGCCGAAATCGGCGATGCCGCTGCCTACCAGCATGGCGCCTGGCAAGTCGCCTACCTGGCCATGGCCGCCTCGATGCTGCTGGGCGTGGCCACCGTGCTGCTGTCGCCTGAGCCTGCAGCCCGCGCGTTGCCGCGCGCGCGCAATGCGGCGGAGTGGCTCAAGACCGCGCTGGTTGATCCCTTTGCCGACTTCCTGCGCCGCTATGGCAAGCAGGCGCTGCTGATCCTGGCGCTGATCGCGATCTACCGCATCAGCGATGTGGTCATGGGCATCATGGCCAACCCGTTTTACGTGGACATGGGCTACACCAAGGACGAAGTGGCGGCCGTGACCAAGATTTACGGCGTCATCATGACGCTGGTGGGCGCCTTTGTGGGCGGCGCGCTGGCCATGCGCTTTGGCGTGATGCGCGTGCTGATGCTGGGCGCTGTGCTCAGCGCCGGCAGCAACCTGCTGTTTGCCTGGCTGGGCACGCGCGGGCATGACGTCCAAGCGTTGATCTTCGTGATCTCGGCCGACAACCTTTCCAGCGGCATCGCCTCGGCCGCCTTCATTGCCTACCTCTCCAGCCTGACCAACGTCAATTACTCCGCCACGCAGTACGCGCTTTTCAGCTCCATGATGCTATTGCTGCCGAAGTTTCTGGCTGGTTATTCGGGCAAATATGTAGACGCCTACGGGTACACCAACTTCTTCACCGCGACCGCCCTGCTGGGCCTGCCGGTGCTCGTTCTGGTGGCCCTTGCTTCAAGGCAAAAATCGCCTCCAGCCCAATAAGGGCATGGGTGAGCAGCTATTCATTTAGTAGCATCAAAACAGGCTCACGGCGCGCCGCTTGAGGGAGTATGCTGAAGGGTTCCCGCCCCGGTTTACCGTAACTTTACGATGGCTTCAAGCGGGATTTTTGTGTGCAGCGCACCATGAACTTCATTGTGCCCCGCCCCCGGGGACACACCCTGCAACGGAGATCAGCCCATGACCCAACAGCTTTTGATGATCGAAGACGACGCCCGCCTGGCCAATATGGTGGGCGAATACCTGCGCCAGTCGGGCTATGGTTTTACCCATGCCGCCGACGGCGCGACCGGCCTGGCCGCGCTCGAAGCCGGCACGCCCGACCTGGTCATCCTGGACCTGATGCTGCCCGACATGGACGGCCTGGAAGTGTGCCGCCGCATCAAGGGCCAGGGCAGCGAAACCGCCAACACCGCCGTGCTGATGCTCACCGCCAAGGGCGACCCGATGGACCGCATCGTCGGCCTGGAGATCGGCGCCGACGACTACCTGCCCAAGCCATTTGAGCCGCGCGAGCTGCTGGCACGCATACGCGCGGTGCTGCGCCGCGGCGGTGAAACCGGCGCCGCCACCGCCAACGGCGGCCACAAGGTCATGCGTTTCGGCTCGCTGGAGATCGACCGTGACGCACGCACTGTCTCGGTGTCGGGCACCCCTTGCGAACTCACCTCCTACCAGTTCGACCTGTTGGTCGCGCTGGCTGAACGCGCCGGCCGCGTGCTGAGCCGCGACCAGATCATGGAAGCCGTGCGCGGCCGCGAACTCGAGGCCTTCGACCGCTCCATCGACGTGCACATGGGCCGTATCCGCAGCGCCATCGAGGCCGACGCCAAAGACCCCAAACGCATCCTCACCGTGCGCGGCGTGGGCTATGTGTTCGCCAAGCAGCAGGACTGAAAAGGGAAATGGCTATGGAGCTTCTAGAAATGCAATTGTCGGGATGCAGGGCGAGGCGCCCGGAGCGCAGGACACCGGAATGCACTTGGGTGCATGAGGATTCCGAGCACCGTGCAACGACGCCCTGCGCCCGAAAATTGGATTTATAGGAGTTCCATATGTGGAGCCGTTTTACTTCGCACCTCTATGTCCGGATTTGGCTTGCGGTAGTCGCCACGGTCGTGGTGCTGACATTCCTTGTGGGCGCCGCCTGGCGGCTGAGTGCGGATCCCCCTCAGTTGCCGATCCGTGAAGTGCTGGTGCACAACGACAAGGGCGAAGTCATCGGCACGGCACAGACCAAGCCGGATCGCAAGCTCGGCGATGACCTCGAGTTTGATGTCGTGACCAAAGACGGCCAGGCCCTGAGCCTGCTGCTCCCCCGGCCCAAGCGCCCACCCGGCAACCCCTGGATGCGCCCGCCTTTCGGTTTTGGCTTCGGCTGGATGCTGGGCCTGGTGGGCCTGGCTGTGGCGATGGGCGCCTACCCGGTCATGCGCCGGCTGACGCAGCGGCTGGAGGCTTTGCAGCGCGGGGTCGAACGCTGGGGCGCGGGCGATTTGTCTGCGCGTGTGAATGCCGAGGGCACGGACGAAGTGGCATTCCTGGCCAGGCGCTTTAACCATGCGGCTGAACGGATTGAAACGCTGATGGAGTCGCACAAGTCGCTGCTGGCCAATGCCTCGCACGAGTTGCGATCCCCGCTGGCACGCATCCGCATGGGGCTGGAGCTCATGGGCCCCGATGCCGCCTCGCCCCAGCGCAAGGAGATCTCGCGCAGCATTACCGAGCTTGACCAGCTGATCGACGAGATTTTGCTGGCCAGCCGGCTCGATGCCAAACAGGCCGACGCAGAGCCCTTTGAAAGCCTGGACCTGACAGGCCTCGCGGCCGAGGAATGCGCGCGCGTCAATGCCGAGCTGAGCGCGGAGTTGGGCAAGGGCGCCAGTGCCGGACTGGGCATGGACGCCAGCAGCCACAGCCTCACCGTGCAGGGCTCGCCGCGCCTCTTGCGCCGCCTCATCCGCAACCTTCTGGAAAACGCCCGCCGTTACAGCACCGGGGAAATCAATCTTGAATTGGCGCAGGCCCGAACCGGCAGCAAGCAACTGGCCGTCGTCAAGGTGCATGACCGCGGCCCGGGTGTCCCGGCCGACCAGCGCGAGCGCATTTTTGAGCCGTTTTATCGCCTGCCCGGCGCCAGTGAACGCGAAGGCGGTGTGGGCCTGGGCCTGGCCCTGGTCAAGTCGATCAGCCAGCGCCACGGCGGTAGCGTTCGCTGCGAGGCACGGCCCGGCGGCGGCGCATCTTTTGTGGTTGAGCTGCCCGTTGCCCATTAAGAAAAATGTGGCAGCAACCAGCGGCCATGAACAAAAAAGCTTTAAAAACCCATCGTTTGTGTCAATGGCCTCATCTATTTAGATAGTAGCCAAATTGCATGCAATCAGCGATAGTGATGGCGTTGCTGTCACAACACAAAGGTCCCTCAAGAAAACCGGGGAAAGGCTCCTCAACAACAAGCCAACCCGGCAAAAAATTCGTTTGATCTCCCAACGCCGCTCTCCAGCAGGAGAGCTTGTAAAGGCCACCGCAAGGTGGTTTTTTTTTGCCCGGAGCACAGCCACCGCAACGCTTTGATACGCTCGTGGCTTCAGCCTTTGAACCTTTCTTTGAACCTTTGACAGCCCCCCTTTACAGCCCCACAGGAAACACCATGAGCACAGCCGGCACGCCCACACCCGTCAATCCGCCTCAGGGGTTTTTCCCCTCCACCGAAGAACGGATTCCGCTGCCCGCCCGCGGCGCCATGTCGCCGGCGCAGCGGGAAGCCGCCGACGCCATCATCGCCGGGCCGCGCAAGGCGGTGTTCGGCCCCTTTATTCCCCTGCTGCGCAGCCCGCAGCTCATGGGCCGTATCGGCGACGTGGGCGCCTACCTGCGCTTTGAAAGCGCACTGGACGCGCGCATCCGCGAGCTCGCGACCTGCGTGGCGGCCCGCCATACCGCCAACCAGTTCGAGTGGGTGATGCATGCGCCCCTGGCCGTAGCCGCGGGCGTGGCCCAGGCCACTGTGGATGCGATTGCCGAAGGCAGGCAGCCGCGCGGCATGGCCGACGATGAAGCCGTGGCGCTGGACCTCACCTTCGAAGTGCTGAGGCAGCACGGCTGCTGTGACGCCACCTATGCCGCAGCGGTGAAAACCTTTGGCGAACATGGTGTGGTCGAGCTGGTGAGCCTGGTCGGCTATTTTGTGATGGTGTGCTGGGTGATGAATGTGGCGCGCACGCCAGCCCAGGGCAAACCGGGCGTTGCGCCCCTGTCGGCCTTCCCGGCCTAAGACACCGGCGGCAGTGCCGCCAGCACGCGGTCGGCGCCGATGTCGTTAAGGCAACGCGTGTGGCCCAAGGGGCACACGCGCTCAAAGCAGGGCGCGCAGTCCAGCGGCGGCTGGTAGGTCACATCGGCCTTGAGCCACAGTACCACCGCCCTGTCGCTCAGGGGCGGCGTATGCAGCGGGCTCGACGATCCAAAAATCGCGGCCTGCGGCACACCGAAAGCGGCGCCCACATGCATCAGGCCTGAGTCGTTGCTGACGGTGCTGTGGCTGGCGGCGATCAGGCACAGGGCCTGCACCAGTGAGGTCTTGCCCGCGAAGTTCAGGCATTTTCCAGGCCGCGCCGCATTCACTGGCGCGGCGATTTCGTCGCACAGTGCCGCCTCTTTGCCCGAGCCGAGCAGCACCACCGGCAAGTCCAGCCGCGAGGCGAGTTCCGAAAAATGGCGGGCGGGCCAGCGCTTGGCCGGGCCGTATTCAGCGCCGGGCGCGAACACGTGGAAACCGCTGCGCTGCAAGCCCAGCGCCGTCAACGTCTCATCAATTTCAGCCGGCGACATCTGCAATTGGGGCCGGTCTTTGTCGAGATCCGTATCACCGCTCAGCGCGGAGTAAAACGCCACCATGGGCGGCTTGTTCTTGGGGTTCTTGAGCCGGCGCGTGAGCAGGCCTACGCGCGCCTCGCCAAAGTAACCGATGCGCTCCGGGATGCTCGCCAGAAACGGCAGCAGCGCGCTTTTCAGCGAATTGGGCAGGACATAGGCCTTGTCGAAGCGGCCTTCGATGCGCTTGGCGATTGCGCGGCGCTCGCGGAACTGCAGGCCGCCGTGGGCAAAAGGAAATTCAATGACCTCTGCCACCTGCGGCATGGCGCGGTACACCGGCGCCACCCATGGCAAAGCCCCCACCGTGAGGCGCTCGCCGCGCGCATGCAGCCGGCGCAGCAGCGGTTCGGTCATCACCGCGTCCCCGATCCATTGCGGTGCGATTATTAACGATTCCCCCCCGATGCGGCCTTCGGCCGCCTCCCCCCCTGGGGGGCGCCGCTTGCGGCCCGGCAAAGCCGGTTCCGCGGCGGCTGCTGGAAGGGGGCCAGCCATGCTAGTGGCCGGCGCCGAAGTGTTCGCCCGCCTTGAGCTGGTAAACAGTGCCGCAATACGGGCAGGTGGCCTTGCCGGCGTCAGCGACACCCAGGTAGACCTTGGGATGGCTGTTCCACAGGGCCATGTTGGCCTTGGGGTTGGGACAGTACACCCCTCCCTGGCTGTTCAGTTCGCTGGCAAGCAGCTCAACCACCGCCCTGGGTTTGACATTGTTGCTCATGGTGTTCCTCGATGCTGGATGCGTGGTTGCGGCAGCTGGCCGGGCTTCAGACTTTTGCCAGCCAGTGGGCGTACTTGGGATTGCGGCCGTTGACGATGTCAAAGAAGGCGCTCTGGATTTTCTCGGTGATGGGGCCGCGCGAGCCGGCGCCGATTTCAATGCGGTCGAGTTCGCGGATGGGCGTGACTTCAGCAGCCGTGCCGGTGAAGAAGGCTTCGTCGGAGATATACACCTCGTCACGCGTGATGCGTTTTTGCACGAGCTCCAGGCCCAGGTCCTTGCAGATGTGCAGGATGGTGTTGCGTGTGATGCCGTTGAGGGCGCCCGCCGACAGGTCGGGCGTATAAACCACGCCGCCCTTGACCACAAAAATGTTTTCGCCCGCGCCTTCGCTGACAAAACCCGAGGCGTCCAGCAGCAGCGCTTCGTCGTAGCCGTCGTCCAGCGCTTCCATATTGGCCAGGATGGAGTTGGTGTAGTTGCTCACCGCCTTGGCTTGCGTCATGGTGATGTTGACGTGGTGGCGGGTGTAGCTGGAGGTCTTCACGCGGATGCCGCGTTTCATGCCTTCTTCACCCAGGTAGGCGCCCCAGGCCCAGGCCGCGACCATCAGGTGGATCTGGTTGCCTTTGGGGCTGACGCCGAGTTTTTGCGAGCCGATCCAGGTCAGCGGACGGATGTAGCAGGACTCCAGCTTGTTCTCGCGCACCACGGCTTTGGTGGCTTCATTGACCTGCTCCTGGCTAAAGGGAATCTTCATGCGCAGGATCTTGGCGCTGTTGAAGAGGCGCTCGGTGTGCTCTTCAAGCCGGAAGATAGCGGTGCCGCCCTGGGCGTTGTAAGCCCGTACGCCTTCAAAGGCGCCGCAGCCGTAATGCAAGGTGTGGCTCAGCACGTGGATCTTGGCGTCGCGCCAGTCGACCATCTGGCCGTCCATCCAGATTTTGCCGTCGCGGTCTGCCATGGAGGGTGCTACTGGGGACATGATGGAATCCTGTTATGAGTGGGGTGTGCGGGTAGGGCTGAATAGGCATGAAGGCCGGGCACTGCGAAAGGCGGCGCCCGGAAACCTGAACCACGGATTTTACGGGGCGGGCGGGGAGGACGTCGAAATGGCCTCAGGCGCGTCCTGCGCGGGCCGGAAGAGCTCATGATGCGCCAGTTTGCCGCCCACAAAGGTGCAGGTGACATGCGACTCGCCGCCGTCGGTCCAGCGGAAAATTTCGGGCTGCTCGTCCTTGGGCGACTTCAGTTCGCCCAGCGCGCGCGTCATGGCCACCACATGCATCAGTGTCATGCCCGGCTTGAGCTTGGCGTTCAGCATGACGGCGCTGTCGACATAACCGATGGGCCGGTTGGCCGCGCGTTTGAGGACCTGCATCATCCGGGTGAAGTGCAGCAGCACCCACATCACCAGGCCGGTGGCGATAGCGGCCACGCCGGCCCATCCGTAAAAGCGGTAAGCCAGCACGATGATCGCAACGCCGGCCACGGGAACAAGGATTTTCTGGAAGTTCATCCCGCCATTTTCGCAGGCTGGCGGGAAGGCGCCGCCGCGGGCGGCGGGCAGCACCGCCAGACCTCAGCCACGCATCATCCCGTGGGGTGCCGCCGGCCAGGTTTTGGCCCCTTCTTTCCCTTCCTTACCCCCTACCCAGCGGCCACGCTACCCTGGCCCGCCGCTGGAATCGAGCCATCCGGGCGCTCATAGGTTCCTATCAGGCAGCCGCTGGCCAAGGCCCGTTCGCGGACAGCCTCAAGCACCGCGTCCCGCCCCGGCTTGCCACTGAAGGGTTCGCCGGGCAACAAGGCAAAAACCTGAAAGGCATAACGATGCGGGCCGTGTCCGGGAGGAGGATCTGGCGGCAACCATCCGGACATCAGGTAAGAATTGCGGCCCACATCGACCTGGCCACCGGCTTCGCTGCCGTTCAGTTCGCCTTCAGCCAGTGCGCCCCTGGAGGGTGGCACATTCACCGCAATGGCGTGCACCAGCGGGCGTGGGGTAGGGGCATCGGCGTCTTCCACGATCAGCAGGACCGATCCGGCCCCGGCAGGCACCCCTTGCCATTGCAAGGGCGGGGACACGCCTTCACCATCCGCCGTGTAGCGCGCGGGGATGGGCGCGTGGTCGGCAAACGCCACGCTACTGACCTCAATGGTGGCCATGCCGGCACGCAGGCCTGCCAGGTTAAACGCGAGCTTGTCGAGCCCGGCGCGCCGTTCGTGCAGCGCATGCCCGACGGCATCAGGTAGTTTTTCCAGCATTTGAAGCAGCCTCGTGTGCAAAGTTGGAATGGAAACTCCAAGCTAAACCGCGCCAGCGTGCCCTTGTGTAGGAAAAGACGCCAGCAAGGCCGCAGCATCTGCCTGCCGGCTTCACGCCGACGGCGCAGTCGCGTACGGAAGCCCGCCTTCAGGCCGCAGCGGCAGGAGCTGGGCCAGGCCGGGGCATATAACCGGTCGCCAGGGCATACGCCCAGTCCGGGCGCTGGCGGCCGGCCGCCACCCGGGACTGCGCCAGGTGGTCATAAGGCACGGCGCGCAGGTCTACGTGCCAGCCATGGCCGGCCTTTTCAACGATGGCGTAACGCGCGTGCGGCGCCCCGGTTTCCACCACGTGCGGGTGCGGATGCTCGTCGCCATAGGCCTGCAGGCCCACGCTGCCGGGGTTGACGATGAGCATGCCGCCGCATTGCACCATGCGCGGCACGTGGGTATGGCCGCACACAATCAGCGAATGCCCGGCCTGTCCCGCCGTGCCCAACCGTTCGGCTACCTCGTCGGCCGTGGCGGGCCTGATATCTGTTGCACGGCCGGCGCCTCCACCGGTAAAGCCGGGCTCGGTCGTTTCCAGCCAGTAGACCAAATCGCTCTCTGGCGTACCGTGGCACAGCAGCACGTCACCGCCGGGCAGCGCCAGGCTGGCGGGCAGTGACCTGATCCACTCGCAATGAGCCGCTGTCAGCTGGCCGGCGGTGTAGCCGTCGGTGCTGAGCGGGTCGAAAGGCTGGCCCTGATCAATCAGGTCCAGCACTTGCCGCTCATGGTTGCCGCGTATGGTGGTGAAGCTGCGGGCCATCAGCAGGTCGGCCGTTTCGGCCGGTTGCAACGGCCCGCTCAGGATGTCGCCGAGGTTCACGGTCTGGTCAACGCCCTGCGTGGCGATATCGGCCAGCACGGCCTCAAGCGCCGGCAAGTTGCCGTGGATGTCTGAAATGACGGCGAGCTTCATGACATCAATTGTGCAACGTCTCAGCTCAGGCTGCGCACCACATTCATCGCCTCTTCCACGCGCTCGACCGCGTGGATGGTCAGGCCTTCAATGGGTTTTTTGGGCGCATTGGCCTTGGGCACCACGGCGACGCTGAAGCCGAGCTTGGCGGCCTCCTTCAGGCGCTCCTGGCCGCGCGGGGCTGGGCGCACTTCCCCTGCCAGGCCGACTTCACCAAAGGCCAGAAAACCCTTGGGCAGCGGCTTGCCGCGCAGGCTGGAGGTGATGGCCAGCATCACGGCCAGGTCGGCGGCCGGCTCGCTGATGCGCACGCC
>JAJKJM010000201.1 GCA_021153985.1 Polaromonas sp.
CCCATGCAAAATTCATGGCCTCAAGCCACTTCTTACCGGCCCGTGCGCAACGAACGCGGCTGGCTTGAGCCGGCTGACGATTACCTGCAGCTTTTTCTGGCACGGCCCGAGCTGGCATTGGTGCCTGAGTCATGCGACGCCGAGCGGGCCTTGCACGCAGCCTTGACGGCATCTCCGTCCAGGCCGGTGAAACCGGCCGAACTGCAGGCTGTGAAAGACGCAGACGCGCGGGACAACTACGCGCTGTTCCTGCGCTTTCGCGACGGCTTGCTGGCCGCCGGAACGCTGGAGGCGTATTACCTGGGGCTCTTTCCGCGTGATGGCACGGGCAGCATCACCATACCGCCGCTCTTTATCGACCTGATTGCGCAGGCCATCATTCACAACATGCTGGACGGCTCGACGGACGCCTACGAAATGCGCGCGGCCGAAATGCTGTTTCGCCCGCAGCGCATCAGCACGCAGGACGGCCAGGTGCTCAGCGGCGACCTCGCGGTGATCGACATGTTCCACGAAACCGGCGGCGCGGGCGATTTCGGGCGCTTTCTGGCCGAGGCCGGCGTCCCCATGGCCGTCACCCAGTTGCAGGTGCTGAACGACGGCAACGCCGTTGATTACTGGCAGCAAGCCGGCCGTCACCGTTTCTTGCTGGACCTCACGCACGAGGTGAGCAACGATTTGAGCCACGGCCTGGTCCTGACCATGGTGCGTGCGCGTTCAGGCCTCAAGGCGCTGGCGGGTGTGTTGCAAAAATGGGTGCGGCACTTTCTGGGTGTCACGGTCACCATCCGGCCCGTGCAAAAAGTGGACGACGAGGCCTGGCGCTGGCATGTGGGGCTGGACGCCGAGGCAACGGCGTTGCTCAACGATTTGTACGAAGGCCGTGAAGTGGAGCCCGCGCGCCTGCAACGCCTGGTGAGTTTGTTCCGTCTCGATTTTGCCGATCCACGTGAAATGCGCGCCGATGTGGCGGGCAAGCCGGTGTACCTGGGGCTGATGATGAACGCCGAGGGCGTGGTCAGGTTGAAGCCACAAAACCTGCTGGTCAATTTGCCGCTGCCGGCGGCGGCTTCTTAGGCAGCGCAGCGCTTCAGTCGCTGCCCTCCACTTCCACCACCAGCACGCGGGCCTCGCCCACCGGTGAGGCGACATGCTCCGTGCCAGCGCTGGCGAAAAAGATGTCGCCGGTTTCCAGCATCACCGAGCATTGGCCGCAGTTGTCGCGGTAGCGCATCTCGACACGGCCATCGAGCACGGCAAACACTTCTTCGCCTTCATTGATGTGCCACTTGTAGGGCTTGTCCGTCCAGTGCAGCCGGGTGGTGATGCCCTGCATAGTGGCTACCGTCACCGCGCCCCAGGCGCGGTCGGCGGTGAAATCCTTGCTGCGGATAATTTTCATGTCTGTCTCCATCGGGTGAGCGCGTGGCGCAGTGAAAGCCTCGCCATGCTACGTCGCGGGGCCGACTGAAACATGAATTCTTCGGCCTCCATTGATTCCATACGCGCATCAGTGAAATGCCCGGCCTTGTTGCGGACCGGCATGGGCCGGCGCTAAGATGTTTTTCATGAAAACCGTATTGCTGCCCTGCGGCGAAGCCGTCCCCGCCCTGGGCATGGGCACCTGGAACATGGGCGACGCACCGGCGCGCCGCGCCGATGAACTCGCCACCTTGCGGCTCGGCCTGGACCTGGGCTGCACGCTGGTCGACACGGCGGAAATGTATGGCGAAGGACTCTCCGAAGAGCTCGTCGGCGAAGCCCTGCAGGGGCGGCGCAACGAGGCCTTTATCGTGACCAAGGTGTACCCGCACAATGCCTCGAAGGCGGGCACGGTGGCCGCGTGTGAACGCAGCCTGCGCCGGCTGCGCACCGACCGCATCGACCTTTACCTGTTGCACTGGCGCGGCGCTGTGCCCCTGGCTGAAACCATGCAGGCGTTAATGGCGCTGCAAAAGGCCGGGAAGATCCGGCATTACGGTGTGAGCAATCTGGACCTCGCCGATATGCGCGAGCTGTGGAAGGTGCCGGGCGGGCAGGGCGTGCAAACCAATCAGTTGCTGTACAACCTGACGCGCCGCGGCATTGAGTGGGACTTGCTGCCCTGGCTGCGCGAGCGCGGCGTGCCGGTGATGGCCTATTCGCCGATCGAGCAGGCCCGCCTGTTGCACCACAACGGCCTTGCGCACTTTGCCAGGCGCCACGACATACCGCCCGCACAGGCGGCGCTGGCCTGGCTGCTGGCGCAGGACGGCGTCATCGCCATTCCCAAAACCAGCCACCCGGACCGGCTGCGCGAGAACGTCGCGGCGGCGCAGCTGCAGCTCAGCGGCGAACAGCTGGCCGAGCTCGATGCGCTGTTCAAGCCGCCCGCAGGCCCGGTACCGCTTGAGATGATCTAGCGCTGTGGCCGACCATCGCCAAACGAGACGCCGGCCCCCGCGCATCACGGGCTGGCCGTGCCGCGCAGCCAGCTTGTATAGACAGGCCGGCGAATAAAATCAAAGGTCAAACCGGCTGCTGGCGGGCGCGTCTTTTTCATTCGCCTTATGCTTGCAAGCCCCATAAGGAGACCTCCCCCATGCTTCGCAAGTTTTTGTCTTTCATCGCCCTGGCGCTCATGCTCTGCGCCGCGCAGGCCCAGACTTTCCCGGCCAAGCCGATCCGCCTGATCGTTCCGTTCCCGCCCGGTGGCGGCACCGACATCCTGTCGCGCCTGGTCGCCACCAAACTGACGGAGGCCACCAAGTGGACCGTGGTGCCCGACAACCGCGGCGGCGCGGGCGGCACCATCGGCATTGCCGAGGCGGTGCGTGCGGCGCCCACAGGCTACGACATGGTGATGGGCCAGAAAGACAACCTGGTGGTTGCCCCCTGGCTGTACAAAAACCTCAGCTACGACCCGACCAAAGACCTGGTGGCCGTGGCCCATGTGGCCTACACGCCGGTCGTGATCGTCACCGGTGTGCAGTCGCGCTTCAAGACGCTGGCCGATGTGGTGGCCGCAGCCAAGGCCGCGCCTGACGCCATCACCTATGGCTCGCCGGGCAATGGCACCACCATTCACCTGGCGGGCGAAATTTTCAACACAGCCGCCGGCATCAAGCTGCGCCATGTGCCTTACAAAGGCTCCAACCCCGCGATGATGGATGTGCTGGCCGGCAATGTGGACCTGATGGTGTCGTCTCTGCCTTCGGCCATCGCCCAGATCAAGTCGGGCAAGCTGCGCCCGCTGGCCGTCACCTCGGCCCGCCGCAGCACCTCGCTGCCGGACGTCCCTACGGTCGCGGAACTGGGCTACAAGGATTTTGATGTCAGCACCTGGTACGGCCTTTTCATGCCGGCGGCAACACCCAAGGACATCGTGGCCACGGTCAATGCCGAGGTCAACAAGCTGCTAGCCACCAACGACATGAAGGCTGCCATCCACGCACAAGGTGCTGAGGTACAGAACATGACGCCCGAGCAGTTCTCCACCCTGCTGAAAACCGACTACCAGAAATGGAAGGGCATCGTGCAGGCTTCCGGCGCGACCATCGAGTAATCCGCTTCTCCTCCCGCGAAACGGCGCCTTGATGGGCGCCGTTTTTCATTGAGCCCGGCCCCTCATACGGTAGGCCGCAGATATCAGGGAAAACCCTAGGAAAGTTGTCCAAGGCGCGTGACATGATCTAGTCATCTATAGGACTAGATCAATCATGGCCTCACCCTCCCTGACCGTTGTACCCGCCGAGCCGGGCCTTAGCCGTTATGCGGCGCTGGCCGCCGCCTTGCGCGCGCGCGTGATCGCGGGGGAGTGGCCGCCGGGCTCGGCCCTGCCGGCCGAGCAGACACTGGCTGCCGAGCACGGCGTGGCGCTGGGTACCTTGCGCCGGGCGCTGGAGTTGCTGGCCGACCAAGGGCTGATAGAGCGCATCCACGGCCGCGGCACCTTTGTGCGGGCCGGCATGACGACGGGCGGCACCATGATGCGGTTTTTCCGCTTCGGCGAAGGCACGGGTGAGGTGCCTGCGTCACGCATCGTCTCGCGCCAGTTGCTGGTAGCGCCGGCTGAGGTGGCGCGGCGCCTGGGCCTGGCGCGCGGTGACACGGCATTGCGGCTGCAGCGTGTGCGGTCGCTGTCGGGGCAGCCCTGCATGTACGAAGAGATCTGGCTGCCGCTGGCCTTGTTCGCGGAGCTTGCCGAAGGCGATGCCGATGCCTGGGGCGATCTGCTGTACCCCTTGTTTGTCGAGCGCTGTGGTGTGCATGTGCACCGTGCGGTGGACGAGATTTCTTTTGGCGCGCTGACGGCCGCACAGGCAAAGCACCTGGCGCTGTCTGCCGGCCACCCCTGTGCGCTGGTGACCCGCAATGCCTATGACCTGGCCGGCCATTGCGTGGAGGTGCGCTACACACGCGGCGACGCGCATGCCTTTCACTACACCGTGACGATCACCTGATCAATTTCAATGGCGCCATCGCAAGTCAACCGCTCAATCAAAACCGCTCAACCACATCACCCAATTCACCCCAAATCAAATCACTGAAATCGGAGGAACCATGAAACCAAACCCCAACCCAAACCCCCCCGCCGCAGGCACGCCGCCTGCCAGCCGCTCACGCCGCCTGCTTCTGCAGGCCGCAGGCGCTGCCGTCGCCGCCCCCTGGACTTTCGCCGCCCACGCCGCAGGCCAGATCGCCGGCGGCAAGCCGATCACGCTGGTGGTGTCTTATGCCGCCGGTGGCGGCGCCGACCTGATGGCGCGCCTGATCGCGCCGCGCATGGCGGAGTTCCTGGGCCAGACCGTGTTGGTGGACAACAAACCCGGTGCGGGCGGCCAGATCGCCGCGGGGCTGGTGGCGCGCGCTACCCCCGACGGCACGCAGTTGCTGGTCGACGCCTCTTCGTTTGCGGTGAATCCGTCGCTCTACCCCAAGCTGCCTTACGACACCGATACGGCCTTCGCGCCGCTGGGCGTGCTGGCGCAATTTCCCAATGTGCTGGTGTGCACGCCGGGCTTTGAAGCCAAAAGCGTCAAAGACCTGATCCGCATGGCCAAGGCCAAACCGGGGCAAATCGCCTACGCCTCGTCGGGCAACGGCTCGGCCCAGCACTTGGCGGGCGCGCTGTTTGAAGACCTCGCCGGCGTGAAGCTGGTGCACGTGCCTTACCGTGGCGGCGGCCCCGCCATGAACGACGTGATGGCCGGCCAGGTGCCGCTGTTCTTTGCTAACGTGGCTTCGTCGCTGGGGCAGATCCAGTCAGGCCGCCTGCGTCCCCTGGCCGTGACCAGCCGCCGCCGCACGCGTTCGCTGCCCGACATCCTCACCATGGAAGAGGCCGGCGTGCCGGCGTATGAAGTGCTGGAGTGGAATCCGGTGCTGGCGCCCGCTGGCATTGACCCCAAAGCCAAGGCCGCTTTGATCGCCGCCCTGCGCAAGACCATGGCCGACCCCGAAGTGCTGGGCCGTATCCGCAGCCTGAGCGGCGAGGTTTTTCCGGACGGCCCTGAAGGACTGACGCAGGCCTTTCTCAAGGCCCAGCAGCTCAAATGGGGCCGCATCGTGAAGGACCGCAAGATCACCGCAGGATGACGGAAACCGTGCAGGACACTCCAGCGAAAGAGGCGGCGGCCGGCTGGGACAGCCACGTCCATGTGTTCGATGCCGGGGCGGCGGTGGCGCCCGGCCACTACCGGCCTGCGAGCCGGCCTCTGGCCGACATCGAGCAACTGGCCCAGGCCCACGGTGTCAGCCGCCTCGTGCTGGTGCAGCCCAGCGTGTACGGCACCGACAACACCGTGCTGCTCAATGCGCTGCGCGCCGGCCAGGGCCGGCATCGCGGCGTGGTGGTGTTGCCGCCGTCGGTCGATGATGCGGCGCTTGCCGCCATGCATGCGCTGGGCGTGCGGGGTGTGCGCTTTAACCTGGTATCACCCGTCGGCGACAGCCTGACGGCGGGGGAGCAGAGTGCACGGGACAGCTTTCAGGCCCTCGCGCCGCGCCTGCATGCGCTGGGCTGGCATGTGCAGTGGTATGCCTCGCCTGGCGATTTGCCCACTATCGCGGCGCTGCACGCGGCCAGCCCGGTGCCGGCGGTGCTTGACCATTTGGCGGGAATGCGGGCGGACGTGCCCGCAAATCACCCAGCCTGGCAGGCGATCGAGCAACTCGCCGCGCAGGGCGCCTGGGTGAAGTTGTCCGGCTGGTATCGCCTGGGGGCTGCGGCTCCCTATGAGGCCCTGGACGATGCTATCCGCAAGGTGGCGGGGCTGTTTGGCCGTCGCCTGGTATGGGGCTCCGACTGGCCGCATACCGCCTTTGCGCCCGACGCGTTGCCCGCCTATGCCAGCACCTGGGAGCCGGTAGCGCGTGCGCTGACGGCGGGCCAGATGCAATACGCCCGGGAGCAGGCACCCGCCTCGCTTTATGCCTGATCAGCCCGGCCGGGGCCTATAAGCCCGGAGTGGCTTAAAATCACCGGCTACGCCATTTTTAACCGGAGTCTTCCATGTCCAAGAAAATCAGAGTCGAAGCCGACATCTGCGCCCCCAAGCCAGTCCCGCCAAAGGGCTACACCATCACGACCGGCCGCGGCCAGAAGATCAGCCTGGAGCGCGGATCACACACCCGCAGCAAAAAGAACCCAGGCAAGCGCCCTCACCAGGGTTGAGCCGGTTGCTGATGCAGCCCCCGAGGCTGCATCCATAAAAAAAGCGCCCTGGGGCGCTTTTTTTATGCCGTTTTGGGCTTACGCGCCTGAATGGGCGGGATGGACACGGCGGCTCAGGCCGTTCATCCGCCGGGATACGGCTTTTTCACCCGTGGTTCGGCAACTTGCTGGCGCTATTAATTCGGTAGCAGCTTGTGCACGTAGTCATTGGGCTGGAGGCACTTTTGACTAACAAACTTTGACCGTTTTGGGGCCTCGCCGGCCGGTTTTAGGTCTCGAGCGCAGCCGCCATGCGGTGCGGCATGAGGCGCTCGCGTGGCGCTTCGCCGCCCCACAGGCTCAGCATCAGGTCCACGATGACCGGCCCGAAATCCTGATGCGGAATTTCGACCGAGGTGAGCCATGGAGCGAGCCAGGCATTGATCGGGTTGCCGTCGATGCCAACCAGCTCGCAGTCGCCGGGCACCCGGATCCCGCTCTCGCGGGCCACGCGGTGCAGCCCATAGGCGACCTGGTCGCTGATGCACATGGCCCCGCGCGGCCAGGCACCGGGCGC
>JAJKJM010000202.1 GCA_021153985.1 Polaromonas sp.
AGGTCGACCCAGATGGGCTGGAATTTCGAGAGTTCTTCCAGGGATTCGATTTCTTCCTGGAAAAGCCGGCCGTTGGCGAGCGTGAAAATATTGAGCATGACGGACTGCCTATCGGTTCAGGGGCCTGCGCAAGGCATACGGCGAGGCCTTGGGCAAAGGCGCGGTAAGCGCGTTAAAGGGCGGTGGGTGTGGCATCGCTTTCAACCCCCCCTTTGAACGTGGGCCTCGCCGTTGCGGAGGCCTCTCGCCAGTCTGCGGTGTTGAAAGCTAGCGACTAGGGCTGCTTTCCAAGGATTTCTCCGTTATTGAATCAGCGGCGATTATGGCATTTCAGGCCGTGTTTATCTACCGCGCTTCACTGATCTCTGCCGCGCAAACTACATGAAAAAGTTGACGAGCTCATCTTTGCGCGCGTAGGCGTCGTGCTCGCCCAGCGCCATCAAGGCCTTCACAAAGCCCGGCTCAAACAGCAGGTAACTGGCCAGCGCTGCGCCGCCTGGGCTTCCTTTCGCGCCGAGCGCGCCCAGGCCCGCCAGCGCGTTGTAGGTGCCGGCCGGGAGCTCGTGGGCATGGGCTTGCGCCAGCGCGTCCAGCGATTGCGAAGGCGCGATCGCCAGGATGTCGACAGGGCGGTACGGCATGACGGCCGCAATTTCGCGCGGCATCTGGCGCACGGTCTTGCTCACGCGCTGGGCCTGCTCCACGTCGGCCTGCAAAGTGTCTTGAAAGACGCTGGCCATCGCATGGCCGGCAATGGCGCCCAATGTGGGCCTGCCACTGACGCTGGCGCCGTTGCTGCCGCCTGCGAAGCCGGCGCGCTCAGGCTGCCCGACGCCGATCACCAGCACCTTGCCGGCGCCAAGGTGCAGGGCGGGCGACAGCGGCGAGCTTTGCCGCATGGAACCGTCGCCAAAAAACTCCGGATGTCCGTCCACCCAGAGCGGCGTGGAGGGAAACAGGAAGGGAATGGCGCTGGAGGCCATGAGGTGCTCAATGGTGATGGGCTGAAATTCGGCGCGCCGGCCGGGCCGGCTCCACAGATCGGATTGCCGGCCTGCGGCCATCTGGCAGAACGTCCAGTGCACACCGCTGCTGTAGCTTGACGCCGTCACGGCCAGCGCCCGCAGGGTTTTGTCCTGCAGGGCCTGCTCGATATGGCCCAGCGAAATCGCGCGGTGCAATGTGTCCACCAGCGGCGTGTTGTCCAGCAACGCCTGCTGTGCGCGCATATGCTGCGATAGAAAAAGCGCAGCCGCGATACGGCTTGAGCGTATCCACATCGGCACCTTGAGCTTGTAGACATGCGAGGAGCGCAGCGTGGTCCAGAAATTGGCCAGTTGGGCAAAGGCCTGCAAACCCTCGCCCGCCCGGCTTGCGAGAAAAGCGGCATTGAGCGCGCCGGCCGAAGTGCCGACCAGTATCTTGAAGGGAAAGCGTTCGTTGGCGCCACCGCCCTGCAGGCTGAGTATGGTGGACAAGGCGTGGAGCACGCCGGCCTGGTAGGCGGTGCGCGCGCCGCCGCCCATGAGGACCAGGGCATTGCGGTCCTCGTCGGGCCGCGTCAATGCGGAAGAAATGATAGTCTCAAGCGACATGGCCATTTGTTATGGTTTTACTGGCGTTGCGGACACGCTGGCCCTGTCGAACCCCTGGCGCCTGCCCGGCAGGCCCTGGGGGGGGGTCGCTGTGAATTGTGTAAGCAATGATGCCGCCGGCGCGAATTTCATGCAAGCCGGCAAGCCCGCAGCGTGGCGCACCATAAAAATCAAGTAAATCAAAGGCTTGCTGTCATCCGCCCGGCAAGGCACATGGCCGGGCGCGCGCAGCGCCCTTCAGGGTCAAGCTGTTTTTCATAAGGTTTCACTATTTATTGCAGCGCAAGGTTGCAATTGAAGGGCATCGGGCGCATAGTAAATCCAAGAGAGTGTCCCCGTCTGCCGCCCCGCCCGATTGGGCCCGGCGGTGTTTTCAACCCAGCTCCAACTTTGGAAAAGGAGTCTCTTTATGAACTTGACGATCAGCGGTCACCATCTTGAAGTTACCCCCGCATTGCGCGGCTATGTGACAAGCAAGCTGGATCGGATTACCCGGCACTTTGACCAGGTAGTGGACGTAAAAGTCCTGTTGACAGTGGACAACATGAAAGAAAAGGAAAGACGCCAGCGGGCCGAGTGCAATGTGCATGTCAAGGGCCGCGACCTGTTTGCCGAGAGTTCCCACGCTGATCTGTATGCCGCCGTAGACGAGTTGACCGACAAGCTGGATCGCCAGGTCGGGCGCTACAAAACCAAAACCCAGGACCACCACCACGTTGCCGCCAAGCGCCAGGCCTGATCGGCCATTTCGCTTTTTGCTTCGCATCCCGCGCCGGCCAGCCGGAAATTGCGCTCCGTGCCAGTTTGTTGGCCCGCGCATGGAAGGCTCGCGAAGCAGGTGCCAAAAGCCGCTTGCGACGTCAAGCGGCTTTTTTATGCCTCTTTTTCCAGCAAACCCGCTGCAAAGTGCATAATTCGGCGACTAAAAGATTGTTATGAACCGTCTTTCGCAAATTTTGCCCCCCTCTCAAGTGCTGGTCAGTGTTGAAGCGACCAGCAAGAAACGCGCTTTTGAAGAAGCCGGCTTGCTGTTTGAAAACCAGCATGGCCTGAACCGCGCGTTGATCACCGACAGCCTGTTTGCCCGCGAGCGCCTCGGTTCGACCGGACTGGGCCACGGTGTGGCGATTCCACATGGCCGTATCAAGGGCCTGAAGGCCCCCATGGCGGCGGTTTTCCTGCTGCAGGCGCCCATCGGTTTTGACGCACCTGACGAGCAAGCCGTCGCTTTGCTGATCTTCCTGCTGGTGCCTGAAGCCGCCACGCAAAAACACCTCGAAATCCTCTCTGAAATCGCCGAGCTGCTCAGCGACAGCGCGCTAAGAGAGCAGCTCAAGACCAGCACCGACGCCGCGGGTCTGCACCACCTGATCGCTTCCTGGCACTCTGTCCACGAAGTCAGTTCTTAGGTCCCCGGGCCTCTTCCGAATTACAGGCCGGCATGAAGCCCACCGTTGTCAGTGCTGACGTTTTATTTGAAGACCACCGCGCCGCCCTGAAATGGGAATGGGTTGCCGGCCTGGGCGCTTCCGAGCGGCGTTTTGACGAGGTGGCTGTGCGGGCGGCACGCTCCGGCGCCGACCTGGTGGGCTATCTCAACTACATCCACCCTTACCGCGTGCAGATTCTGGGTGAGCGAGAAGTCGCCTACCTGACCAACGCCAGCCCCGAGGACTGCGCCCGCCGCATTTCCCGCATCATCACGCTGGAGCCGCCGGTGCTGATCGTGGCCGACGGCCAGGTGGCGCCCGACACGCTGCTGTCGATGTGTGAGCGCGCACAGCTGCCCATGTTTGCCACACCCGAGTCGGCGGCCTTCGTCATCGACGTGCTGCGGGCTTATTTGTCCAAGCATTTTGCCGACCGCACCTCGATGCATGGCGTGTTCATGGACATCCTGGGCATGGGCGTGATGATCACCGGCGAGTCCGGCCTGGGCAAAAGCGAGCTGGGCCTGGAGCTGATCTCGCGCGGACACGGCTTGGTGGCCGACGACGCGGTGGATTTGTACCGCATCAACCAGACCACGATTGAGGGCCGTTGCCCCGAGCTTCTGCAAAACCTGCTGGAAGTGCGCGGCATCGGCCTGCTCGACATCAAGGCCATTTTTGGCGAGACGGCGGTGCGCCGCAAGATGCGCCTGAAAATGATCGTGCACCTGGTGCGCCGCGAGACGCTGGAGCGCGACTACGAACGCATCCCCTATGAGCCCCTCACGCAGGACGTGCTGGGCATCCCGGTGCGCAAGGTCATTATCCAGGTGGAGGCCGGCCGCAACATCGCCGTGCTGGTCGAAGCCGCCGTGCGCAACGCCATCTTGCAGCTGCGCGGCATCAATACGTATCAGGAGTTCGTGGAGCGGCACCGCCGCGCCATGGAACAAGACGACTAGAAGGTGCGAATAAACCTACTGCGCGGTCCGATCTTGCGCCTGCGGTCCTCACCGTACTGGAGTACGGCTCCGGTCCTCGACGCAAGCTCGAACCGCTCGCTACGGTTTCTTCACACCTTCTACGCCCCAACTCAGTCGCTATCAAATCAGTAGCTGACCGCCCATACCTGCAAAGGGCCAGAGGCCTTTTTTACTCAAAAACTCACGCGTGATGGTGCCGCACCGGGTTGCCGTTGCGATTGGGGCATTTGTCTTTGGTGCAGTTGGCGTAGATCGACAGGGAATGGTCGGCGATGGCGAAGCCTTTGGATTTGGCGACCGACTGCTGGCGTTTTTCGATTTCGGCGTCGTAAAACTCCTCGACCTTGCCGCAATCCAGGCACACCAGGTGGTCATGGTGCTGGCCTTCGTTGATCTCGTAGACCGCCTTGCCTGACTCGAAATTGCTGCGGTTAAGCAGGCCCGCCTGCTCGAACTGGGTCAGGACCCGGTACACGGTGGCCAGGCCGATGTCCGAACGCTCTTCGAGCAACACCCGGAACACATCTTCAGCGGTCATGTGGCGCTGCTTGCCCGCCTGAAAAATTTCCAGAATCTTCAGGCGCGGCAGCGTGGCCTTCAAACCCGTGTTTTTCAGCTCGTCAATGTTGCTCATGGGAAAACTCTCTGGGTAAAACCAGTGTAAAGACCGGTGTAAGGCGGCATTGTGGCCCTTCTGGGCGGGTGCGGGCCGGGTACCCCCAGCCGCTACAATGAACAATCATATCGCTACACCCCCTTACTATGTCAGCCATGCCTGCAAATCATCGTTACAGCGCCCAGACCGCTCTCCTGCTCCTGGCTTGTTGCACGGTGCTGGCCTCCTGCAGCAGCTTGCGCAGTGTGGGCGACAGCTCGATCAACCCCATCAACTGGGTCACGCCCTACAAGGTCGACGTCATCCAGGGCAACTTTGTCTCCAAAGAGCAGGTCGAGCAGTTGCGTCCCGGCATGTCGCGCGATCAGGTCAAGGCCGTTCTTGGCACGCCCCTGATGGCCAGCCTCTTTCATGCCGATCGCTGGGACTACGTTTTCACCCTCAAACGGCAAGGCGTGGAGCCCCAGTCTTATAAATACACCGTGTTTTTCAAGGGCGACCAGCTTGAGCGATTCGGAGGCGACGAGATGCCGACGGAGACCGAATTCATCGCCAAACTGGGTAACAAACGCAAGTTGGGCGACGTGCCGGTGCTGGAAGCCACTGAAGCGCAGTTGAGCAAGGCCGCAGGCAAATCCAGGTCCGACACAGCCGCCGGCCCGGCGCCCGCCAGCGCACCAGCGGGCTCATCGCCGGCAGTCTACCCGCCACTCGAGAGCCCGAAACAGTGAGCGGGGCCGGCATCATCCCGGCGACCCAGAGCCGCCACCGGGTCGCCGTGGCAGGCGCCAGCGGCCGCATGGGCCAGATGCTGATTGAAGCCATCAGCGCCAGCCCGGACTGCCTGCTGACGGGCGCGCTTGACGTAGCCGCCAGCCCGTCCATAGGCTCTGACGCCGCCGCGTTCACCGGCCGCGCCAGCGGCGTGCTGATCAATGCCGACATCCGCCAGGGCCTCAAAGACTCCCGCGTGCTGATTGACTTCACCCGCCCTGAAGGCACCCTGGCCCACCTGGCCGTTTGCCGCGAGCTGGGCGTCAAGCTGGTCATCGGCACCACCGGTTTCTCCGATGCGCAAAAAGCCGAGATCGCCGCGGCCGCCAAAGACATCGCCATCGTCATGGCGCCCAATATGAGCGTGGGCGTCAACGTCACCTTCAAGCTGCTCGAGATGGCGGCCCAGGCCCTGTCGACCGGCTACGACATCGAAATCGTCGAGGCCCATCACCGCCATAAGGTGGACGCGCCGTCCGGCACCGCGCTCAAGATGGGCGAAGTGATTGCCGGGGCGCTGGGCCGCGACCTGAAAGACTGCGCCGTCTATGCCCGCGAAGGCGTGACGGGCGAGCGCGACCCGTCCACCATCGGCTTTGCGGCCGTGCGCGGCGGCGATGTGGTGGGAGACCACACCGTGATGTTCCTGGGCACCGGTGAGCGCATAGAGATCAGCCATAAATCGTCGAGCCGCAGCAACTATGCGCAGGGCAGCCTGCGCGCCGCCCGCTTTCTCGACACGCACGCGACCGGCCTTTTTGACATGTTTGACGTGCTGGGCCTGAAAAAATGAATTCGGTGCCGGCCATGGCAGCTTCGGAGGTTTTAACCTGATGGACTTTTTCAGCCTGATGACCCAGGGCGGCATCGTCAGCCAACTGGTGGCAATCCTGCTGCTGGCCATGTCGGTGGCCAGCTGGGTCGTGATCCTCTGGAAAGCCTGGTTGCTTCAACGCGCCAGCGGCGATGTGGCGCGCAGCACCGCCGCTTTCTGGCAATCGGCCTCGGTGGAACAGGCCCGTGAAAAAGTGGCCGCCTTTGACCGCGAAGCGCTGGTGTTGCCGCTCATCGCCGCCACAAACATCCAGGCCGGCGGCACGCTGGCCTCGGCGGGCGACAAATCCCAGCAACTGACCCGCCTGCTGCGCGACGCGCTGCACCGCGTCCTGCACAAGCTGCAGTTCGGCCAGGTGCTGCTGGCCACGGTCGGCTCCACCGCGCCCTTTGTCGGGCTGCTGGGCACGGTCTGGGGCATCTACCACGCGCTGGTCGGCATTGCCTCGGCCGGCCAGATCACCATCGACAAGGTCTCCGGCCCGGTCGGCGAAGCGCTCATCATGACGGCCGCAGGCCTGGCGGTCGCCATCCCGGCGGTGCTGGCCTACAACGTCTTCGGACGCTACGTTGGCCGCATCGAAGCCGACCTCGAAGGCTTCGCCCGTGACTTGCGCGAGCTGTTAGCACACAAAGGCTAGCCAGATGGCTTTTGGACGCCTCGAACGCACCCAGGGGCCCCAGCCCATGAGCGACATCAACGTCACGCCCCTGGTGGATGTCATGCTGGTGCTGGTCGTGATCTTCATCATCACGGCGCCCTTGCTGGCCAGCACCATCGCGCTGGACCTGCCCAAAACCGACGCCGCCAAACCGGCCAGTACGCCGGAATTCGTCACCCTGGTGGTGGACAAGTCCGGCCAGGCCTTCCTGAACGACAAGCCTCTCAGCCTCGATGAATTGGCACTGCAACTAGCCGAAACCGCCCGCCGGAGCCCCGAGACCGAGATCCAGCTGCGAGCCGATGAAGGCGTTCCCTACGGCAAGGTGGTGCAGGTGATGGGCGTGGCGCAAAAGGCCGGCCTGAACCGCATCGGCTTCGTGGCGGACCCCGGCCCACGCCCGCCAGCCGCCCCGCCCACAGTCAAGTAACGCGCCCGGCCCGGCCCAGCCCCTAAAATCGGGGATTCGGCAATCGGCCGCGCGGCCCGCGCCGTCGGGCTTTTTCCCTGTTTCCTGTTCCGTTTTCCGCCTTCCCGGTTCTCCATGCAAGACAAATACAACCACCTCGACGTTGAGCGCGATGCTCAAGCCCACTGGACTGCAGCCGACGCTTACCGCGTGACGGAAGACGCCAGCCGCAAGAAGTATTACGCCTGCTCCATGCTGCCCTACCCCAGCGGCAAGCTGCACATGGGCCACGTGCGCAACTACACCATCAACGACATGCTCACGCGCCACCTGCGCATGAAGGGCTACAACGTGTTGATGCCCATGGGCTGGGACGCCTTCGGCCTGCCGGCCGAAAACGCCGCCATGAAGAACGGTGTGCCGCCGGCGAAGTGGACCTACGACAACATCGCCTACATGAAAAAGCAGATGCAGGCGATGGGACTGGCCATCGACTGGAGCCGCGAGGTCGCCACCTGCGACGCGAGCTACTACAAGTGGAACCAGTGGCTCTTTTTGAAGATGCTCGAAAAGGGCATTGCCTACCGCAAGACGCAGGTCGTCAACTGGGACCCGGTCGACCAGACCGTGCTGGCCAATGAGCAGGTGATTGACGGCAAAGGCTGGCGTACCGGCGCCGTGGTCGAAAAGCGCGAGATCCCCGGCTACTACCTCAAGATCACTCAGTACGCCGACGAGCTGCTCGACAGCGTCAGCCACAAGCTGCCCGGCTGGCCCGAGCGCGTCAAGCTGATGCAGGAAAACTGGATCGGCAAGAGCGAAGGCGTGCGCTTTGCTTTCACGCATGACATCCAGGACGCCTTTGACAAGCTGATCGGCGACGGGAAGATGTACGTCTTCACCACGCGCGCCGACACCATCATGGGGGTGACCTTTTGCGCCGTGGCGCCTGAGCACCCGCTGGCCCAGCATGCCGGCGCGCTCAGCCCCAAAGTTGCGGCTTTCATTGAAGAGAGCAAGGCAGGCGGCACGACCGAAGCCGAACTCGCCACGCAAGAGAAAAAAGGCGTGCCCACCGGCCTCTTCGTCACGCACCCGCTCACCGGCGACAAGGTGGAAGTCTGGGTCGGCAACTACGTGCTCATGAGCTACGGCGACGGCGCCGTGATGGGCGTGCCGGCGCATGACGAGCGCGATTTCGAATTCGCCAAAAAGTACAAACTGCCCATCAAGCAGGTGATCGACGTCAAGGGCCAGCCCTACAGCCTGGACGCCTGGGCCGACTGGTACGGCGACAAGCAGCAGGGCGTGACGATCAACTCCGGCAAGTACGACGGGCTGGGCTTCAAGGCCGCAGTAGACGCCGTGGCCGCCGACCTCGCCGCCAAAGGCCTGGGCGAGAAAAAGACCACCTGGCGCCTGCGCGACTGGGGCGTGAGCCGCCAGCGCTATTGGGGTACGCCGATTCCCATCATCCACTGCGAAGAGCACGGCGCCGTGCCGGTTCCTGAAAAAGACCTGCCCGTGGTGCTGCCGCAAGACTGCGTGCCTGACGGCTCGGGCAACCCGCTGCACAAACACGCGGGCTTTCACGCCGGCGTGGTCTGCCCCGTCTGCGGCAAGCCCGGCCGCCGCGAGACCGACACCATGGACACCTTTGTCGACTCGTCCTGGTATTTCATGCGCTACTGCGACCCGAAGAACGACGAGAAGATGGTGGCCGA
>JAJKJM010000203.1 GCA_021153985.1 Polaromonas sp.
AGCCCGACCCGGCCGGTGCCAGCCAAGAAGACCATGCCCACACTGATTTGCGACTGCAACCAGACCATGCCGCTCCAGCCCCAGGCGCTGGGCACGGCACTTGACGAAACCCTGACGCTGCACTCGGCGCTATGCCGCCGCGAGGTCGGCGCCTTCCAGAAGGCCGCGCAGTCCGGCGACGATGTCGTGGTGGCCTGCACCCAGGAAAAACGGCTGTTTGCCGAAGTGGGCGAACAGACCCAGGGCGTCACCTCGGTGGTGAAGTTCGTCAATATCCGCGAGACCGGCGGCTGGAGCAAAGACGCTGCCGGCGCCACGCCAAAGATCGCAGCCCTGCTGGCCGCAGCGCATCTGCCGGACGCTGAGCCGGTGGCCACCGTCACCTACAAAAGCGCCGGGCGCCTGCTTATCGTCGGCGCGCTTGACCAGGCCGAGCAGGTGGCGGCGCTTGTGGCCGACGCGCTGGACGTGACCATCTTTGCGCAAGGCGTCTCGTCCCAGGCGCAAGCCGGCCTCCCTTCGCAGGAGCGCAAATACCCCGTTGTCAGCGGTGAGCGGCTCACGCTCAAAGGCTGGCTGGGCGCATTTGAGGCAAGCTGGGACAAGACCAACGCCATCGACCTGGACCTCTGCACGCGCTGCAATGCCTGCGTTGCCGTGTGCCCCGAAGGCGCCATCGACCTGAGCTACCAGGTCGACGCCAACAAATGCACATCGCATCGTGATTGCGTGGCCGTATGCAAGGTCGCCGGCGCCATTGACTTCAACCGCGCACCGCAAACACTCACCGAAGCCTTTGACCTGGTGCTCGACCTGGGCGCCAAACCCCTGGTGGCGCTGCACGCACCGCCGCAAGGCTACTTCGCCCTGAATGCATCCGCCGGCCTGGCATCACCCGGCCTGCTGGCCACGGTGGTCAAGCTGCGCGACATGGTGGGTGAATTTGAAAAACCGAAGTTTTTTGCCTACAAGCAAAAACTCTGCGCCCACAGCCGCAACGAAACCGTGGGCTGCAATGCCTGCATCGACATCTGCTCGGCCGGCGCCGTCAGCAGCCAGAAAGAGCGCCAGCAGATCGTCGTCAATCCCAATCTGTGCGTGGGCTGTGGCGCCTGCACTACGGTGTGCCCGACGGGTGCGCTCACCTATGCCTACCCGCGTGCCAGCGAGCAGGGCGTGCGTATCAAGACCCTGCTGTCGGCGTATGCCAAAGCCGGCGGCACGCAGCCCGTGTTGCTGTTTCACAGCCAGGACAGCGGCCAGCACGCCGTCGAGGCTTTAGGCCGCGCTGCGCGGCTGCAAAAAACCGTGCGCGGCGTACCAGCCAATGTGATCCCGCAGGCGCTGTGGCACACAGCCAGCATGGGCCTGGACTTGTGGCTCAGCGCCATCGCTTTCGGCGCATCACAAGTGGCGGTGTTGGTGACGCGCGAAGAAGCACCTGCCTACCTTGAAGGCCTGGCTGAGCAAATGCGCGTGGCGCAAACCCTGCTCAATGGACTCGGCTATGCAGGCGTTCACTTTCATCTGGTGCAGGCGGGCGGGGGTACTGATGTCGTCGCGCCGCTTGATGCCGATCTGCAGACGCTGGCACGTGGCCGTCCCACAGTGCCGGTTACCGCAGCCCGCTTTGCCGTTGCGCAAGAAAAGCGCAGTACGCTCGACATGGCGCTGGACCACCTCATGAGCCAGGCGCCTGCCGCCTTGCCCGAAGCCATCGCGCTGCCCGCCAAAGGCTCGCCCTTTGGCAGCCTGACCGTGAACGCAGACACCTGTACGCTGTGCCTGAGCTGTGTGAGCGCCTGCCCCGCCAGCGCGCTGCAAGACAACCCCGACCGCCCGCAACTCAAGTTCATCGAGAAAAACTGCGTGCAGTGCGGCCTGTGCGCCGTCACCTGCCCCGAAGACGCCATCACACTGCAGCCGCGCCTGCTGCTCACACCGCTGCGCAAAGAGGCGCGGGTGCTGAATGAAAGCCAGCCTTATCAGTGCATACGCTGCGCCAAACCTTTTGGCACGCTCAAGGCCATTGAGGCCATGCTGGGCAAGCTGGCGGGGCACGCGATGTTCCAGGGTGCCGCCGCAGACCGCCTCAAGATGTGTGGTGATTGCCGGGTCATCGACATTTATTCGGCCGAGAACGAATTGAAGATCACCGATATCCGCTAAGCACAGAGACCAGACGCACCATGACGCAAGCCCAACTCACCGCCTCCTCCCTGGACGAAGAAACCGCACGGGCCGAAGTCTATGGTTTGCTGGCCGCGCTTTATTACTCGGTGCCTTCCGCGGAGCTGTATGAAAACCTCCGCGTGGCGGTGACGGAAGCGCCGGCTGCCGGTGGGTTGCTTGAGGGCTCGTGGAGCGAACTCGTCGCCGCCGCCCGCGCGCAGTCCCTGGCGCAGACTGCCAGCGAACACGACGCCTTGTTCGGCGGTGTCGGCAAGCCCGAGGTGTATCTCTTTGGTTCGCACTACCTCGCCGGCTTCCTGAACGAAAAACCGTTGGCAGCCTTGCGCACCGACATCGCCGCGCTGGGCCTGGCGCGCGACGAGGCCATGCCCGAAACCGAAGACCACGTGGCCTACCTCTGCGAAGTCATGCGCTACCTGATTGCCGGCGACGATGTGGAGGTGGCCAACCTGACGCGCCAGCGCGAATTTTTTGCGCGGCATGTGCAGCCCTGGGTACCCCTGATGTGCGAAGCCATCGCCGCTCACCCCAAGGCACGGTTCTACGCGGCCCTGGCAGCTTTCACGCAAACTTTCATCAGCGTCGAAGCCCAGGGCTTTGACATGCTGGCCTGAATGCCGCACGTCGAATTTCCCGTCCGCGACGTGTCCGGCAGTAAACATTTTTTCTCAAATTGAGACAGCATTGGGCAGGCCCAATTGCCGGTACGCGGCATGCGGACAATATGATCGCTTATCGTTTTCCCTAGAGTGAGTTATTGATCGCCGCCGGCCATTGTGGTGCACGGCGCTCTGCCTTACAGTACTATGCAAACGGTTACATAACCAGCAAGCCTTCCCCTGGAGAACACCATGCAGGACAGCCAGCCAAAACCCTCGCGCAGGGGTTTCTTTTTCGGTGCAGCCGCCACCGGCGCCGCAGCCGCAGCCTTCGTGGCCCTGCCGGGCGCACCGGCACTTCAGCAAGCCGAACTCCCAGAACCCAAGCCAGCCCCTGAAAAAGGCGGCGGCTATAGCCTTTCAGAGCACGTCAAGCGCTACTACAAGACCACCCGCATCTAAAGAGCCCGGCGTTCGACCCGAGCCCGACCAGCCCCGATTTCACCTTCCACGGAGAGCTTCATGCTGCTCACGAAAAAATCTCCCGATGTCCATCCCGTGCACCGCACCGGCTCCGCTCGCTTTGTGCAGAGCCTGTCGCGGGGCCTGTCTAACGCCTTGCCCACCATGGACCGCCGCGCCTTCCTGCGCCGCTCCGGCCTGGGCGTCGGCGTCGGCCTGGCTGCCACGCAACTGAGCCTGGTCAAAAAGGCCAAGGCCGCCACGCCGGGCGCTGGCGACGGCACCGGAAAAATTGAAGTCAAGCGCACGGTTTGCAGCCACTGCTCGGTGGGCTGCGCGGTCGATGCGGTGGTTGAGAACGGCGTGTGGGTCCGCCAGGAGCCGGTGTTCGACTCCCCCATCAACCTGGGCGCCCACTGCGCCAAGGGCGCCGCGCTGCGCGAACACGGCCACGGCGAATACCGCCTGCGTTACCCGATGAAGCTGGTCAACGGCAAGTACGAGCGCATCAGCTGGGACACCGCACTGAATGAGATCAGCGCGAGGCTGCTGGAGTTGCGCAAGGAGAGCGGGCCGGATTCGGTGTACTGGGTGGGCTCTTCCAAGCACAACAACGAGCAGGCCTACCTGATGCGCAAGTTCGTGAGCTTCTGGGGCAGCAATAACTGCGACCACCAGGCCCGCATCTGCCACTCGACCACGGTGGCCGGCGTTGCCAACACGTGGGGTTATGGCGCCATGACCAATTCGTACAACGACATGCAAAACAGCAAGTGCGCGTTGTACATCGGCTCCAACGCCGCGGAAGCCCACCCCGTCAGCCTGCTGCACATGCTGCACTCCAAAGAAGCCGGCTGCAAGATGATCGTGGTCGACCCGCGCTTCACCCGCACGGCGGCCAAGGCCGACGAATACGTCCGCATCCGTTCCGGCTCCGACATTCCCTTCCTCTTCGGTGTGCTGTATCACATCTTCAAGAATGGCTGGGAAGACAAGAAATACATCAACGACCGTGTCTATGGCATGGACAAGGTCAAGGCTGACGTGATGGCCAAGTGGACGCCTGACAAAGTGCAGGAGGCTTGCGGCGTCGACGAAGCCACCGTGCTCAAGGTGGCCACCATGATGAGCCAGAACCGCCCCAGCACCATTGTGTGGTGCATGGGCCAGACACAGCACACCACCGGCAATGCCGTCGTGCGTGCGTCCTGCATCCTGCAGCTGGCGCTGGGGAACATCGGCGTGTCCGGCGGCGGCGCCAATATTTTCCGCGGCCATGACAACGTGCAGGGCGCGACCGACGTCGGTCCCAACCCCGACTCGCTGCCGGGCTACTACGGCCTGGCAGAAGGCTCCTGGAAGCACTTTGCCAAGACCTGGGGCGTGGACTTCGACTGGATCAAGGGGCGCTACGCATCGGCCGCGATGATGGGCAAGCCCGGCATCACCGTTTCGCGCTGGATCGACGGCGTGATGGAGAAAAACGAACTCATCGACCAGGACTCCAACCTGCGCGCCGTCTTCTTCTGGGGCCATGCGCCCAACTCGCAAACGCGCGGCCTGGAGATGAAGCGGGCCATGGACATGCTGGACCTGCTGGTGGTGGTTGACCCGTACCCGTCGGCTACTGCCGCCATGGCAGCGATGCCCGGCAAGGCTGAAGACCTCAACGCCAAACGAGCGGTTTACCTCTTGCCGGCCGCCACCCAGTTTGAAACCAGTGGTTCCGTGACGGCTTCCAATCGGTCCTTGCAGTGGCGTGAAAAGGTGATTGAACCTCTCTGGGAGAGCCGCACCGACCACATGATCATGCATCAGTTCGCTGAAAAGCTCGGCTTCGCCAAAGAGCTGTCCAAGAACTACAAGATGCAGAAAGTCAAAGGCATGGACGAGCCCGTGCCGGACGACATCCTGCGCGAGATCAACAAGTGCGTCTGGACCATCGGTTACACCGGCCAGAGCCCGGAGCGCCTGCAGGCCCACATGCGCACCATGCACCTGTTTGACGTCAAGACCCTCAAGTCCAAAGGCGGCAAGGACAAGGTCACCGGCTACGACACGACGGGCGATTATTTCGGCTTGCCTTGGCCTTGCTGGGGCAACCCGGACCTCAAGCACCCCGGCTCGCCCAACCTGTACGACACCTCCAAGCACGTGATGGACGGTGGCAGTAATTTCCGTGCCAACTTCGGCGTTGAAAAAGACGGCGTCAACCTGCTGGCAGAAGACGGCTCCTATTCCAAAGGCGCCGATATCCAGACCGGCTACCCCGAGTTCGACCACGTGCTGGTCAAAAAGCTCGGCTGGTGGGACGAACTGACGGATGCCGAGAAAGCGGCCGCCGAAGGCAAGAACTGGAAGACCGACTCGTCGGGCGGCATCATCCGCATCGTCATGAAGAACCATGGCTGCCACCCCTTCGGCAATGCCAAGGCGCGTGCCGTGGTGTGGAACTTCCCTGACGCCATACCGCAGCATCGCGAGCCGCTGTATGGCACCCGCGCCGACCTGATGGCCAAGTACCCGACGCACGACGACAAAAAGGCGTTCTGGCGCATGCCCACTCTCTACAAGACGATTCAGCAAAAGAACATCGCGGACAAGGTCGGTGAGAAGTTCCCGCTCATCCTCACCTCCGGCCGGCTGGTCGAATACGAAGGCGGCGGTGAAGAAACCCGCTCCAACCCCTGGCTGGCAGAGTTGCAGCAAGAGGCTTTCGTTGAAATCAATCCGAAGACCGCGTCCGACCGGGGCATACGCAACGGCGAGCGCGTTTGGCTGAACGGGCCCACCGGCGCGCGCCTGAATGTCCAGGCGATGGTGACCGAGCGCGTCGGTCCCGACACCGTGTGGATGCCCTTCCACTTCTCGGGACGCTGGCAGGGCGCCGACATGCTGGCCTATTACCCCAACGGTGCAGCGCCGGTGGTGCGCGGCGAGGCAGTCAACACGGCGACCACCTATGGTTATGACAGCGTCACGATGATGCAAGAGACCAAGACCACTATTTGCAACGTAGAACGCGCATAAGGAATCAACATGGCACGCATGAAATTTGTCTGTGACGCGGAACGCTGCATCGAATGCAACGGCTGCGTCACCGCCTGCAAAAACGAAAACGAAGTCCCGTGGGGCGTTAACCGCCGCCGCGTGGTCACGCTGAACGACGGCGTTCCCGGCGAAAAATCCATCTCGGTGGCCTGCATGCACTGCAGCGACGCACCCTGCATGGCGGTCTGCCCCGTCAACTGCTTCTACCGCACCGAAGAAGGTGTGGTGCTGCATGACAAGGACGTCTGCATCGGCTGCGGCTACTGCTCTTACGCCTGCCCGTTTGGCGCACCGCAGTTCCCTGCCTCCGGCACCTTTGGTGTGCGCGGCAAGATGGACAAGTGCACCTTTTGTGCCGGCGGCCCTGAAGTCAACGGCAGCCAGGCCGAGTTTGAAAAATACGGCCGCAACCGCCTGGCCGAAGGCAAGTTGCCGGCCTGTGCCGAAATGTGCTCGACCAAAGCCCTGCTCGCCGGCGACGGCGATGTGGTTGCCGACATCTTCCGTACCCGTGTGGTGCAACGCGGCAAGGGCGCCGAGGTCTGGGGCTGGGGCACCGCCTACGGATCCAAGCAAGCCGGCCAGCCGCCCGCAGGAGCCAAATCATGATGCGCTTTTTTGCAGTGACCCTCTCGGTGGCCGCCCTGTCGGGTTTGTCCGCCTGCGGCGAGAAACCGCAAACCCTGGGCAGCGGCGTGAAAACCGACGGCGCGGCTTACCAGGGCGTGCAGACCCAATTTGCGGCGCCGGGCTGGAAGGCCGGCGACAAGACCAGCTGGGAGCAGGGACTCAAAGCCCGCGCGCAGAACAGCCAGAACGAGTACAACAAGATAAGCAGCAACTCGAAATAGTGACCGGAGGCCTTATGTTTCGTGCACGAACAGCTGCATTTTTGATAGCGACCAGCCTCGTCGGCCTGAGCGGACTTGCGCTCGCGCAGGCGCCTGCAAAGCAGCCTGCCACCGCTCCGCAGGCAGCGGGTGCTGTCACGCCGGCACCGGCAGCCGCTCCCGCAGCGGCAGGCGGCATACAGGGCCAGAACATCTTTGAGGTCAAGCCCGAGGCTAGCGCCGACCCCAACTACCTCAAGCAGAGCAACGGCGAGCGCGCCAAGGTGCAACCGGGCAACAACGCGCCCATGTGGCGCCAGGTGGGCGAGGGCGTCACCGGCTACAGCAGCCTGCCCAAAAGCGAAGCGCCCGAGGCCGGCAACCTGATCCAGCCCTTTGTGCAGTACCCCGGTTCCCGCCTGACCAACGCCGGCGAAGCCTGGCGCCAGGTGCGCAACCACTGGATCATCCCCTACGGCGGTTCACTCTTTCTGATCGTGCTGCTGGCCATTGCGATTTTTTACGTCAGCAAGGGCTCCATCAAAACCCACGGCGTCGATACCGGCCGCAAGATTGAGCGCTTCACGCCTTTTGAGCGTGCCGCGCACTGGTCCAATGCGATCGCCTTTTCTATCCTGGCCATCTCGGGCCTGGTGATGGCTTTCGGAAAATTCTTCCTGCTGCCTGTGATCGGCGGTGCGCTGTTCGGCTGGCTCACCTGGACGCTCAAGACGATGCACAACTTTGCCGGCCCGCTGTTTGCGGTGTCGCTGGTGATCGTGTTCTTTACCTTCCTGCGCGACAACTGGCCGCAAAAGGGCGATCTGCACTGGCTGGCCAAAGGCGGCGGCCTGGTCAGCGGCGACGAGCCGCCTTCCAACCGCTTTAATGCCGGCGAAAAACTCGTTTTCTGGGGCGGCGTGTTCTTCCTCGGCATCGTGGTCGTGTCCTCCGGTTTTGTGCTCGACAAACTGTTGCCTGGACTGATCTACGAACGCTCCACCATGCAGGTCGCGCACATGGTGCATGCCGTAGCCACCGTGCTCATGATGTGCATGTTCCTCGGCCATATCTACCTCGGCACCATTGGCATGCAGGGCGCTTACAAGGCCATGCGCACCGGTTATGTCGACGAGACCTGGGCCAAAGAGCACCACGAGTACTGGTATGACGACGTGAAGGCCGGCAACATCCCGGCCCAGCGCACCAAGCCTGTTGAGCCGCCACCGCAAATCGTGCAGGCATAGCGTTAACAGACCCTGATTGAGGACCCACGATGAAAAAACTCCTGATCCTGAGCTTGCTGGCCGCCGCAGCGACCGCATCCCTGGCGAAGCTGCCGCCCCTGAGCGACGAAGCCAAGGCCAAAGCCGCTGAAGCCGCCGCCAAGACCGCGTGGACGGGCAAGGTCGATGCCTACCAGCTGTGCAAGTCGCAAGACAAGGTCGCTGCCGCTTATTACAAGTCGGCCAAGGCCACCGGCAAAGAGACCAAACCCCCTGCTGCGACACCTGCCTGCGCCGACCCCGGCCCCTTTGCCTACACCCCGCCTGAAGCCAAGCCGATCGAAGCGTCCGGCGCGCATTCGCCCGCAGGCAACGCCACCAGCCCGCCCAGCACCAAGCAGCCTGATGCGGTCGGCAACCCGGCGAAAAAGTCCTGACTTATTCACCCCGACATCCCGAAAAGCCGACTCCGCGAGGGGCCGGCTTTTTTGTTGTAGTCTCCCCCTCATGCCCGCCCCGACACAGACCCTTCCCCAGCTGCCACGCCTCACCACGGCCCAGGCGCCGTTGACCTGCGAGGTCGACGCCGTCAACGAATACGGCGAAGTGCAGAAAATCGCCATTCCCGCCGAACGCGCTCTTACGGTGTATGTCGACAAACGCGAACTGGTTACGCTCATGACGCTAGGCGCCAACCCCGAGCTGCTGGTGCTGGGCTACCTGCGCAATCAGCGGCTCGTCAAGGATGTGGCCGACATCGAATCCATCACCGTCGACTGGGACGTCGGCGCGGCCGCCGTCAAGACGCGCCACGGCATTGAAGACATTGAAGAAAAAACGGCGCGCCGCGTGGTCACCACCGGCTGCGGGCAGGGCAGTGTGTTTGGCGGCCTGATGGACGAGGTTGACGAGATCGTGCTGCCTGCCGATGCGCACATGACGCAAGCCCAGTTGTACTCACTGGTCAACACCATTCGGCTGAAAGAAACAACGTACAAATCCGCCGGCTCTGTGCATGCGTGTGCACTGTTTGCGATGACGCCGGGCGATCCCGACATGCTGCTCTTCGTGGAAGACGTAGGCCGCCACAATGCCATCGACACCATCGCCGGGTGGATGTCCATGCAGAACAATCCGGCCGTGATCGAAGCGGACAAAGTCTTCTATACCACCGGCCGCCTCACCAGCGAAATGGTCATCAAGTCCGCCCAGATGGGGGTGCCCATCGTGGTCTCGCGCAGTGGCATCACGCAGATGGGGCACCAGGTCGCGCAGACGGTGGGCCTGTGCGCCGTCGGCCGCGCCACCAACAAGCGTTTTGTCTGTTATGCCAACCCGCAGCGGCTCAAGCTGCAGCCTGAGCTGGCGGGCGCCAGGCCGACGCCGTCCGCCTCTTCTTCGCCTTCATCCATGACGCCATGACCGACCCAGGCATCAGCAGCACTGACGACTACCCCACCTTGCCCAACTCCGCAATGGAGGAAGAGGGCGCCGCACCACCCGCTACCCGCCTTTCCCTGCGGGCATGGTTTGTTGAAGGCCTGCGCGCCGGTATTTTCCTGATGCCCCGGGTCGCCGGCCGCACGCCCACGCCGTTGCAAGCGCTCATCCTGACCGCGCTGGTGGTTGCCGTCGAGGTCGCTTTGTTCCGGATTGAGATCGCCGGCCCTGCGCGCCTGGATGTCCAGGCCTGGCTGTCAGCCTGGTGGTCGGCGGGGCTGTTTATCGGCCTGGCATGGTGGGCCTTTCCTTCTGAGACGGCTGAGCCGGGCAGCGAAGAAGAAAAGCCCAAACGCCCGGTCGGCGTGGGCGCCGCTTTTGTGCTGTGGGTAATCGCTTCGCTTCCGAATACGCTGGTGTATCAGTGCCTCATGGCTGCCATCGCGCACGGCTGGCTGACGGGATCCGTGTTTTCGCAGAACTGGCTTTACTGGGTGTTTTATGCGGTGTTCACCACCTGGTCTTTGGGCGCGGCGATTTTGCTGGTGGTGCGATTCACCGGACTCACAGCGCGCACCGCGGTGTTTGCGCTGGCCCTGCTGGCCTCTACCGGCCTCACCACCTGGCAGTTCAACGCCCGCGCCTGGCAGCAGGACGATGAACGCGATGCCGTGGCAAGCAGCCGGCCCCGCTTGCAGCTGAGCCAGCAAACCTTTGAAACCCAGCAGGCGCTGTGGGAAAGCACCATGGCTGCCATCGCGCGTGAGCGGCCCGGTGTCACCGACGTCTATGGCCTGGTGTTTGCGCCTTACGCCGCAGAAGACGTCTTCCTGCGCGAAAGCACCCTGGTCAGCCGCCTGCTGGCCGAGCGCTTTGACGCCGAAGGCCGCGTGGTGCATCTGGTCAACCACGCCACCACCACCCAAACCCACCCCTGGGCCACAACGCAGAACCTGCAGCGCGCCATCGACGCCATCGCCCAGCGCATGGACCGGAACAACGACGTGCTCGTGGTCTACATGACCTCGCACGGTGCCAGCGACTTCAAACTCGCCGCCGCGCACTGGCCACTGCAGGTGCCGCCACTTACTCCGGGCGAACTGCGCGAGGCACTCGACAACGCCGGCATCCGCCACCGCGTCATTGCCATATCGGCCTGCTATTCAGGCGGCTGGATCAATGCCCTGGCCGGCGACACCACGCTGGTCATGACGGCAGCCGACGCCACCCACACCTCCTACGGTTGCGGGCGCCTGTCCGAGCTCACTTTCTTCGGCCGCGCGATGTTCGACGAGCAGCTGCGCAAGACGCATTCCTTTGAGCAGGCCTTTGCCCGCGCCGTGCCGCTGATCAAGCAGCGCGAGATCGACGCTGGCAAAGACGATGGGTTCTCCAATCCGCAGATCCAGGTGGGCGCCGGCATCAGCCCGGTGCTGCGCGCGCTCGAAAAGCGGCTGGACGCCTTGCCGGCCGTGGCCCCGGCCGCTGCCCAGGCGCCTGTACCCGCCGCCAGCGTGATCCGGCCATAGCGATTGGGATTTGCTGAGAGCTGTCACAAAAGCCGGCGAAGCGATCCTGGCGGGAATCTTGGAAGATGAATTTATCCGCAGATTACGCAGATTTACGCAGATTTAAGACGGCACCCCATGCAGGCAAAACGTCGCTTTTTATATTCATAAGCTGGCTTTGCGATTTTCACTACGAAGGCATTAACCTGCGTAAATCTGCGAAATCTGTGGATATAACTTCATCCCCTCAGATAAGACCGCTTTGGCCGTAACAGGTACTCACATAACCCGCCCGCATACCCGGCCATCGCGCAGGGAAAGGCGGCTTTGCGTTATGGTCGCTCCATGAACACCCTTTTCATCAAGCTCGGCTGGAGAACCATGCTGCGCGACCTGCGCGCAGGTGAGTTGCGCCTGCTCATCGTGGCCGTCACCCTGGCCGTTGCGGCGCTTACGGCGGTGGGCTTTTTTGCCGACCGTCTCAAGGGCGGCCTGCAACGTGACGCCCGCCAGCTGCTGGGCGGCGATGCCGTGGTCCGCAGCGACGGCCTCACACCCGAGGCCTTTATCGCCAAGGCGCAGGCGCTGGGCTTGAGGGGTATTTCCACCGTCACCTTTCCCACCATGGGCCGTGCGCGCGACGAAGACGGCGGCGCCAGCAAGCTGGTCGCCTTCAAAGCCGTGCCCGAAGGTTATCCGCTGCGCGGCAGCCTGAAGGTGGCTGACAGCCTCGAAGCCCCCGGTGCAGACACCCGCGAGGTACCCGCCCCCGGCACCGCCTGGGCCGACGCCTCGCTGCTCGACGCGCTCGGCCTCAAGCTCGGCCAGACCTTGCTCATGGGCGACAGCAGCTTCAAGCTCACCCGCGTCATCGTGCAAGAGCCCGACCGCGGCGCCGGCTTCATCAGCTTCTCACCCCGCGTCATGGTCAACGAGGCCGACGTGAAAGCCACCAACCTGATCCAGCCCGCCAGCCGCACCAACTACCGCTTTGCCGTCGCCGGTACAGACCCGGCCGTCAAGGCCTATGTGAAATGGGCCACCGACGAAATCAAAAAACCCGGCGCCGAATCCGGCATACGCGGCGTGCGGCTCGAGTCGCTCGAATCCGGCAGCCCCGAAATGCGCCAGACGCTGGACCGCGCCGAAAAATTCCTGAACCTCGTCGCGCTGCTCGCCGCCTTGCTGAGCGCCGTGGCCGTCGCCATCGTGGCGCGCGGTTTTGCCGCCAAGCACCTGGACGATTGCGCCATGCTGCGTGTGCTCGGCCAGCCGCAGCGCACCATCGCGCTGGCCTATGCGTTTGAATTTGTGCTGGCCGGCCTTTTTGCCAGCGCACTCGGCGTGGCCCTGGGTTTTGCCGTGCACTATGGTTTTGTGCTGTTGCTGGCCGGCCTGGTTGAGACGGTGTTGCCTGCTGCTACGTTATGGCCGGTCGCTTTTGGCATAGGCATGGGCCTCACGCTGCTGCTGGCCTTTGGCCTGCCGCCGGTGCTGCAGCTGGCGCAGGTGCCGCCGCTGCGCGTCATCCGCCGCGATGTCGGCAACCTCAGGCCCGCCTCCGTCGCGGTACTGGGGGTGGGTGTGGCCGGCTTTGCGGCCTTGCTCGTTGCCGGCAGCAGTGACTTGAAATTGGGCCTGATTGCCGTCGGCGGTTTTGCCGGCGCTGTGCTGGTGTTTGCCGTGGCCAGCTTTGCCGCCGTCAAGCTGTTGCGCGCCAGCGTCAACGAGGCCACTGCCCCGCGCTGGCTGGTGCTGGCCACGCGCCAGCTGTCGGCACGCCCGGTGTATGCCGTGGTGCAAACCAGCGCGCTGGCTGTCGGCCTGCTGGCGTTGATGCTGCTCGTGCTGTTGCGCACCGACCTCATCAGCAGCTGGCGCAAGGCCACGCCGCCCGACGCGCCCAACCGCTTTGTCATCAACGTGCAGCCCGAGCAGGGCGACGCTTTTCAGCAGGCACTGCGCGACGGCGGGGTGAAAAAGTTCGACTGGTACCCCATGATCCGCGGGCGTCTCGTGGCCGTGAACGGCAAGCCCGTCACCCCCGACGACTTTGAAGACGACCGCGCCAAGCGCCTGGTCGATCGCGAATTCAATTTGTCCAACAGCGCCGACATGCCCGGCCACAACCAGGTCACAGGCGGCCAATGGCAAAGCGGCGAGAAAGACGCCATCAGCGTTGAAGACGGCCTGGCCAAAACCCTGGGCCTCAAGCTCGGCGACTCCCTGCGCTTTGATATCGGCGGCCAGCTCAGCGAAGCCAAAATCACCAGCCTGCGCAAGGTCGATTGGGGCTCCATGCGCGTCAACTTTTTTGTGATGTACCCGGTGGCCAAGCTGCCCGCCGATGTGCCAGTCTCTTTCATCAGTGCCTTTCGCGCACCCGAGCCCGTAGCGGCCACCGCCGGCCAGCCGCGCCCGCAAAGCTTTGACAACACGCTCGTCAAGGCCTTTCCCAATATCACCAATGTCGACATGAGCAGCACGCTGGCGCAGGTGCAGCGCGTGCTGGATCAGGTCATACGCGCCGTCGAGTTTTTGTTCGGCTTCACCTTGGCCGCGGGACTGGTCGTGCTATTCGCCGCCATCACCGCCACCCGCGAAGAGCGCGCCCGCGAGTTCGCCATCATGCGGGCAGTCGGGGCGCGGGCTTCGCTGCTGCGGCAGGTGCAGCGGGCTGAGCTGGCGGGGGTTGGGTTGCTGGCTGGCTTTTTGGCATCCATCGTGGCGTTGGCGGTAGGGTGGGGACTGGCGCGGTTTGTGTTTGATTTCAACTGGACCGGGTCTTGGACGGTGCCGCTCTTTGGCAGCCTGGCTGGGGCTTTGCTGGCCTTGGCGGCGGGGTGGTGGGGCTTACGGTCTGTTTTGAATACGCCTGTGGTGGAGACGCTGCGAAAGGCGCAGTAGCGCCAACACCCAACCGGGCTTCGGCGCCTGATTGGCCTCACGCCAGAACAGGCACTCGCCTCATTCGATAATCCCCCGATGCAGATAGAAGAACGCCCTCCCGGAAATCCCCCGTTCGAAACCCCCTACGCCTGGATAGGCGGCGAAGAGCGCATCAAGGCACTGGTCGAGCGCTTCTACGACCTGATGGACCTGGAGCCCGGCTACAAGGCTCTGCGCGCCGCGCACGGCAGCACGCTTGACAACGCCCGCCAGCGCCTCTTCTGGTTTTTGTGCGGCTGGATGGGCGGGCCGCAGTACTACACCGACCGCTTCGGCCACCCGCGCCTGCGCATGCGCCACATGCCGCAATCCACCGGTGGCGGCTCTATCGGCATCGCCGAGCGTGACCAATGGCTCGCCTGCATGGACCAGGCCATGCGCGAAACCGGTGTTGATGAGGGTTTGCGCACGCGGCTCAATGCGTCTTTCTTCCAGACGGCCGACTGGATGCGCAACCGGGGCGAATAGGGGCGATGCCAGGAGATACAAGGCTGGCTTTACATCGCCAGGCAGTAATAAAGCAGGTCGCCGCACGCTTCAGTAAAGTTATGAGTTAAATCCGGCTCTAGCTCAATAACCATATGGGCTGATAGCTCCTGAATTGATAGCAATTGAGCAGTTGATCAACGTTTGGCCGACTGCAAAGTTCCAGGGGCGTATCTAGCCCTCCAGCAACACCACCAGCGCCCCAGCCCCACCCTCAGCCGGCCTGGCCTGCACAAAGGCCAGCACTTCCTGTTTCTGGATCAGCCAGCTCTGCACCTTGCCCTTGAGCACCGGCGTCTTGCCTGGCGACCCCAGGCCTTTGCCGTGCACCACGCGTACGCAGCGCCAGCCGACTTTGTGCGCGTCCTTGATGAAGTGAGCCAGCGCTTCGCGCGCGTCCTCGCGGCGCAGCCCGTGCAGGTCGAGCTGGCCCTGGATGCTCCAGCCGCCGCGGCGCAGCTTGCGCACCACATCCGGCCCCATACCCGGCCGCCGGAAGCTCAGCGCCTCGTCGGTGTCCAGTAGCGTTTCCACATCGAACTCGTCAGAAATGGCCTCGCGCATCACCGCGAGTTCGTCACGCTGCTGCTGCACCGGGATGGGCGCGGCTTGTGTTGCCGGCAATGAGGCTTTGTGGCCGGGCAGGTGTTTGGCAGGCAGCGCCTTCACGGGGCCGACGGTGCGCGAGAACAACTCTTTCTCGGCTTTGGCCTTGGCGGCGGCGGCGATGCGTGCGGCTTCCTGTTCTTTTTCCAGCCGGGCGCGGGCTTCGATGGCCTGCTTCACCGCTTTGAGGTCTTTGAGGTCCTTGAGTTTTGGCTTGCCGGCCGCCTTGGTGTTCATGAGGCCAATGATAGGCAAGTCTGCCCGGAGCCGGTTCGGTTTGCCCGGTCACAAGCGAAATTGGCCACCAGCCCAATAGCTACATGGACTTACAGCTATCAAAAATATAGCAAATTGCTGACGCCGTCCGCTTCACAACAAGCCCAGCTCGGCCATCGACACCGCCAGGGTGCTGGTGACCACAAAATGGTCCAGCACCCGCACATCGATCAGCGCGAGTGCCGCCTTGATGGTCTGTGTGAGTGCCTCGTCGGCGCGTGAGGGCTTGGCGCTGCCGCTGGGGTGGTTGTGGGCCAGCACCACGCTGGCGGCGTTCAGGGCCAATGCGCGCACGACGACTTCGCGCGGGTACACCGAAGTCTGCGTGAGGGTGCCGCGAAACAGCTCTTCCAGCGCGATCAGGCGGTGCTGGCTGTCGAGAAACAGCACGGCAAAAATCTCGTGCGGCCGGCTGCCCAGCTGCAGCTGCAGGTAGTCGCGCACGGCCTGGGGGGTGTCGAACATGGTTTTGTCTTTGAGCTTCTCGGCCAGGGCGCGGCGGGCGAGCTCCAGCACGGCGACGAGCTGGGCCCGTTTGGCGGTGCCGCCCAGGCCGTTGATGCGCTGGAGGTCGGCGGCCGTGGTGTGCAGCAGCCCTGACAGGCCGCCAAAGGTGCGTAGCAGCTCTTCGCCCATCTGCAATACGTTTTTGCCGGGCATGCCGGTGCGCAGCAACACGGCCAGCAGCTCGGCGTCGCTCAGGGCGCCGGGGCCGCGGGCCAGTAGTTTTTCGCGGGGGCGGGCATCTTCGGGGAGGTCTTTGAGGATCATGGGGGCGCAGCGTAGCGGAGGGCGGGCTACAGAAGAGCTACGGAACGGGGCCTGCAGGCGTCTATATGTAACGGCCGGTGCGGCGCCACGAGGTAAAAAGCCTGGATTGAGCCGGCAATAGGCCTGATCTGGCCCGGCCAGGCGGTACTTTCTACAATAGAGGCTCTTTACCCTGCTTTACCTGTTTACCAACAGGCCCGCCTCCAGGCCGGCCGCGAAAGCCTTATGCCCACCGTGGAACTCTCCGCCGCCCCGCTCATTGAGCAGGGCTCCTTCCTGACCCTGCACTACCGCATGGCCGGCCCCGCTGTGGGTGGCAAACCGGGCGCCGACATCATCAACACCTTTGACGGCAAGCCCGCCACGCTCAGCCTGGGCACGGGGGAGCTGTCCCCGGCCATCGAGCAGCGCCTGCTGGGCCTGGCCGAAGGCACGCGCACCACGTTCGAGCTGCCCGCTGGCGAGGCCTTTGGCGAGCGCAACCCGGAACTGGTGCAGTGGGTGGCGCGCAAGCTGCTCAACGAACTGGGTGACCCGGACGAGCGGTACAAGGTGGGCGACGTGGTGCAGTTCCCCACCCCAGACGGCATGGGCCAGTACGCCGGCGCGGTGCAGCAGATCAAGCCTGATGGCGACGCGGTTCAGTTCGACTTCAACCACCCGCTGGCAGGCCAACCTGTGGTGTTTGAAGTGCATGTGATTGGGGTGTTATGACTGAATCCAAACTGCTTCCCCAGGAAATCCTGCTCGCCGAACCCAGAGGTTTTTGCGCCGGCGTAGACCGCGCGATTGAAATCGTCGAGCGCGCCCTGACGAAATTCGGCGCGCCGATTTATGTGCGCCACGAAATCGTGCACAACACCTATGTCGTGAATGACCTGAAGGAAAAAGGCGCGATCTTTATTGAAGAGCTGGACGACGTACCCCCAGGCGCGACGCTGGTGTTCAGCGCCCACGGCGTGAGCCAGGCCATCCAGAAGGAAGCCGAGCGGCGCGGTTTCCAGATCTTTGACGCCACCTGCCCGCTGGTGACCAAGGTGCACGTCGAAGTGGCCAAGCTCAATAAAGAGGGCTACGAATTCATCATGATCGGCCACAAGGGCCACCCCGAAGTCGAAGGCACCATGGGCCAGCTCGACAGCGGCATCCACCTGGTGGAAGACGTGGAAGACGTCTGGCGCATTTCGCCCAGCCAGACCGAGCGCCTGGCGGTGGTCACGCAGACCACGCTGAGCGTGGACGATGCGGCCGAGATCAGCGCGGCGGTGAAAAAGCGCTTTCCGATGGTGCGCGAGCCCAAGCAACAGGACATCTGCTACGCCACGCAAAACCGGCAAGACGCCGTGAAGGTGTTGAGCCCGCAGGTCGACATCCTTATCGTGGTCGGCAGCCCGACCAGCTCCAACAGCAACCGCCTGCGTGAGCTGGCCGCCAAGCTGGGCACCGAGGCCTATATGGTCGACGACGCCAGCGAGTTGAGGGAAGAATGGTTTGAAGGCAAGAACCGCGTGGGCCTGACGGCCGGGGCGTCGGCGCCCGAGATTCTCGTCAAGCAGGTGATAGACCGCATCAAGGCGCTGGGCGCGGTGTCGGTGCGCAAGATGGACGGCATTGAAGAAACCATCAAGTTCCCGCTACCCAAGGGCCTGAAGCTGGACGCGCAAGGCCAGGTGCTGGAAGTGAGTGACAGCCAGCTGCATCAGCTTTGATCTGATTTCTTCGCTTCTTTCTCTTTCTCTCTCTCCCTCTTTCTTTCTCGAATATGACCACTCGCTATCAAATTGAGAGCTGCTTGCGCACATTCGACAAGGGCTACAGCCATTTTATTCATACAACCCCGTTGTGGAAGCTGCCCGGCAAGGCGCTGGGCGTGAACTGCGCGGAAGTCTGGCTCAAGCTCGAACACTTGCAAACCGGCGGCAGCTTCAAGGCGCGCGGCATGCTCAACCGCCTGCTCTCCAATCCCATCCCGGCCAGCGGCGTGATCGTGGCTTCGGGCGGCAACGCCGGCATTGCCACTGCGGCCGCCGCGCGTGAGCTGGGCGTGCGATGCGAGGTGTTTGTGCCGGAAGTCTCCACCCCCGCCAAGCGCGCCAAGCTGGCCGCGCTGGGCGCTGAGGTGGTGGTCACCGGCGCAGCGTATGCCGATGCATTGAAGGCCTGCCTGACCCGCCAGCAGAAAACCGGTGCGCTGCTCACGCATGCCTATGACCAGCCGGAAGTGCTGGCTGGCGCCGGCACCATGGCGGCAGAAATCGAAGAGCAGGGCGGTGTGCCCGACTCGGTGCTCGTCAGCGTGGGCGGCGGCGGCCTGATAGGCGGCGTGGCCAGCTGGTTTGAGCAGCGCAGCCGTGTCGTGGCGCTGGAGCCCGAGCTGGCGCCCACGCTCTACAAAGCCCGCGAAGCCGGCGAGCCGGTCGACGTGGCCGTCAGCGGCATCGCCGCGGATTCATTGGGCGCCAAACGCATCGGCAGCCTGGCCTGGGACGTCACGCAGGCGCATGTACGCGATTCGCTGTTGCTGACCGACGAATCCATTCGCGCCGCACAGCTGCGGCTGTGGAAAGAACTGAAACTGGCCGTAGAGCCCGCCGCAGCCCTGCCGCTGGCCGCGCTGCAAAGCGGCCGCTACACACCGCGCGCCGACGAAAAGGTCTGCCTCATCATCTGCGGCGCCAACCTGGACCCAGCCAGCCTGAACTGAGCCAAACGGACCATGGCTGCCTTAACCTCACAAAATACAATGTCCCCATGCTAGACATCAACCTGCTCCGCAAAGACCTGCCCTCGGCCATCGCCCGGCTGGAAACCCGCAAAACCCCGCAAACCTTTCTGGACGTGGGCGCCTTCCAGGGCCTGGAGGCTGAACGCAAGGCCCTGCAGATCCGTACCGAAGAGCTGCAGAACCAGCGCAACACGCTCTCCAAACAGATCGGCCAGCTCAAGTCCAAAGGCGAAGACGCCAGCGCCGTGATGGCGCAAGTGAGCGCTTCCAAAGCTGAACTCGAATCATCCGCCGCGCGCCTTGAACAGATTCAGGCCGACATGCAGGCCCTGTTGCTGGCCGTGCCCAACCTGCCGCACGAAAGCGTGCCACAGGGCGCGGGCGAGGCGGGCAATGTCGAGGTGCGCAAGTGGAGCCTGATCGAAGGCCTGGGCGGCGAGCCCCCCGCGTTCTCTTTCGAAGTCAAAGACCACGTCGACGTTGGCCAGCCCCTGGGCCTGGACTTTGAAATGGGCACCAAGCTGACCGGCGCACGCTTCACCGTCATGAAGGGCCAGCTCGCGCGCCTGCACCGTGCGCTCGCGCAGTTCATGCTCGACGTGCAGACGCAAGAGCACGGCTACACCGAGTGCTACACACCCTACATCGTGAATGGCGATTCATTGCGCGGCACCGGCCAGTTGCCCAAGTTTGAAGAAGACCTCTTCGCCGTCAAAAAAGGCGGGCAAGAAGGCGCAGCCGAAGCCGAAAGCGTCGCGCTGTATTTGATTCCCACCTCGGAAGTGTCATTGACCAACTTCGTACGCGACGAAATCGTGGCCGAAGCCGATTTGCCGCTGCAGCTCACCGCGCACACACCGTGCTTCAGGTCAGAAGCCGGCAGCTACGGCCGCGACACCCGCGGCATGATCCGCCAGCACCAGTTCGACAAGGTCGAGATGGTGCAGGTGACCCACCCCGACAAAAGCTACGAAGCGCTCGAAGCCATGACAGGACATGCAGAAGCCATCCTGCAAAAGCTTGGCCTGCCTTATCGCGTCATGCTGCTGTGCACCGGCGACATGGGCTTTGGCGCCACCAAGACCTACGACCTGGAAGTCTGGCTGCCCGCGCAAAACACCTACCGCGAAATCAGCTCAGTCTCCAACTGCGAAGCCTTCCAGGCCCGCCGCCTGCAGGCCCGCTTCAAAAACGCCCAAGGCAAAAACGAGTTCGTCCACACCCTCAACGGCTCAGGCCTGGCCGTAGGCCGTACCCTGGTGGCGGTGTTGGAGAACTACCAGCTGGCCGACGGCTCCGTCGCCGTGCCGGAGGTGCTGCAGCCTTATATGGGCGGTATCAAGCTGCTGGCGCCGGCGGGGAAGTAGGCCGTCCACAGCTGTTAGAATTGCCAGTCCACACTGGAGAGGTGGCAGAGTGGCCGAATGTACCTGACTCGAAATCAGGCGTACCGCAAGGTACCGTGGGTTCGAATCCCACCCTCTCCGCCAAACATGCATCCGGACAAGTCCCGACGAATCTGAGAAATGCCTTGAAAGCCCCGCTTGCCGGGGCTTTTTCGTTTCTGGTAGGTTAAATTGGTTTTAACTCTCAAGTATTTTTGGGGAATGGCAGGGGAATTCCTATTCACATCCGTTGAAACCTGACCCACTTGGGGTGAATCCCTCGGCTGGGCCAACTGGTGCGTGATCTCGGCAATTTATGATAGTCCGTTCGTTCGCTTGAAGAAAAAAGGACCATGCCTAATATCACCACAGTTTTGAAAGAAGAGATCGCTCGCGTTGCCTGCAAAGTGACGCGAGCCGGCAGACAGCAGCTGAAGAAGACGTCCGCGCACTACTGTACTGGCATCACATCCCTCAAGCACCGAACGGCGGTGCTTGAACATCTTGAGCATCAGCATTGATGGGTACCTACCGCTTTTTGCTGGCCATTTTGGTGGCGTTGAGTCACATGGGGGTCTCAGTGGCCGGGCTGAATCCCGGCGTCTTTGCGGTGATTTCGTTTTTCCTGATCTCGGGGTTTGTGATGACTGGACTGCTGGGCACCCATTACGCGGTGTGGTCCAAGGTACCGCTGTTCTACATAGATAGGGTGGCGCGTATTTTTCCGCAATATTTGTTGTTCATGATGCTCACGCTGCTGGCCCATGCACTGCTGCGGTTTGAATCCCCTTTTCTGTCGAGCCCGTCAGCCTGGGCGCTGTTGGGCAATGTGTTGGTGTTGCCGCTCGATTTTTTCATGTTCAGCCCGCAGGTGGCGGGTTATATGCTGCTGCCGCAGGCGTGGTCGCTGGGGCTAGAGTTAATGTTTTATCTGCTTGTGCCGTGGCTGCTGCTGGGCCGTTTGCGTGACGCGGCGTTTGCGGCGTCTTTGCTGGTGTGGCTGGTGGCGGCTTTTGGGATCATCCATACCGACGCATGGGGCTATCGGCTGCTGCCGGGCACGCTATTCATGTTTTTGGCGGGATCGTATGTGTACGATCAGCGCCAGTTCTCGCTCAAGCACCCGGTTCCGTGGCTGTTGGCCTTTTTGCTCCTCTATGCAGTGGCTTTGCAGGCGTTTGGCAGGCTGGGATTACCCTACAACCGCGAGGTGATGGCGGGGTTGCTGGCAGGAAGTGTGGCGCTCTTTGGGCTTGCGCGTCTGACGCGCAACCGCTGGGACGACTGGCTGGGCAATCTGTCGTATGGGGTTTTTTTATCCCACGTTCTGGTGGTGCGCTTGTTTGAGGCGGCGCTGGGCCAACCGCGCGCCAACGCTTGGCCCGCCACCGTGTTGGTAGCCATGTTGGTGGTGTCCACCTTGCTGGCCTGGCTAGGCTATGTACTGGTGGAGCGTCCGGTGCTGCGCTGGCGCCGTCGGTACAGGCTGCGTAGCGAGCTTGGGAATGATGGCAGCACCTCCGGGGCCCAGGGCCCTCAGTCGCTCGTTAGTGGCCGGAACCGAGCATGAGGACTTTCTTAGCCTGGGCCGCTTACAAGATTTGGGGCCAACGAGCAGGCTTGCAAAAAAGAGTGAGGATAGGCGATGAATATTCTGGCTTTCGTCTTCACTGTTCTTGCCGTCCCGCTGATCGCTAATGTCTACGCGGCAAGCGTTAAAGATCCGGTGCCATCAGGTCTGTTGAAGCCGATTTCAGCGCTCTGGTTTCTCTGCGGCCGGCTTGGTATGTGTAGGTTTCGGTAAGTCAAGCGCTGCCCCAGGGTCCTCCTCGCCGGCGACGGATTCTTCTTCAAGATTCACGGGCGCTGGAGATGGTGGCGACTGCGGTTCATGCGTTTGATGGGCGGGATTCAGTGGTAATGGTGTCGAAGGGGCTGTGGACCTGTTCATGCGAGCCTCGCGGGTTTTTGATAGCAGGCATTCAGATTAGAACGTCCGAACCCGCGCCTCGCGCGCCTGCATCGGCAGGACGCGTCAGACAACATCCCGCCGGTGTGGCTCCCGCAGTTGCCGGCCTTGGATGGGGCCTTTCGAACTTCGAACCGAGCAGCCTTTGCTCCCATGCCCGATAAAAAAGTTTCCGTGGACATGATGCTCTTTCCGGGTATCCACTGTTGGGTATCGCCGGCTCGCGGGATGCTTTGCCGAGGCTAAGGACAGGGCGGTCCTGGGCGGCGGCGAGGCAGATTAGTGGGGAGCGCCGGGCCTTTGCGGGTTGCCGGGCTGCCATTTGGGTTGCAGCCATCTTTAATGGTTAAATCGTGCTCTGGCCCAATAACTGCATGGGCGAGTAGCTATGAATTCAATAGCATTCAGCTGCCGCGCGGTCGTGTAAGTGTCTGCTCACACTCTATGCCTGACTGGTGTTGGAGTGTGCTCGGCCGACGTCAATCCTTGCCCTAGCCGCCGAAGCACAGGCGGACTCTCCTCGCGCCTGTCGGCAAGTCACTCCGACCCGGCGCTGCGAGACGAATGCTTGCGGATACGAGGCATGGTCACCACGATGCGGCGGGTCTGCTTGAAGGCCAGCGCCCTGTCGGCGGGGTTCACGTAGCGTGAAGGCCATAACTCTTCGGGACGCCTGTCGAGCGCCTTGGCCACCAGCTGCTCTGCTGCAAGCCAGGGGCTCGTGAGCACCCGCTGTATATGGCTATAGCCGTTTTCGATGGCGATTTTTCGAAGGCTGGTGCCGCGCTTGCGCAGGGCGGCGATCACGTCAGCCGGGTGCATATCCTGTTGGGGAGGTGTTGATTTATTTGTGGTCATGCTCATTATTTTGAGCGCAAGTGATTAAGATTGGCACGGGACATGTCTGTTAATTTGAGCATTTACTCACGAATATGGCTGAAACTGATGCTTTTTCCTGAATTCGTTTGAAATTCTGTGTTCATTGACACAAAATAGTGTTCATGAGCACAAAAGAAGCAGCGCTGCCGGAGCGCGACAACATCCAGGGCGAGCAGCCCTATACCTTTGAGCGCACGCCGCCCGTCAAGGCAGAAGAGCCGGTTGCCTGGTATCTCCACCACGCGGCTGAGGCTGCGGACAAGACGGGCCTGAAAGCCGTGCGGGCAGAGGCCCGTTCGGTCTTCATGTTTCAGTTTGGCCAACGCTGCAGGGCGGCGCGGGGCGCCAGGGAAATCAATGATGTCGCGGCCACGGTCGGAGTTCACCGCAACACCATCTGGAACATGGAGCGGGGCGACAGTTTGCCTGACGCGTTTGAGCTCGAGGTGCTTGCCAAGGAGTACAACACCACCCCGGCAGGCCTGCTCGGCGGCGAGGCAAAGGAGGCGTCCAGGCGGGCAGCGGCGGCGCCTCATGGCGTGCGTGCGCTGCAGGTGGATGAATTGATCTACGTGCCGCTATTCGACTTGCGCGAGCAGGCCGATGGCGCCGCCTTCAACGATCCTGGCTCGGTGCTGGCCATGCGGCCTTTCGATGCGCAGTTCATCCGCTATGACCTGGGCATCGCGCATGACGACCTGGCGATGTTCGGTGTGGTGGGCGCGTCGATGGAGCCGTGGCTGCATGCCAAGGATGCCGTGCTGGCCGATCTGCGGGACCGCGATGCGTTGACCGAGGGCGTGCACCTGATCCGGCTGGACGGCGCGCTGTTGATGAAAAAGCTGCAGCGTCTGCCGGGGAAAATCCTGCGGGTCAGTAGCTATAACCCGGCCTATGAGCCTTTCGACATTCAGGGCCATGAATCGGCCGACCGTGATTTCGCGGTGCTGGGCCGGGTGCGCTGGGCCGGCGTGACTTTCAACTGACATTCCATCCGCAGCGCCGCATGCGCGTTGCGCCTTTGCCGCGTTTATGTCGTTTATGGCATTGCGCGCCATTGGCAATTATTTCCATCGTATTTCCGCCGCCGCGTTGCGCCGCATTCCGTCCTAGGGTTGTTACCTATCCCCTCGCGCTGCCGTGCGCGTATGACGTCGATGCCCTCTCGCGCGGCTGGACCGGTGTCGTCTGCCTGTCGCCCATTGATGCGATAAGCAAGCGCACCAAGCCGGGGAAGCCGGGCGTGCCTTGCCTTGCGCCGAGCGCCTGCTCTTCGTATTTATTACGACTGAAACATGGCTGTTTAAATCGATCGATATCAGGTACTATCTTTTTCGACTTGTTACACGCTTTTAGGCGTGTGGCCTCCCCTCAACTCTCACCGAATCAAGGAAACCACCATGGCAACCGACGGGTCAGTAGCACCAAAAGAGCGTGTCAATATTGTTTATCGCCCCGCCACAGGGGACGCCAAGGCCGAAGTTGAGTTGCCGCTCAAGTTGCTGGTCATGGGCGACTACACCTTGCGCGACGACGACACGCCGCTCGAGGAAATGAAGCCGATCAACATCGACAAGGACAACTTCAATGAAGTCCTCAAGGCGCAAAAACTTTCGCTGAGCATGTCGGTGCCCAACAAGCTCGACCCCAAGGCCGACAAGGACGCGGTGTTGGCGATGAACATCAACTTCGATTCGATCAACGACTTTTCTCCTGATGCCATCGTCGACAAGGTGCCTGAACTCAAGCAGATGATTGAGTTGCGCGACGCCCTGAAGGCGCTCAAGGGGCCGCTGGGCAATATTCCGGACTTCCGCAAGAAAGTCCAGGAGCTGGTGCAGGACGAAGGCGTGCGTGCACGGCTGATGGCCGAGCTCGGCGTCAAAGATCAATAAGAACCGCACCGAGAGGAAACATCATGGCTGAAACCAATAAACAAGCAGAAGCGGCGCCTGGCGCGGCCGAAGACGCGGGCGGTTCGCTGCTTGACCAACTGGTCAATTCCGCGCGCATCAAGCAGGGCGATGACGCCTATTCCATCACCCGCCACGGCATCCAGGCTTTCGTGTCGCAGCTGCTGGAGCCCCAGCGCTCGGTAGAGCGCGTCACGCAGGCCACGGTCGACGACATGATCGCCGACCTGGACAAAAAGCTCTGCGCGCAGGTCGACTCCATCCTGCACCACCCCGACTACCAGAAGCTCGAATCGGCTTGGCGTTCGCTGAAATTCCTGGTGGACCGCACCAACTTCCGCGAGAACGTCAAGATCCAGATACTCAGCGTGAGCAAGACCAAGCTGCTGGACGATTTCCAGGACGCGGCCGACATCACCAAGTCAGGCCTTTACAAGAACCTGTACACCGCTGAATACGGCCAGTTCGGCGGCCAGCCGTTCGGCGCCATGATCGGCAACTACGAGTTCGGGCCCGGCGGCCAGGATATCAAGCTGCTGCAATACGTCGCCAGCGTGGCAGCTATGGGCCATGCGCCTTTCATTGCCGCCACCGCGCCTGAATTCTTCGGTGTCGAGTCCTATGAACAACTGCCCAACCTGAAGGACCTCGCCTCAGTGTTTGAAGGCCCGCAGTTCGTCAAGTGGAACTCCTTCCGCGAAACGGAAGACGCGCGCTATGTGGGCCTGACCCTGCCGCACTTCCTGCTGCGCGTGCCCTACAGCGCGGACACGGTGCCGACCAAAAAATTCAACTACAAGGAAGACGTCTCAGGCGGCAACAACAGCTTCCTGTGGGGCAATGCAGCCTTCGCATTCGCGTCCCGCCTGACCGGCAGCTTCGCCGACTACCGCTGGTGCGCCAACGTCATCGGCCCGCAGGGCGGCGGTGCGGTTGAAGACCTGCCTGTGTACACCTATGAGTCCATGGGTGAGATGCAGAACAAGATCCCCGCCGAGGTGCTCATTTCAGAGCGCCGTGAGTTTGAACTCGCAGAGCAGGGCTTTATTGCCCTGACCATGCGCAAGAACAGCGACAACGCCGCGTTCTTCTCGGCCAACTCGGCACAAAAACCCAAGTTCTTCGGCAACAGCAAAGAAGGCAAGGAAGCCGAGCTCAACTACAAGCTCAGCACCCAGCTGCCCTACATGTTTGTGGTGAGCCGCCTGGCGCACTACATCAAGGTGATCCAGCGCGAAAACATCGGCACCTGGAAAGAGCGTGCCGATCTCGAAAGCGAGTTGAACATGTGGATACGCCAGTACGTGGCCGACATGGACAACCCGGGCGAAGGCGTGCGCAGCCGCAGGCCCTTGCGCCAGGCAGAGATCACCGTCGCGGACGTCGAGGGCGATCCAGGCTGGTATCGCGTCGACCTCAAGGTTCGCCCGCACTTCAAGTACATGGGCGCTTCCTTCAGCCTGTCTCTGGTCGGCAAGCTCGAGAAAAAGTGATCCGGCAGGCGGTTTCTCCCAGGGAAATCGCCTGTATTTCGGTTGTAACTTTGCCGGCCGGCTTCTGACATGGACCCGAAACAGGCGCCTTCCAGAATACAGGTCATGCACAGAGCAGATGTTTAAGAGATGTGCAGATCACCAGGGCAGCCAAGGGGCGCGGTGATAAGGAAGTGCAAGGCCTGCCAATGGTGGCGGGATTCTTGACCGGATGTGAACAGTTTTACAACAGTACCAACTTAAAGGAATTCATCATGCCAATGCCATGCTACCTCATCGTCGAAGGCGAAAAACAAGGAAAAATCGAAGGCTCCGTCAAGGTCAAGGGCCACGAAGGCAAGATCCTCGTGCAAGCCGTGGACCACGTCATCGAGATCCCCAAGAGCCCGCAAACCGGCCTGCCTACCGGCAAGCGCGTTCACCAGCCCATGACGCTGACCAAGGAAATCGACAAGGCTTCGCCCAAGTTGTTCCAGGCCCTGACGTCCGGTGAGCAGCTCAAGAGCGTGAGCCTGGAGTTCTACCGCATCTCCCCGAAGGGCACGGAAGAAAAGTACTACACCGTCAAGCTGACGTCGGCCATCCTGACCAACGCCCGCTCGTGGACCCCCAACTGCCTGAACCCCGAGAACAAGCAGATGGGCCACATGGAAGACATCTCGTTCACCTACGAGAAGATCACCTGGACGTTCGAGCCGGACGGCATCGAAGCTGAAGACTCCTGGCTCGCTCCGAAGTAATGCCGGGCAAGCGGCACGCAAGCCGGCTCAGTGTTGAGTAAGCGATGAAGGAACGGCGCCTGCTGGAAAGAATAGCGGCCTGGGAAGATGGTGAACAACGCACCAACCAGACGCAGGTCGATATTCTTGTCCGGTCGGTGACCGATCACCTTCGCCGCCTTCTCAATACGCGGCAAGGCAGCGTGCAGCTTGATCCCCTCTTCGGCGTGCCCGACTTCACCAATATCGCCGGCGGACTCACAGCGGGTTCTACCGGCGATATTGAAGAAGAGATCCGCCGCATGGTGCTGAAGTACGAACCCCGGATCAAGTCGCCCCGCGTGGTGATGAGCCGGGAGTCTACCGACGTGCTGTCCATCCGGTTCGCGCTGGAAGGCCGGCTTGAAGTGGATGACCGCGAGATTCCGCTTCAACTCTCAACCACGGTTGGCGCAAACGGCAAGGTCAACATCAACTGATTCCAACGGCCCTTTAACAGTCCCCCGAGCGAGTGAAAGAACCCCATGTTCAATCGGTACTATGAAGATGAATTGAACAAGCTCAAGGGACTGGCCGTCGAGTTATCGCAGGCCAACCCCGCGCTGGCGCCCATGCTGTCCGGCTCCTCGGCCGACCCCGACGTGCAGCGCCTGCTCGAAG
>JAJKJM010000204.1 GCA_021153985.1 Polaromonas sp.
ACAGCTTAAGTTGCCTTCGAATAGAATGCAACAATTGTATCGAGGCGGCGTTGCTTATTCGCGTACAAGGCAAAATCGCAGCCTATGGCAAACCCCAAAACCCCTCAACTGGACAGCCGACAACTCCAAATCGAGGACACAGACGCATCACCGGCCTGCGTGATGACATTCAATGCCAACGATCCCAGCGGAGCTGGTGGTTTGACTGCGGATATTGCTTCGATCACCTCTGCCGGCGCCCATCCGCTGGCGGTTGTAACAGGCGCTTATGTGCGCGATACAGCCGAAATTTTCGATCACTTTTCCTTCGATGAAGAAGCTGTAACAGACCAGGCCCGCTCAGCCCTGGAAGACATGCCGGTTTCGGCCATCAAGGTCGGATTTGTCGGCAGCCCCGAGAACATTTCCACCATCGCTGAAATCGCCTCTGACTATGCCGATGTGCCGCTGATCGCCTACATGCCCAACCTCTCATGGTGGGAAGAAAGCGAAATCGACAGCTACCTGGACGCCTTTCGTGAGTTGCTCCTTCCCCAGACCACGGTGTTGGTCGGCAACCACAGCAGCCTGTGGCGCTGGCTCTTGCCGGACTGGCCGGGCGAGAAAAATCCCTCTGCGCGCGACATCGCCAAGGCCGCAGCCGACCTGGGCGTGCCCTACACCTTGGTGACAGGCATCCCCATGCCCGACCAGTTCATTGACAACGTGCTGGCCACGCCCCAGGCGGTGCTTTACAGCGAAAAATTCGAGCGTTTTGAGGCCGTATTTGCCGGCGCTGGCGACACGCTGTCCGCAGCCCTGTGCGCCCTGCTGGCCAACGGCCACGATCTGCAGGCGGCCACCGCCGAAGCGCTGACCTTCCTGGACCATAGCCTGGACGCCGGTTTTCACCCCGGCATGGGCAATATCGTGCCTGACCGCCTGTTCTGGGCACAGGCCGATGTCGACCCTGACGAATCCGACGAAGAAACGGGCGATGCCAACGACGACGCCGACCTGACGTCAAAACCAACCCTTGACCTGCCCCCCAATGGAACAACCAAGCACTAAGCCCGCCGCCCCCCAAACTACCTCCCGCAACGATGCCCTTTTCGAACGCGCCAAAAAACTGATTCCCGGCGGCGTCAACTCGCCGGTCCGGGCCTTCAAGGCCGTCGGTGGCACGCCGCGCTTCATACAGCGCGCCCAGGGTGCCTACTTCTGGGACGCAGACGGCAAGCGTTACATCGACTACATCGGTTCCTGGGGGCCCATGATCCTGGGTCACGGCCACCCCGCAGTCGTGGAGGCCGTGCAAAAAGCCGCCCTGGAAGGTTTTTCCTACGGCGCGCCTACCGAACGCGAGGTCGAACTGGCAGAAGAAATCGTGCGGCTGGTGCCATCACTCGAGATGGTCCGCCTCGTGAGCTCGGGCACAGAAGCGGCCATGAGCGCGATCCGCCTGGCGCGCGGCGCCACCGGACGAAGCAAGATCATCAAGTTCGAAGGCTGCTACCACGGCCATGCCGACGCCCTGCTCGTCAAGGCCGGCTCCGGCCTGGCCACCTTCGGCAACCCCACCAGCGCGGGTGTTCCGCCTGAAGTGGTTCAGCACACCCTGGTGCTCGAATACAACCACATTGCCCAGCTTGAAGAAGCTTTCGCCCTGCACGGCAAGGACATCGCCTGCCTGATGATCGAGCCGATCGCCGGCAACATGAATTTCGTGCGCGCGAGCGTGCCTTTCATGAAACGCTGCCGCGAGCTGTGCACGCAGCACGGCGCGCTGCTGGTGTTTGACGAAGTCATGACCGGTTTTCGCGTCGCCCTGGGCGGCGCGCAAAGCGTGTACGCCCGAAGCATTCCGGGTTTCAAGCCCGACATGACCGTGATGGGAAAGGTTATTGGCGGCGGCATGCCGCTGGCGGCCTTTGGCGGCACGCGCGCCGTGATGGAGCAGCTCGCCCCCCTGGGCCCGGTCTACCAGGCCGGCACGCTCTCGGGCAACCCGGTGGCCACCGCCTGCGGGCTGGCCACCTTGCGCGAAATCGCCAAACCCGGTTTTTACGAAGCGCTGGGTGAACGCACCCGCAGCCTGGTCACCGGCCTTACACAAGCAGCCCAAAAAGCAGGCGTGCCATTTTGCGGCGACAGCGAAGGCGGCATGTTCGGCTTTTTCCTGCTCGGGCAATTGCCGCAGAACTACGCCACTGTCATGACCACTGACAGCCCGGCGTTCAACCGCTTCTTCCATGCCATGCTCGACAGTGGTGTGTATTACGCGCCGGCGCTGTATGAGGCTGGTTTCGTGAGTTCGGCACATACAGCCGCAGATATCGACGCCACGGTGGACGCTGCAGCCAAGTTCTTTTCAGCAGCTTGAGCGGGTCAAATTTTTAGCCAATTTGGCCGCTAGCCCAATCATCACCTGGGCTAGCAGCTATTAATTCAATAGCAATAGCGATAGCAATCGCTCTCCTGCTCGTCCCGCAACGAAAGTTGATTCAGCCCCCGTCGCCCGGTTCAAAAGCAAAAAAGCCCGCAGAAAAAATCGGCGGGCTATTTATTTGCTATCAATTTCGTAGCTGCCCACCCAGGTGATGATTGGGCTAGCAGCCAAAATACTTAAATCCGGGCTCAATGCCGGAAGTGCCGAACCCCCGTCAGCACCATCACCACTTCCCGCTCGTCAGCCGCCGCAATCACTTCGTCATCCCGCATGCTTCCGCCGGGCTGGATCACGCAGGAAGCCCCAGCGTCCACTACCACGTCGAGCCCGTCGCGGAACGGGAAGAAGGCGTCGCTCGCCACCACCGAGCCCAGCAGGGTCAGCCCGGCGTTGGCGGCCTTGATGGACGCGATGCGGGCGGAGTCGATGCGGCTCATCTGGCCAGCGCCCACGCCTTGCGTCATGCCGTCGGCGCAGAACACGATGGCGTTGGACTTGACGTATTTGGCGACCTTCCAGGCAAACAGCATGTCGTGCAGTTGCTCTTGCGTCGGTTGCAGCTTGCTGACGACTTTCAGGTCGCCGATGGCCAACTCATGGTTGTCGGCGGTTTGCATCAAGAGGCCTGAACCCACGCGTTTGACGTCCATCAGGTTGCGGCCTTGCTTCCAGGCCGTGTCGCCGCCGGGCGGCAGGTCGATTTGCAGGATGCGCACGTTGACTTTGCTCTTGAAGACTTCCAGCGCTTCAGGCGTGAACGCCGGAGCCATCAGCACCTCGACGAACTGCTTTGAAATCTGCTGCGCGGCGCGCTCGTCCAGCGGGCAATTAAGGGCGATGATGCCGCCGAAAGCCGAGGTCGGGTCGGTCTTGAAGGCTTTGCTGTAAGCCTCCAGGCCGTCTTTGCCGACCGCCACACCGCAGGGGTTGGCGTGCTTGACGATTACGCAGGCCGCGCCGTCCTTGATCAGGTCAAAACTCTTGACGCATTCCCAGGCGGCGTCGGCGTCGGCAATGTTGTTGTACGAAAGCTCTTTGCCCTGCAGCTGCTTGGCCGTGACCAGCGAGCCGGGCGCGGGGTACAGGTCTCGATACAGCGCCGCCTGCTGGTGCGAGTTCTCGCCGTAGCGCAGGTCTTGTACCTTGATGAAACGGCCGTTGGCCTGGCCGGGAAACATGCTGTGGCTGCCGTCGGCCTGGATGCCGGAGAGGTAGTCGCTGATCGCGCCGTCGTACTGGCTGATGCGGTTGAACGCCGCCACCGACAGCGCGAATTTGGTCTTGTCGGTGAGCTTGCCGCCGGCCTTGAGCTCGGCCAGCACGCCTTCATACTGCGACGCGTCGGTCAGCACGCCCACGTCTTTCCAGTTTTTGGCGGCTGAGCGCACCATGGCCGGGCCGCCGATGTCGATGTTTTCGATCGCGTCTTCCAGCGTGCAACCGGGCTTGGCGACGGTGGCTTCAAACGGGTAGAGATTGACGACCAGCAAGTCGATGGTCGCGATGCCGTGTTCCTTGATCGCCGCCATGTGTTCAGGAAAATCGCGGCGTGCCAGCAGGCCGCCGTGGATCTTGGGGTGCAGCGTCTTGACGCGGCCGTCGAGCATTTCCGGAAAACCGGTGTGGTCGGCGACTTCAGTCACCGGCAGGCCTGCATCAGCCAGCAGTTTGGCGGTGCCTCCCGTGGAGAGCAGTTTGATGCCCAGGGCGTGCAGCGCCTGCGCGAATTCGAGGATGCCGGTTTTGTCGGAAACGGAAATCAGTGCGTTCATGATGGTCTTCTCTAAAGGATGTCGGTTCGGTCCGAATCGGATGGCCGAACGAGGGAAAATTGCGGCGCTTGTTGGCTTGTTATTTGATGAGCTTGTGCTCAACCAGCTTCTTGCGCAGGGTGTTGCGGTTCAGGCCCAGCCACTCGGCGGCGCGCGACTGGTTGTTTTCTGCGTGCTGCATGACAACTTCGAGCAAGGGTTTTTCCACCACCCGGACCATCATGTCGTACATGCCATCGGGCTCAATGCCACGCAGATCCTTGAAATAACCTTCCAGGCTGGCGCGTACGCACTCTTCGATATGTTTCTTGCTCATGCAGCAGCTTCCTCCTCGTTTTTATAGCTGTTCTTTGTCGCCGGGCCGTTTTCGTCGCCCGTACTTTCAGCACTGGCCGGTATGCGGTCCATGTGCTCTCCCAATTCCTGAAAAAACCCGCTCACCGCCTTGAGCTGCGCTTCGCAGTCTTCCAGCAGATTCATCCGCGCGCGAAACGCTTCGCCGCCGGGCAGGGTTTTGACATACCAGCCGATGTGCTTGCGCGCCGTGCGCACACCGGTAAATTCGCCATACAAGGTGTAGTGGTCGCGCAAATGGTCAACCAGCAGACGTTCGACTTCGGCCACCAGGGGCGGCGCAAGATGCGTGCCGGTGGCCAGGAAATGCGCGACTTCGCGGAAGATCCAGGGCCGGCCCTGCGCCGCGCGGCCAATCATCACTGCGTCGGCGCCGGTGTAGGCCAGCACGTCCCGGGCCCTTTCGGGGCTGCTGATGTCTCCGTTGGCCACCACCGGAATGCGCAGCGCGGCCTTGACGGCGGCAATCGTGTCGTATTCAGCCGTGCCTTTGTAGCCTTGCTCGCGCGTGCGCCCGTGCACGGTAATCATCTGCACGCCGGCGCTTTCGGCGGCACGGGCTATGGTCAGGGCATTTTTTTCCGCCTGGCACCAGCCGGTGCGCATTTTGAGCGTGACAGGGACATTGTGCGGTGCACAAGCAGCCACCACGGCCGACACGATCTGCAGCGCCAGGGTTTCGTCCTGCATCAACGCCGAGCCCGCCCATTTGTTGCACACCTTCTTGGCCGGGCAGCCCATGTTGATGTCGATGATCTGCGCGCCGCGGGCTATGTTGTAGGCTGCGGCGTCGGCCATCATCTGCGCGTCGGTGCCGGCGATCTGCACGGCGATCGGTGCGTCCTCGCCTTCGTGGTTGGCGCGGCGCGAAGTCTTGAGACTGTCCCACAGATCACGGCGCGACGTCACCATCTCGCTGACCGCGTAGCCCGCGCCCAGCTTTTTGCTGAGCTGGCGAAACGGCCGGTCCGTCACGCCGGCCATAGGCGCGACAAACAGGTTGTTTGCCAAAGCGTAAGGGCCGATGTTCATGGAAAAGGGAGTGCTGCCGGTTGCTGAAAAAGGAGGCACGATTGTACCTGCTCAAAATTTCAGCAATTGAAAATTGCACGCGGAGTTGTAAACGTCTTTCTCCGACACACCAACCGCCCCGCCCTGCCTATACTCGAACGCATATATGCCCGCCTGGATTCAGCACCTGATCGAACTTTTGGCCCTGCCCGAATACGGCCTGAGCACGGTCTTCGTGGTGTCCTTCATCTCGGCCACACTGCTGCCGCTGGGCTCGGAGCCTGTGGTCTTCGGCCTGGTCAAACTCAACCCCGCCATGTTCTGGCCGGCCGTGCTGGTCGCCACGGCGGGCAACACGCTGGGCGGTGCGCTGGACTGGTGGATGGGTTACGGCGCGCACAAGGTAGTCGACAAATACAGCCATTCGTCACACCACGGCCACGCCATCCGCTGGCTGGAAAAGCTCGGCCCCAAAGCCTGCCTGCTGGCCTGGCTGCCGGTGGTGGGAGACCCGCTGTGCGCGGTCGCAGGCTGGCTCAAATTTCCGTTCTGGCCCTGCCTGGCGTACATGGCCGTCGGAAAATTTTTGCGTTACTTGCTGATGACCGGCAGCCTGATCTGGGCCTTTCCCGGTGTCGTCACTGGATAACGATCAGAAACGTTCGTGCGGCAGCAGGTAGCGCCACTGCCCAGTCTGCAACTGGCTCATCGCCACACGGCCAATGCGCAGGCGCTTCATGCCATTGACCTTCAACCCCACGCTCTCGCACATGTAGGCGATCTGCCCCGGCACCTCGCCCTTGAGGGCAAAGCGCAGGCGCGTTTCGCTTTGCCAGCTGACCTTGGCCGGCGGCAGCAGCGCACCCTGGAAGGTGAAGCCGTGGTCCACGCGGTTCAGCCGCTCCAGGCCACCGGGCTTGATGGTGCCGCTGACCTCGACGACAACCTCATGCTCCATCACGCGGGCGTCTTCGCGCAGCTTGCGCGTCACGCGCCAGTCCTGCGTCAGCACGACCAGGCCGCTGGCCGGCGTGGCCAGGGGCGTTACCAGTTCCACCGACGAGAAATGTTTTTTGAGCGGGCGGATGCCCGAACGGTCGTCAGGCGATTGCGTGGCGACCGACAAGAGGGGCGCCAGCGATCCGGCAGCACCATCGGCGCCTGCTTCATAACCCGCAGGCTTGTGCAGCAACAAGGTCACCGGCGTCAGCGCCAGCAGGCTGGCGTTCTTGTCGAGGGCTATGGCCTGGTCCAGCACGCGGAATTGCGGCTCCTCCACGGTGACACCGTCGACTGTGACCCAGCCGCCTTCGATGTACTGCTCGGCCTCGCGGCGTGAGCAGGATAGCATTTCGGCTAGGCGTTTGGCCAGGCGTACGGGTTCTGTCATCGCGGCGGGGTCTTCACGGCTGACTAGTCTTGCGCCGCCACCACGCCGATTTCCACGTGGTACTTGGCGGCCGCCAGGCGTGGGCTCATGACCGTGGCACGCGCGGGCGTGGCGCCCGGCACCACCCAGGCTTCCCACGCGCGGTTCATGTCACCGAAGCTGTCCATGTCGGTCAGCCAGATGGTGGCGCTCAAGAGGCGCGACTTGTCGCTGCCGGCCGCCGCCAGCAGGCGGTCGATATTGGCCAGGATGCTGCGGGTCTGTTCGAACACGCCAGGGCCGGCATCGTCACCGGCCACCTGGCCTGCGAGGTAAACGGTCTTGTTATGAACGACGGCCTGAGACATGCGTGGGCCGGTTTCGATGCGCTGGATGGACATGGTGTTCTCTTTCAAAGTCAAAGCGGGTGTTTCAGGGAAATGGCCTGCCCTGGCAAGCCGGCAACGGCATCGCCGCCCGGGCGGTGCAGGTCGCCCTGCCTATTGTGGCGCGACTTCCATGGCGTCGTTTGTGCGGTGAACCCGACCCTCAGTCCTTGAGGGCTGTAGCGCAACTCAGCTGCTGAAGAGGAAGTTCATCACGTCGCCATCCTTGACGACGTATTCCTTGCCTTCGCTGCGCATCTTGCCGGCATCCTTGGCGCCCTGCTCACCCTTGAAGCTGATGAAATCGGCAAAGGCGATGGTCTGCGCGCGGATATAGCCTTTTTCAAAATCGGTGTGGATCACGCCGGCGGCCTGCGGGCCGGTGTCGCCCACATGGATGGTCCAGGCGCGCACTTCTTTCACACCGGCCGTGAAGTAGGTTTGCAGGCCCAGCAGCTTGTAGGCCGCCAGGATCAGGCGATTGAGGCCCGGCTCATCCTGGCCGATCTCGGCGAGGAACATCTTTTTGTCTTCCTCGTCCATATCAGCCATTTCGGCTTCCATCTTGGCGCAGATCGCCACCACCGGCGCCTTCTGGGCGTCCGCGTAGGCTTTCAGGCGGTCCAGCAGCGGATTGTTATCAAACCCGTCTTCGGCCACGTTGGCCACAAACATCGCCGGCTTGGCCGTGATCAGGAAGAACTGCGTGAGCAGCGGCAGCTCTTCCTTGCTGAAGTCGATCGTGCGAACCGGCTTGCCTTCGTTGAGCGCGGCCTGGCATTTCTCGAGGATGACGACCAGCTTGGCCGATTCCTTGTCGCCCGAACGGGCGGTCTTGGTGACCCGGTGCAGGGCTTTTTCGACGGCGGCGAGGTCGGCCAGGCACAGTTCGGTCTGGATGACTTCGATGTCGGAGATCGGGTCTACCTTGCCGGCGACGTGGATCACGTTGTCGTCTTCAAAGCAGCGCACCACATTGACCGTGGCGTCGGTTTCGCGGATGTGGGCCAGGAACTTGTTGCCCAGGCCCTCGCCCGTGCTGGCGCCCGCCACCAGGCCGGCAATGTCCACAAACTCGACGATGGCCGGAACAATACGCTCGGGCTTGACGATTTCGGCCAATTGGGCCAACCTCGGGTCGGGCACTTCCACAACGCCGACATTCGGCTCAATCGTGCAAAAGGGGTAGTTTTCAGCCGCAATCCCCGCTTTGGTCAACGCATTGAACAGGGTGGATTTTCCGACGTTAGGCAAGCCTACAATGCCGCACTTCAAACTCATGACAAACCTTCAAAAACAGGCTG
>JAJKJM010000205.1 GCA_021153985.1 Polaromonas sp.
AGATTCGCATCAAAACCCGGGTACCGGCTGCGAACATCTTCGAAATACTGCGGCGGCGTGAGTTGATCAAACACGTCGGCGCGCGGCTCCATCCAGAACAGTTGCCGGCGGTAGGCCTCGGGCTGGTCTTTGAGCGGGATGCCATTGAGCGTCAGCTTCCCCCCATCGGCAGGCAAGGCGCCCGCCAGCAAGCGAAGCAAGGTGCTCTTGCCGCGCCCGTCGCCGCCTTGAACCAGCGTCACGCCAGGCATGATTTCGCCGGACCAGTTGGCGAGGATTTCGACTTGGGGCTTGGGGTAGCGAAACCGCAGTCCTTCAATGGTGAGCATGGCGGGCATTTGATGGAGTGGTCTGGCGGGCGTGATGAATGTGATGGCATGAATGCCGGTGGCAATGTTAATCGGCGTTTTCTTTGAGACACCTCCCCCGTATCTGTCAGGACATCACCCCTAAAACCCCAAATCTTGACTGCAGTCAAGAACACCCTGTCAGGTGGGGCCCTGGTCTTGATTTCCGTCAAGAACACTTCAGGGCCGCCAGGCTCACCATGGGTGCTCCCGAAGGAGACACCCATGACCTCGTCGAACCACGCGACTCCGCTTCCAAGCCTCGCCTCACGCTGTTACCGGCTGACGCCGAGGGGTAGGGCCTGTGTGGACCTCGTCAACACCAAGGCGCAAACCGCAGGCTCGCTCTCGCGTTACCTGCACGATGTGCTGGAGATGTGCGGCACGGGGGTGTGGTTTGAGCAGTTGCAGCAGTTCATGCCGCCGCGCTCGCTCGACGAATCCCTGCGCTCGCTGCTGGAGCTGGGCCTGATCGAAACCGTGGAGGGGATTGAGGCGCCGAGTTACCTGCCGCCTGCGCGGGGCGGCACTCCGTCCAGACCGCTCCCAAAAAACAAAAGCTGCCCGATGACAGCCGAACCCGGATTCATCCCCTCTCCCTCTGGGAGAGGGTTAGGGTGAGGGCTGGCGGCGGACGAACATCATCGCCGTATGCCAAGGCCCCGGCCCCTCACCCCCGCCCTCTCCCAAGGGGAGAGGGAGTAAAGCATCCGTCTTCCGCTAAAGCAAGGCCCGGCGATCGGTTTATCCTCGGTGAGCCGACGCGGGTGTGAGAGTGATTTATAAGCAAAAAAGGCCTCTAGCCAATATCCCGCATTGGCTTTCAGCTATCAATTAAATAGCAAATGGTGATTCAGGCTGCCGCAGCCTGCACCAGCAATACCGCTTGTTCCGGCAGCCCGGCCAGCATCAGCACTTGCCCCGGCGCGATCACCTGGTCAGGTTTGAAGCCGTCTTCCATTGCAAGCCCGGCGCGTTGCCAGCGCAGCGTCAACGCGCGGTCTTGCAAACACAGGGTGATCTCAAACGAAGGCCAGTGTGCCGGCAGGCATGGTGACAGCGACAGCGCCCCCTGTTCAATCTTCAGGCCCAGAATGTTCTCGATGGCGGCGCGGTGCAGCCAGGCGGCCGAGCCGGTGTACCAGCTCCAGCCGCCGCGGCCCACATAGGGCGCTGCGCCGTAGATGTCACCGGCCATCACGTAGGGCTCCAGCTCGTAGACGGGCCCGCGCACCGGGTGTTCGCTGCGGTGGGCGGGGCTGATCGCCTTGAAGCTTTCCCAGGCGGCTTCGGCGTCGCCGGTGGCGGCCTGCGCCATCATGGCCCAGACGGCGGCGTGAGAGTATTGGCCGCCGTTTTCGCGTACGCCGGGCGGGTAGGCCTGGATGTAGCCGGGGTTGTTGTCCGATGCCTGCAGCGGCGGCGTGAGCAGGCGCAAGAGGCCGGCCTCATGGTCGATCAGTTGCTCTGTCATGGCCTGCAGCGCGGGGCCGGTGAATTCGGCGGTGGACGCGCCCGACAGCACCGACCAGGCCTGCGCGATCAGGTCGATGCGGCATTCGGTGTTGCTGGAAGAGCCCAGCGGTTCGCCGTTGTCAAAGAATGCGCGCCGGAACCAGGCGCCGTCCCAGCCGTCCTGGTGCAGCGCGCTGATCCAGCCTTCCCGCGCGGCAAGCCATTTGCCGGCGCGAGCGGCGTCGTTGCGGGCACGGGCCAAGGGCTCGAAGTCCTGCACCACGCGGCACAAAAACCAGGCCAGCCACACCGATTCGCCGCGGCCTTCGTGGCCGACGCGGTTCATGCCGTCGTTCCAGTCGCCGGTGCCCATCAGGGGCAGGCCGTGGCTGCCGGTGGCCAGGCTCTTGTCGAGCGTGCGTGCGCAGTGTTCAAACAGCGTGGCGGTTTGCGTGCTGGTTTGCGGCGCGTAGTAGGCGTCTTCCGCGCCCTCGGGAATCGCCGGGCCGTCGATGAAGGCGACCTGTTCGTCCAGGATGCTGAGGTCACCCGTGACCTGCACGTAGTACGCGCAGGCATAAGGCAGCCACAGCAGGTCGTCGGAGAAGTGCGTGCGCACGCCTTCACCGCCGGGTGCGTGCCACCAGTGCTGCACATCGCCTTCCGGGAACTGGCGCGAGGCATTGAGCAAAATCTGGCGGCGCAGGCGATCAGGCTCGATGACGGCAAAGGCCATGGCGTCTTGCAGCTGGTCCCTAAAGCCAAAGGCGCCGCCGGCCTGGTAGAAGCCGGCTTTGGACCACAGGCGCGAGGCCAGCGTCTGGTAGAGCAGCCAGCGGTTGGCCAGCGCGTCGAAGAGCGGGTCGGGTGTACGCACCTGCAGCTTGCCCAGCAGGCCGGCCCAATACGCCTTGACCTGCTCCAGCGTTTGTGCGGCGTCTCGTGATTGCCAGTTACGGGCCAGTTGCTCGGCGGCGGCCGGATCGGCGGCGTGGCCGAGCACGAAGGCCAGCGTGATGTTCTGGCCGGGAGCCAGCGTGAACTCGCCGGCCAGCGCGGCGCAGGGGTCTGCGCCGCCCGTGGCGCTTTGGCCCAGCGCGGGGGGAATCACCAGCTGGCCTGCGGCGTCAAAGAATTCGCTTCGCTCGCAGGTCCATTGCAGCGGGCCGGGCAACCCGCTGAGAGACAAAAAGGCCGTAGCGCCGCCAAATCCGGCGCGGCTTTCGCGCTGCTTGGCGAACACGGCCGTGAGGGCCGGGCTGTCCGATTTCCAGGCGCGGACGGTGCGGCGCTCGTGCCGTGCCCCGCCCAATTGCCACTCCACCATGGCCAGCGCGCGCAGCCTGCGCCCGGCACCGCCCTGGTTGTGCAGCCGCAGTTGCACCAGCTTGACGGATTCATTGACGTCGGCGAAGTACGTGGTCTCTGCCTTCAGCGCGCCATGCAGGGACTCAAACGCCGAATAGCCCTGACCGTGGCGCACGCGGCAAGATGTGCCGCTGCCGGGGGTGGCGTGCAGGGGAAGCAGTGCCTGCGTGTCCAGGTCCTGCAGCAGGTAGTGTTCAAAGCAGGGGTCGGTCACCGGGTCGTTGGACCAGGGCGTAACCTGGTGCAGCCGGCTGTTGACCGCCCAGGTGTAGCCTGCGCCGGCCTCAGACACCTGAAAACCAAAGCCGGCGTTGGCGATCACATTGACCCAGGGGCGGGGCGGGCGATGGGCCGCGTCCACCACAAACTGGAACTCGCCGGTGGCGGCGTCGAAGTGGCCTTGCGGTGGCTGAACGTTGGCCGCCGTGTGGGGTGCGGGCAGCAGCGGCCTGGCGGGCGTGCCGGCGCGCTGCGGGCTGCCGATGGCTTGCAGCGCCGCGGCCTGCACCTCCAGCGGGCGGCCGTCGGCCACCAGGATGACTCGCGCCAAGCCGGTGAGGGCGGCTTTTTCGGAGGGCACGATCTCCTGCTCGCGCAGCAGGAAAAAACCGCCGGCGTCGCGCCCCGGAAAGCTGTTTTCGGCCTGCTGCAGCGTGCGGTCGCGCAGCGCCAGGATGTCGCGCTGCAGCGGCATCAGGTAAGAGTTGACTTCACTGTTGAGGATCACCACGTCGGCGGCCAGGCCGCAAAAACTCCACCACGGCTGGGCCTGCAGCAGCGAGTGCACCAGCGCCATGCCGTTGCTGGTGTGGATGAGCACCAGCACGATGGGCTTGTCGCCGGAGATGCCGAAACGCCAGAGCTGGCGCTGGTCCACCAGGCCGCGTTCACCCATCGGGCGGGTGCAGCTGTACATCAGCGCGGTGTTGAGGTCCTGCAGCGCCGCGTTTTCTTCCGGGTCCACGCCCAGGTCGCGCAGGCGCACCTGGGCCAGTGTGGCGGCCATGCGGGTGGCGCGTTCCACGTGCATGGGCTGCAGGTATTTGTCGATGCGCGCGGACAGCTCGCCGGTGGTGGACGCGGCGGCAGTGGCAAAGCTGAGCCTTGCCACGCCGCCTGCCGGGATGCGGATGCGCACGCGCAGGCCGGCCACCGGGTCCAGCCCGTTGATGGGCGTGCCGCCTTCGCCGTGGGTTTCAGCCTGCAGTGCGGGTTCCGCGGGGCCGCGGTTGCGCCCCAGGAAGGCACGGCGGTCTGCGATGAAGTCGATGGCCCGCACGTTGGCCTCGGAATCAGCCAGGAAATGCGCCACCGCCATGGCCGGGTCTCCCTGCAGCCGGGCCTTGCGCGACAGCAGCAGGGCGCGCCACTCGGCATGCCACTGCGTCTGCACAAACAGGTTGGAAAACGCCGGATGGGCCTCATCGGCGCGCGGGTCTGTCAGCACGGCCTCAAAGCACGACACCACATCGAGCGTGATCTCGGCGCTGGAAATATTGTGCAGCGTGACGGTGCGTATCTCGGTGTCGTCTTCGGGGCTGACGAGCACGGTGGTTCTGGTTTCCAGCTCGTTGGACGCCGCGTCAAATTGCACGCGGTCGGCCAGGAAGGTGGCCTTGTAGCGCCAGCCGGGGTGTGGCGCGGGATGCAGCGTGAGAGATGAGAGCCGGTCTTGCCCCGCCAGACGCAGGTAGATGAAGGTGCCGCAGGCATCGCGCAGCAGGTCGTCGCGCCAGCGCGAGATGTTCCAGGTCTTGTCGCCGCTGCGCCAGCGGCTGACGCCCGCGCCATTGGCGCGCAGGGCCACGCTGTAGCGCCCGTTGGACAGCAGCTGCGTGGGCTGCCAGCCGGCTGCGGCGGGGTCCAGCTCGCGCGAGTGGTAAAGGCGGGACTGCGCGGCATCGTCAGGCTCTGGCAGAGCGCGGGGATCGGCGCTTTCGATGATCTGGCGTGGTGTCTTTTCATGCAGCAGCGATTCAAACGCCTGCATCAGCGGCGCCGAGGAGAACCAGCGCCGCGGTGCTTCATCACACAGCACATTGCACAGCGCCACCAGCGACATACCCTGGTGGTGCGCCATGAAGGTGTTGACAAGGCTGAGCGCCTGCGCGCCGGGTTGCCGTGCGACGGTGAAGTCCAGCGCATCGACAAAGCCGTATTCGCCACGCGCGCCCCATTGATCGAGCTGGCGCAGGTTGGCCACGGCCTGCTGCGGATCAAACGGGACCGCCATGACGGTGGCGTAGGGTGCGACCACGCGGTCGGCCGGCGGCGTGCGGCGCAGGGCCAGCCGCGGCACGCCGAAGGGCGAGTACTGGTAGGCCAGCGTGTGGTCTTGCCCGAAATAGGCGGACTCTGAAACGCCCCAAGGCAGGCCTTGCGCATCGCCATAGGCTTGCTGCTCTTTCACGGCGGCCAGGCCCGAGACATGCAGCAGGCCTTCATCGGGCTCCATCATCACCAGCGAAGGCATGAGGTATTCAAACATCGAACCGGACCAGGATTTGAGGCCCGGCGTGACACCCACCGTGAGGAAGGAACGGCCCAGCGCCTGCCAATGGCGCCGGGGCACGTCGCCTTTGGCAATCGCCAGGAAGCTGGTCAGGCGCGACTCCGAGGCCATCAGGTCGTAAAAGCTCGCGTCCAGCGCCTGCTCATGCACACGCAGGCCGATGTGAAAGAGGTGGCGCTTGCTGCTGTAGAGGCCGCTGAAGTCCATCGCCATGCACAGTTTTTCGCAGCGCTCGCCCAGCGCCATCAGGTGGGTGACGTCGGCCGGCGTGGTGCCGGGTTGCGCCGCCAGCCGGCGAAGCGATTGCGCCACCGCCAGCAGGTGGCCCGCCAGGTTGCCGCTGTCCACGGTGGAGACATAGGCCGGCAGCAGCACCTGCAGCGTGCGTGTTTCATACCAGTTGAGGAGGTGGCCGTTGTGCTTGGGCAGGGCTTCCACCGTGTCCAGCGTGGCGGCCAGCCGCTTGGCCATTTCGGTGCCGGTGATCCAGCCGAATTCGCGGGCGCAGGCCACGGCCAGCAAGTAAAGGCCGATGTTGGTGGGCGAGGTGCGGTGGGCCAGCGTAGGCTCGGGCTCCATCTGCAGGTTGTCGGGTGGCAGGTAGTGATCTTCCGGGCCGACGCAGCGTTCAAAGAAATTCCAGGTCTGGCGCGCCAGTTTCAGCAGGTAGTCACGGTCACCCGCGTCCAGTGCACTGTGCGGCGCATGCACGGCCGGCCTGCTGCCCCACCAGGCAATCACCGGGGCCAATGCCCACAACAGGAAGAGCGCGGGCCCGGCCACGGGATGGGGGCTCCAGAAGGCGCCCACGGCAAGCACGGCGCACCCTGCGGACACGGCTGCGTGGCTGCGCAAAAAGGTGTCGAGTGTGTATTTCGCGGAGGCCTGCGCCTGGGCGGCGGTGGTCCACTGCAGCAGGCCGCGGCGGCTGAAGGCCATGCGCCAGAGCGCGCGCGTGACGGCGTCGGCCATCAGCGCGGCTTGCGCCGCCAGCTGGCTGAATTGCCACGCGGCCTGCGCCAGGCTTCGCCCCACGTCGCGCATGCCGACGTCAAAAAAGTGCAGCCACGCAATGCCGCGGCGCGTAGGGATCAGCCCGGCCAGTGCACCCAGCAGCGGGCCGGCCAGAAAGGCCAAGAGGGTGAATGCCACAGCGGCGGACAGGGGCAGCGCGCCGGTGAACACCACCCAGGCCAGCAGGGCGAAGGCGGCCGGCGCGACCAGTGAGCGGCGCAGGTTATCCGCCATGCGCCACAGGCCCAGGGTGTCGATGCCGAAGCGCGCCGGGCGCAGCATGAGCGCCAGCAATTGCCAGTCGCCGCGCGTCCAGCGGTGTACGCGCGATGCGGCCACGCCGGCATGGTGCGGGTGGTCTTCCATCAGCACGACATCGCCCGCATAGCCGCAGCGCGCGACGCTGCCTTCGAGCAAGTCGTGGCTCAGGATGGCGCCTTCAGGAAGGCGGCGGTCCAGCACGGCGTGCACCGCCTCCACATGCAGCAGCCCCTTGCCGGTGAAGCTGCCCATGCCGAACACATCCTGATAAAGGTCGGAGGTGCCGCTGCTGTAAGGGTCCAGCCCGCGCTGGCCGGCAAAGAGCGTATGGAATACCGATCGCTCGTGGTGCGCCGGCAGCGGCGTGGCCACGCGGGGCTGCAAGATGCCGTAGCCGGCCGTTACGCGGCGGGTTGTGCGGTCAACGTATGGGGTGTTGAGCGGGTGCGCGGCGATTGACACGAGTTCGCGCAGTGAACCGGCCGGCAGCGTGGTGTCGCTGTCCAGGGTGACGACGTAGCGTGTGCCTTCAGCCAGCCGCATGTCGGCGCCTACGGGCAGGAAGCCGGGCGCGGAGCGCTTAGCCAGGTGGCGCAGCAGCATCTCGAGCTTGCCGCGCTTGCGCTCCCAGCCTATCCAGCGTCGCTCGCTGGCCGACCAGGTGCGCGACCGGTGCAACAGCACAAAACGTGCAGGCGCGCCGTGGGCCGCCGGGTAAGCGGCGTTCAGCGCGCGCAGCCGGGCCAGTGCGTCGTCCACCAGGGCGCGGTCGCCGGGCGCGCTTTCGGTGTCGGCATCGGCCCAGTCGGTGAGCAGGGCGAACTGGGCGTTGGCCTCCCTGCTGGCCAGCCAGTGCAGGTGCAGGCGGTGGGCCAGTTCGCTGTTGGCTTCGACTGACGACAGCATGGAAGGAATCACCACCAGCACGCGGTGCTCGGGCGGGATGCCGGCGCTGAAGTCCAGGCGGGCCAACGGTTGTATGCGGGTGGATTCGGCGATGAGGCGATGGATCAGCGCGACGACGGCTTCGGAGGCCGGCCAGGCCATGAGAAAAAATGCCACCCAGGCCTGCCAGTTCAGCGCGGTCAGCGGGCCCACCGCCCATGTCAGCAATGCGGCGGTGCCGGCGGCCCAGGCCGCGGCGAACAGGGGCAGGCGCCAGCTGCGTGGTGTTTCGGTCACGGGCAAAGCCTTGTGCGGGCCGGCCGCAGGGCGCAGTGCGGCTTCCAGCATGGGGCGGCCCGGGCCGATCAGGTAGTAGCCCGCGGTGCGTGCCACCATGGAGTTGCCGGGCTGGCCTGCGGCGGCGAGCACGGCTTCGGCGACGGCGCGCTCTGATTTGCCGGTCTGCTGCGCCAGTCTTTCCATGGCGCGCGTGATCTGCTGGCGCGTCATCTCGCTTTCGTGAGAGAAACTCGGCAAGCGCCGCAGCACCTGCAGGGAATGGCTGACCGGCTCGATCAGCTCCACCCATTCGACCTGCCCGATCAGCCGCAGGGTGGTGATGATGTTGCTGACAGTCAGGTTGGCGGCCACCTGCACGGTTTGCCCTTCGCCGATCATGCCCAGCGCATCGGTGCAATGCTGCGCCGTCCAGCGTGTCAGGAGTAGGGCCGGATGCAGCTCGTGTTCTGTGCGTTCAACGGGCATGCGCTGCCACAACTGGGTGAGGTAGCTGCGCTCCAGGCCGTGCGCTTGCATCAGCGCCAGCAGCTCGTCAAGATCACGCAGGCTTAGCGCGTCGGCCTTGTCCCAGGCGGCATGCGCCACTTCACGCGCCACCTTGTTCCAGGCGATGCGGTCGGCCATGCGGCGCAGGTTTTCGAGCAGCACCACGCGCAAGGTGGTGGGCAGCGCCCAGAGTTCGCCCAGGTTGAGTTCGCTCACCTCCTGATAAGCATGGAGGAAGGCCGTGAACAGCACCGGGTCCAGCACGCTGTCGGTGTGCGCCACATAGGCCCAGGCGATGCCATAGACGCGCGGCAGGCCTTGCAGGGGTTTGTCGGCCAGCTTGGGCAGGTCGGCGTAATAGCGGTGGGGAACACCCTCCTGGATCTGCTGGAGCTGCGCCTCGACCAGATGGAAGTTGTCGAGCAGCCATTCGGCCGCGGGCGTGACGTAGTGGCCGCTGAGCGATGTCAGCGCAATGTAGTCGTAGGCCAGGCGGATGGCGGCGATGTTTTCCTGGACACGCGGAAAAAAAGGCGGGCCGGTGCCGGCGCTGCCGGCGGGGCGCACGGTTTGCGCCGCGGCCAGGCTGCGGCCGTGCTCTTCAAAACGCTGGGCGCCGAACAGCTCGGCGCGTATGGGCTGCTGTATGTCGCTGCGATGCGTGGCAAGAAGTTGCCGGGCGTAGGCGCTTAGATTGTCCAGCCGATCAATGGCCGCCGTAGTCACACGTTCAGGCTACGGCGAGGGCAAGGCTGATGGCCACGATGGCGGCGACCGTGACGACGCGCGGCGATAGCACCGAATGCGCGGATTGAAGACCCGACTGGAGGCCGAAAAACCGGCCGCGTGAATGCGCGCACTGGTTCATGTGCGACGCCAGGTCGGCGGCATCGGTGGAAACAAAATCGTCGTGAGTGGCCGACGGCGTATCGGCCATGATCTCCAGGGTGGTCATGATTTTGCGCTCCGGTAACAGGGTTGGGAGAGGTTTTGGCAACGTGTGACAAGAAGCCCGCGTTGCGCCGTTTGTTACCTCATGCTAGGTCCCTGCCCCTCAGGGGCGCCATCGGAAGACGCTGGTGTTGGTCTAGGACACGGCCTACAAAGTCCTACAGTAAACGCCTTCGCAGGCCTTGCCACGCCCGTCTTAGGGCCAACGCCGCCGCCTGGCATCTGCCCCGGGGTACCGGCCCGCCGTCCGGCTGTCAGCCCGTGTTGCGCAGGCCGGCCGCGATGCCGTTGATCGAAATATGGATACCGGTCTGCACCTTCTGGTCGGACTGCCCGGCGCGGTAACGCCGCACCAGCTCGACCTGCAAATGGTGCAGCGGATCGATATAGGGAAAGCGGTGGCGGATGGAGCGCTGCAGCGCGGCGTTGCCGGCCAGGCGCTGCTTCTCACCGGTGATCTGGCTCAGCGCTTCGGCGGTACGGTGCCATTCAGCCTCGATCGCGGTGAAGATTTTCTTGCGCAGGCGCACGTCGCCTACCAGTTCGGAGTAGCGTGAGGCGAGTGCCAGGTCGCTCTTGGCCAGCACCATGTCCATGTTGCTGAGCAGAGTCCGGAAAAACGGCCACTGCTTGTACATCTTTTGCAGCAGCGCGAGCGCTTCTTTGCGGCTGGCAGAAGTGCCGCCCTGGCTCAGGATCTGCTCGATCGCCGAACCGAAGCCATACCAGCCGGGCAGCGTGAGGCGGCACTGGCCCCAGCTGAAGCCCCAGGGGATGGCGCGCAGGTCTTCGATTTTTTGCGAGGCCTTGCGTGATGCCGGGCGGGAGCCGATGTTGAGTTCGGCAATCTCGCGGATAGGTGTGGCGCTGAAGAAGTATTCGGTGAAGCCGGGGGTGTCATACACCAATGCGCGGTAGGCGGCCATGCTGGCTTCAGACAGCTCGGCGGCGGCCTGCAAAAAGGCTTTGGTCGCAGGCTTGGTGGGCTGCAGTAGCGTGGCCTCCAGCGTGGCGGCGACCAGGGTTTCCAGGTTGCGCCGGCCGATCTCGGGGTTGGCGTATTTGGAGCCGATCACTTCGCCTTGTTCGGTCAGGCGAATCTGGCCGCGCACCGTGCCGGGAGGCTGGGCCAGGATGGCCTGGTAGCTCGGGCCCCCGCCACGGCCGACGGTGCCGCCGCGGCCGTGGAACATGCGCAGCTGGATGTTGTGCGAATTGGCCAGCACGTCGAACAGCTCGACCAGCGCGATCTCGGCGCGGTAAAGCTCCCAGTTGCTGGTGAAGATGCCGCCGTCCTTGTTGCTGTCGGAGTAGCCGAGCATGATGTCCTGCTCGGCGCCGCTGCG
>JAJKJM010000206.1 GCA_021153985.1 Polaromonas sp.
CGCTCGTCGGCCCGCTTGGCGTGGGACTCCAGCACGGTGCGCGGCCCGGCGCCGTAGATCACGCCGGGGATGCCGGCTTCGGCGTAGAGCCGCACGTCGGTGTACAGCGGCGTGCCCATGGCCGGGATGGCCTGGCCGAAGAGCGCCTCACCGTGCTTCTGGATGGCATCGACCAGTGGCTTATTGCCCGGCAGCGGACGCATTGAGTTGGCCAGCAGCAGGCGCTTGATGTCGACCGTGATGCCTTTGCAGCCGGCAGCCGCGTCGGCAATCACTTTGCGGATGTTGGCCTCGACCTCGGTTGGATTCTCTTCAGGGATCATGCGGCGGTCCAGCTTGAACATGACCTTGCCGGGCACGACGTTGGTGTTGGTGCCGCCTTCGATGCGGCCCACATTGAGGTAAGGGTGTTTGATGCCTTCGACCTTGGACGTGACCTGCTGGTAGAGCGCGTTCTGCGCATAGAGCGCGTTGAGGATGTGCACCGCGCCCTGCAAGGCGTCAATGCCGGTGTCGGGAATGGCGGCGTGCGCCATCTTGCCGTGCACCGTGACTTCCATCTGCAGGCAGCCGTTGTGCGCGGTGACCACTTCATAGGAAAAGCCTGCCGCGATCAGCAGGTCGGGTTTTGTCAGGCCTTTTTTGAGCAGCCAGCCCGGGCCCATCTCGCCGCCGAACTCTTCGTCATAGGTGAAGTGCAACTCGACACTGCCTTTGAGCGGCGCGTTCAGCGATTCGAGCGCGCGTACTGCAAAGGTGAAGCTGGCGAAATCGCATTTGCTGACGGCCGATGCGCGGCCATAGAGCTTGCCGCCTTCGATGACACCGCCATACGGGTCTTTGGTCCAGCCCTCGCCGGGCGGCACCACGTCGCCGTGGGCGTTGAGGGCGATGGTTTTGCCTTCGCCCTTGTTGCCGTAGTGGCGGCGCACGATCAGGTTGGTGATGGACTCCATGCCGTAGCCGCGCACCTCGGCTTCGGGCACCGGATGTTTTTCCGCCTCAAAGCCAAAAGCCTTGATGAGTTCGGCCGTGCGGTCGGCATGCGGCGCGTTGTTGCCCGGCGGTGTGTCGGTGGGCACGCGGATGAGCTGCTGCAGGAAGGCCGTTTCCTCGTCGAAATGGGCGTCGATCCAGCTGTCGAGCTGGGCATAGTCAGTGGTGAGGGTCATTGTTTTTCAGGAGGGAGATGGGTGAGCAGATGCGTCAGAGCCTGGATTGCCAGATCGATGTCGTCGCTGGTCGTGCTTTCCAGCGGGTTGTGGCTGATGCCGGAGTTCTGGCCGCGCACAAAAAGCATGGCCTGCGGCATCACCTTGTGCAGTTTCATCGCGTCGTGGCCTGCTCCGCTGGGCATCGCATACAAGGGCACGCCCAGGCTTTTTACAGCGGCTTCCCAGCGTTGCTGCCAGGCAGGCGCGCTGGGCGCGGCGGCGGCGCGCTCGGTCAGCTCGGTGGTGAAGTGCACGCCGCGGCGCTCGCAAATGGTTTTAAGTTCGGCCAGCACGTCAGCGACGAGCGCGTCACGCTGCGCATCGACAGGCGCGCGCAGGTCGAGCGAAAAGAGGCAGCGCCCCGGCACCACATTGATGGAGCCGCTGGGCACCTGCAGCATGCCGATGGTGCCGACCGAGTCGCCATCTTGCGCGGCGCGCCGTTCGACATACAGCAGCAGTTCAGCCGCCGCCGCAGCAGCATCGCGGCGGCGGTTCATCGGCGTGGTGCCGGCGTGGCTGGCCATGCCGGTGATCTCGCACAAGTAGCGCACGTTGCCGTTGATAGAGGTAACGATGCCCAGCGGCAGGTCAAGTTCGTTGAGCACCGGGCCCTGCTCGATATGCAGTTCGATAAAACCGAGGTAGTTGCTGGCGTCGCGTTTGATGCCGGCAATGTCCTCTGGCTTCAGGCCCGCGTTGGCCATGGCCTCGCGCATGGTGATGCCGTCGGCGTCTTTCTGGTCCAGCCATTCGGGCTTGAAGTCACCGATCAATGCGCCTGAGCCGAGGAAGGTCGCCTTGTAGCGCTGGCCTTCTTCTTCAGCAAAACCGACGACCTCGAAGTTAAAGGGCAGGCGCTTGCCCTGGCGGTGCAGCTCGCGCACGCAGGCCATGGGCACAAAGATGCCGAGCCGGCCGTCGTACTTGCCGCCGTTGCGCACGGTGTCGTAGTGGCTGCCGGTGAGCAGGGTTTTGGCGCCGGGCGTGGCGGCTTTGTAGATACCGACGACGTTGCCGACAGCGTCTATCTTCACCTCGTCAAAACCGCACTCACGCATGGTGCGGCTGATGAATGCCGCGCAGGCGCGGTGCGCATCGGTGAGGTAGGTCACCGTGAGCTGGCCTTTTTCAAGGTAGCCCGGGTCGCTGTACTGGGACATGGTTTCGTGCCAGTCCCACACGTCGTTGCCCAGCATGGGCGTGGCGGCAAACTTGTCGTTAAGCCGCAGCTCCACTACGCGGTGGATGTTGCGCAGGTTTTCCTGCAGCTCGAAGTCGGGGTGGTTTTGCAGGCGCCGCGTGAAGGTTTCGATGATCTGCTGCTTGCTTAAACCGTCACCGCGCGGGCCGCGCACCGCCAGGATGAAGGGGAAACCGAATTTGGCGTTGTAGTCGGCGTTGAGCTTTTGCAGGGTGGCGAACTCTTCGGCTGTGCAGTCGGTCAGGCCTGCCTTGCCTTGCTCGTTCGTGGATTCGGCCGTGAGGGTTTTGCTGACCATGGCTTTGCCGGCCAGTTCGGGGTGAGCGCGGATCAGCTTGACCTGCGCGTCCCTGCCGGCCTCGCGCAGCACACGCGCCATGGTGTGCTTCAGGTGGGCGAGCGACTGAAAGGGGCGCGCGTCCAGCGCCTTGTCGGCAATCCAGGGGGAGTGCTCATACAGGCCGTCCAGCAGTTGCAGCGCTTCTGCGCGCGGCGCGGTGTTGATCTGTTCAAGGGTAGGGGCCATGTTCAGCTTTCTTGCCGGGGCAGGTAAGGGTGGGTGGCCTGCCAGTGGCGCGCGATGTCGATGCGGCGGCAGACCCAGACGCGGTCGTGTTTTTGCACGTGGTCGAGAAAGCGTTGCAGCGCCACGATGCGGCCCGGGCGGCCCAGCAGGCGGCAGTGCATGCCGATGCTCAGCATCTTGGGCGATTCGCCGCCTTCGGCATACAGCGCGTCAAAGCTGTCGCGCAGATAGATGAAGAAGTCTTCTGCCTGCGAAAAACCTTGCGGCAGCGCAAAGCGCATGTCGTTGGTGTCCAGCGTGTAGGGCACGACCAGGCGCGGCACGGTTTGGCCGTCGGTGCGCTTCACTTCGGTCCAGAAAGGCAGGTCGTCGCCGTAGTAGTCGCTGTCGTACTCGAGCCGGCCGTCGTCGGCCACCAGCCGGCGCGTGTTGGGGCTGTCGCGGCCGGTGTACCAACCCAGCGGGCGCGTGCCGGTGAGCTTTTCAATCGCCTCCAGGCCCAGGCGCATGTGTTCGCGCTCGGTGGCTTCGTCGATCTGCTGGTAGTTGATCCAGCGCCAGCCGTGGCAGGCGATTTCGTGGCCGAGTTCGGTGAAGGCTTTGGCCACATCGGGGTGGCGCTGCAGCGCCATGCCCACGCCGAAAACGGTGAGCGGCAGCTGGCGTTTTTCAAACTCACGCAGGATGCGCCACACGCCCGCGCGCGAGCCGTATTCGTAAATGCCTTCCATGCTCAGGTGCCGGTCGGCAAAGCTGGGCGGGTTGGCCATCTCAGACAAAAATTGTTCGGAGCCGGCGTCGCCATGCAGCACGCAGTTCTCGCCGCCTTCTTCGTAGTTGAGGACGAACTGCACGGCGATGCGGGCCTGGCCAGGCCAGTTGGCTTGCGGTGGGTTGCGGCCGTAGCCGACTAAATCTCTTGGGTAGCTTGAGTTCATGACAGCGCCATCGATATGTCGTTGGTCGGCACCTTGCGGTCGAAGGCGAGGTTCTCTTCGACATGCAGCAGGTGTTCGTTCATCAGACGCACGGCCAGGGCTTCGTCTTTGGCGGCCAGCGCCTTGACGATTTCGGCGTGCTCGTCGTTGGAATGTTCGGCGGCGGAAGCCGTCTGGTACATCAGCGTGATGAGCGCGCAGCGCGAGATCAGCTCGCCCAGCATCTGCGCCAGCACCTCATTGCCCATCAGCTCGGCCATGCGCACGTGGAAGTCGCCCAGCAGCTCGGTGCGGCCGGGCACATCGCCCAGGTCGACGGCGGATTTTTCACGCGCGACATGTTCTTTCAGGGCCTTGATCTTGGCGGGGGTGACTTCGCGCACAAAGGCCCGCGTCATCTCGGCTTCCAGCATGCGGCGCACGGCAAAGACCTGGCGCGCTTCCATCACCGACGGCGCGGCCACAAAAGCGCCGCGGGCGGGCTCCAGGCGGATCAGGCGGTTTTGTGAAAGCTGGAACAATGCCTGGCGCACCAGCGTGCGCGAAACGCCGAAGTGGTCAGCCAGTTTTTGCTCGGCCAGCTTGGTGCCCGGGTGCAGCCTGTGCTCCACAATGGCCTTGGTCAAGGCTTCGACGATGGTGTGGGTGGTTGACGATTCCATCGGCCGATAATAGCCGGAATGCCAAAAAGTGTATACACTTTTGGTAAACCAGAGTAGCTCCCTTAACCAATACCAAGGAATCCGATGGGCTTGAGCACACATGTACTGGACACCATGCACGGCACGCCGGCCGGCGGCATGAAGGCCTCGCTCTACACCACGCAGGCGGGCCAGGCCACGCTGGTGAAGTCCTTCACCTTGAACGACGACGGCCGCAGCCCGGACGGGCCGCTGTACGACAGCGCCACGCTGAAGGCGGGCACTTACCGCCTGGTGTTTGACGTCGCAGGCTATTTCAAGGCGCGTGGCGTGGCACTGCCCGAGCCGGCCTTCCTGGACCAGGTCAGCCTGGACTTCGGTGTGGCCGATGTCACCGCGCATTACCACGTGCCCCTGCTGGTGAGCCCCTGGAGCTACTCCACCTATCGCGGCAGCTAAGAACAGCTTGCAAGGGCCGCCGCTCGCCCAGGGAGGGGCAGGAAAGGGTCGCGGCCGTGTCATCCCCGCGTCATGCGCCCCGGCGACAATCGGTGGTTTTTACTATTTCTCCTTCCCACCCATGAATGTCAAGCCAATGGGCGCCGTGAGCCGCCGCCAAGCCCTGCTGCTGTCCGCAGGCACCGCCGCCAGCCTGGCACTCCCCGCCGCCATGGCGCAAGGCCCGGTGGGCGCCGCCTACCCGGACCGCCCCGTCAAGATCGTCGTGCCCTTTGCGCCCGGCGCCGGCACCGACGCCATGGCCCGCCTGATTGCACAAAAACTGGGTGAGACCCTGAACGCCACGTTTGTCGTGGACAACCGCGCCGGCGCTTCGGGCGCCATCGGCACGCAGTTCGTGGCCCAGTCCCCGGCCGACGGCTACACGCTGCTGCTGGTGGCGTCGCCTTTCACCACGGTCGCAGCTTCATTGCCCAGCGCCGGATACGACCCGCTGCGCCAATTCACACCCGTCGGCATGATCGCCAGCGGCCCGCTGGTCTGGGCGGCCAACACCAAGCTGCCCGCCAACACCATGAAAGAGCTGGTCACGCTGGCCAAACAAAAGCCAGGTGCGCTCAACTACGGCTCGGCCGGTTCGGGGGGTGTCAATCACCTGGTGCTGGAGCTGCTCAAGTAACGCACAGGCGCTTTCATCACGCACATTCCCTACCGCGGCGTCGCGCCCGCCACCATGGACATGATCGGCGGCCAGATCCATCTCATCACCGGCACCATCCCGGCCCTGCTGCCCTTCATCAAGAGCGGCACCATCAAGCCCCTGGCAGTGACCAGCGCCAGACGCTCCAGCGCACTGCCTGATGTACCCAGCATGACCGAAGCCGGTCTTTCCGGCATTGACGTCGTCAACTACTTTGCCCTGGCCGCACCGGCCGGCACGCCACCGGCCATCGTCAACACCCTGAACGCCGCCATCAATAAAGTCGTGGCCCAGCCCGACGTGATTGCGCGCTTCAAGGCTGACGCCGTGGAGCCCGCACCCGGCTCACCCGCACTGCTGGGCCACTTCATCGAAGCCGACTACCGCGCCTGGCGCAACGTGGTCAAGACGCAGAATCTAAAAATCGAGTGATGTGAACACGGCTCCTGAGGCGACGCCAAAAGGGCGACGCGAAGCGAGCCGACCAAGGCCAGCATGAGCCGCGGAACCGGCTTTGCCGGGCAACTCAAAAAACACCCCCGTCCAGGCTCACTGCGTGTAGCCTGTTCCCCCCTCAAGGGGGCGGCGCCTGCGGCCCGGCGAAGCCGGTTCCGCGGCCCCTGCTTGCATGGGCCTCGCTGGTTGCGCTCACTGGGAACTAATCAGTCCTGACCCTCTGTCAAGGTGTCGAGCTGGAACTTCCCGCTCTTGTGCCACAACCAGGTGTCCGTATAGACCACCTTGCCCAAGCGGGCAGGCGCCGGGAAAGGTGAGGCATCCCGGATGGTGCGTTCGATCTCCGCCATGACCTCGGGCGCATGGCGCGGCGCGCGCATCCAGTCCAGGCGGGTCACGCGGCCGACCCGGTCGATTTCCACATTCATCACCCCCACGGCGTACAGCAGCGGCGGCATGCGGCCTTTGTAGATGCGGTCGGAGTTGAGGCCGTAGATATGCGTGGCGCCGTCTTCACGGTAAGCGCGCGCAGTCGTCGCGGCGGAGCTTCGGGCTGAGCCTTTCGGACTTTCGATCGGCCCGATGACCGGGGAAGGGTCTGGTGCTTTGCTGGTGGCGGCCGGTTCGGGCGCGCTCTTGCAGGCGCTCACCACGGCGGCCACAGCCGCAGAAAGCAGGGCCGCCAGCCAGAAGCGGCGCGGTGTCGTGTCGGAGGTGTCTTCGTGTCTCATGATGTCTGCCTTTGCCGGCATTTCTGGCGCCCGGCTCATTGGATTCCTGGTATAGCTGCCATCATGCCTGAGCACTGCCGGGCGCCAGGGTGGTGCTAAGGTATTGCAAGGTCTGCAAACGCGGCGCAACGTGGCGCAACATGACGTTCAAGCCATTTTGCCGAATATTTCAACCCTCCAACCGCCAACTCGTCACCAATGGTTTCCAGTGTCACCAGCCTGCAACTTGAGGATTTCCTCGCCCGCCTGGCCTCGGCGCCTGCCGTGCTGGTCGAGGTTGCAGACGCGCAAGGCTCGGTGCCGCGCGAAGCGGGCACCTGGATGGCGGTGTTTGCCGATGCGCTGGTGGGCACGATAGGCGGTGGCCACCTCGAATACGACGCCATCTCCAGGGCGCGTGCGCTGCTGGCGGGCGACATGGGCCATGAGGCGACAACGCTGCGCGTGGCCCTGGGCCCGTCGCTGGGCCAATGCTGCGGCGGTGTCGTCCAGTTGCGCTTTGAGTGTGTCAGCGCGGGTGATGCACAGGCGCTGGCCTTGCGGCTGGGCCAGGCCGCGCTGGCACCGGTGGCCCTGTTTGGCGGCGGCCATGTCGGCCATGCGCTGGTGCGGGTGCTGGCGCCTTTGCCGTTTTCACTCACCTGGATAGACAGCCGCGACGGCGTGTTTCCCGCCACCCTGCCGCCGCGCGTAGAGGTTGAACATTCCGATCCGGTGCAGGCCGCCGTGCCGGGCCTGGCGCCGCAGTCCCGTGTCCTCATCATGAGCTTCAGCCACGCCGAAGACCTCGACATCGTGGCCGCCTGCCTGCAGCGCCAGCGTGAGAAAGCCGACTTGCCCTACATCGGCCTGATCGGCAGCAAAACCAAATGGGCGGCCTTTCGCCACCGGCTGGAGGCCAGGGGCTTTACAGCGCATGAACTGGCGCACGTCACCAGTCCCATCGGCGTGCCTGGCATTGCCGGCAAGGAGCCCGAAGTGATTGCAGTTGCCGTGGCGGCTCAACTTCTTCAGACCATCCATACGAACCAGGAGGACGCCGAGAAGACTTTGCGCTAAGCGCTAAAGCCGATAGACTTCCATCACCAGGTCGCAGCGGAGCCGGGAAAGAAGGGCACAGCCCACCACTTTCTTTAGTTCGTGACCACGTTTTCTGCTTACAGCGCCCGCAGTGGTGAGCAGCCTTGCATAAGTTGAGCGCTATGGAAAACTACCTCCTCGACTGGGCCAACCTGCTGCTGCGCTGGGTCCACGTCATCACCGCCATCGCCTGGGTTGGCTCCTCGTTTTATTTTGTCTTTCTCGATAGCAGCCTCACGCCGCCCGAGGACGAAGACCTCAAAAAGCAGGGCGTCAGCGGCGAGCTTTGGGCCGTGCACGGCGGGGGTTTTTACCACCCCGTCAAATTCGCCGTCAAGCCGCCGCAGTTGCCGGCCCACCTGCACTGGTTCTATTGGGAAAGCTACAGCACCTGGCTGTCGGGCTTTGCGCTTTTCACCATTTCTTATTTGTGGAACGCCGGCACTTACCTCGTCGACAAATCGCTGATGAACTGGTCGCCCGGTGCGGCCGGCGCCGTGGCGCTGTCCTTCTTTGCGGTGTTCTGGATTCTGTACGACGGCATCTGCCAGATTTTTGGCAGGCGTAAAAACGGTGACGCCATCGTCGGTGCGCTGGTGGCGGTGCTGGTGTGCGCCGCCTCCTGGCTGGCCTGCCACTGGTTTGCCGGGCGCGCGGCCTTCTTGCTGGTGGGTGCCATGATGGCCACCGCCATGAGCGCCAATGTATTCTTCTGGATCATCCCCGGCCAGCGCAAGGTCGTCGCCGCCATCAAGGCCGGCGAGCCGGTCGACGCGGTGCACGGCCAGCGCGGCAAGCAGCGCAGCGTGCACAACACCTACTTCACGCTGCCGGTGCTGTTCGCCATGCTCAGCAACCACTACAGCTTTACCTGGAGCCACCCGCAAAACTGGCTGGTGCTCATTCTGATGATGCTGGCCGGCGCGGCCATCCGCCAGTTCTTTGTGCTGCGCCACGGCTACAAGCTGGGCCGCAACCGGCACCCGCTCGCCTATGCCCTGGCCGGCGTGACCGTAATCGTTGGCGTCATCGTGTGGATGAAACCGGCGCCGCCTGCCGCCACGCCTTCTGCTATGAATTCAGGATCTGCCAGCCAAGGTACAGCAAGGGCTGCAGGCCAAAATGACTATCAAACTGTGCAACCCATCCTGGCCCAGCGCTGCTACCTGTGCCATGGCGAGCAGGTGCAGATGAAGAATGTGCGGCTTGATTCACCCGCGGCGCTGAAGAGCCACGCGCAGCAGGTTTACCAGCAGGTGGTGGTCGCCAGGCTCATGCCCATGAACAACGCCACCGGCATCACTGAGGCGGAGCGGATGGCTGTCAAAAGCTGGTTTGAGGCAGGCGCCAAGACGGACTGACGCCCACGGGGGCGCATCACGCCATGGTCGACTTCGAAAATAGGTTCAGCACCACCACGCCCGCAATGATCAGCGCCATGCCGACCATGCCCCAGAGATCAATCTTCTGGTTGTGAACAACAAAGCTGGTGATGCTGATCAGCACGATGCCCAAACCTGACCAGATCGCATAGGTGACGCCGGTGGGGATGGACTTCATCGTCACGGTCAGGAAGTACAGCGCGGTGCCGTAGCCAGCCACGGTGATCAGCGAAGGCACCAGCCGCGAGAAGCTGTCGCTGGATTTCAACGCCGTGGTGGCAATGACTTCGGCAATGATGGCGATGCCCAGGGCGAGGTAGGAGTTCATGTGGCCTTCTTGTTGCAGGGTGACGGCTCATTCTAGGGAAGGGCCTTGCGTGGCCAGCTTGTAAAACCTCCCGCCCCGTCGGGTTACTGCCCGGTTACCACGGCACAATCCGGGTTGGAGACACATCAATGACCGAAGCCAAAACCCCCCGCATAGCCCCCACACCCGACCCGGCAAAACAACCGCGCGAATTCCTGGAGCATCTCTACCAGGCCGCCGTCAGGCGCGCGCTGCCGCTGGAGAACACCGCGCGCTATTTGCCCCAACCGCCCACGCCCGCCAGCGGAGGCCGCACCATCGTCATCGGCGCGGGCAAGGCCGGCGGCTCGATGGCGCAGGCGGTTGAGGCCCTGTGGCCGGCCGATGCGCCGCTCGAAGGCCTGGTCGTCACGCGTTACCACCACATCCCGCCGCGGCCCGCAGGCCTGCCGCAACGCATCGAGATCGTCGAGGCCTCCCACCCGGTGCCTGATGCGGCCGGCCTTGAAGCCGCCCAGCGCATCCTGGCCATGGTGCAGGGCCTGACGGAGAACGACCTGGTGCTGTGCCTCATCTCGGGCGGCGGCTCCGCGCTACTGACCTTGCCCGCCGAAGGCCTCACGCTGGAGGACAAGCAGCGCATCAACAAGGCGCTGCTCAACAGCGGCGCGAACATTTCCGAAATGAACTGTGTGCGCAAGCACCTCTCGCGCATCAAGGGCGGACGCCTGGCCGCGGCCTGCGCGCCGGCGCGCGTGGTGACGCTCACCATCAGCGATGTGCCGGGCGACGACCCGTCCATCATCGCCAGCGGCCCCACGGTGCC
>JAJKJM010000207.1 GCA_021153985.1 Polaromonas sp.
ACCGGTGCCGGCAGTGGATTCCAGCTTGATTTTTTCGCGTGCGCCTTTTGCCATGATGGTGCTCCTTAAGCTTGGCCGCGTGCGCGCAGGTCTGCGAGCACGGTATCAATGCCCTTCTTGTCGATCAGGCGCAGTGCAGCGCTCGAAACGCGCAGGCGGACCCAGCGGTTCTCAGTCTCGACCCAGAAGCGGCGATATTGCAGGTTCACGAGGAACCGGCGTTTGGTTTTGTTGTTGGCGTGGGAAACATTGTTTCCCACCATTGGGCCTTTGCCCGTGACTTCACATACGCGTGCCATAGTGCACTCCAGTATTTCTACAGCAGCCATGTCGTACAGACGGAGTGCCTGTCGTCATGCTTGCCTCACCTCGCCAGAATAGGGTGGCGGTAACCCGAGACTGCCAAATCCAGGCCCCTTGATTGGAATTCAAGGGGTTAAATTTAGCAAAGCCTTGAATTATAAGGGATTTTTGGCTTACTGTGCCTGCTCAAGGAAACGCTGGGCGTCAAGGGCCGCCATGCAGCCCGTTCCGGCGCTGGTAATGGCCTGGCGGTAGATGTGGTCCTGCACGTCGCCGGCGGCGAACACGCCCGGCACGCTGGTCATGGTGGCAAAGCCCTGCAGGCCGGTTTTGGTGATGATGTAGCCGTCTTTCATCTCCAGCTGGCCGGCAAAGATGTCGGTGTTGGGTTGATGGCCGATGGCGATGAAGCAGCCCTTGAGCGTGAGGTCTTGCGTTGCGTCGTTCTGGGTGCTTTTAAGCCGCACGCCGGTCACGCCTGACGCATCTCCCAGCACTTGGTCCAGCGTGTGATGCAGTTTCAGTTCGATCTTGCCGGCCTTCACTTTCTCATGCAGTTTGTCGATCAGGATGGCTTCGGCCTTGAACTTGTCGCGGCGATGCACCAGCGTGACCTTGCTGGCGATGTTGGAGAGGTACAGCGCTTCTTCCACGGCAGTATTGCCGCCGCCCACCACACAGACTTCCTGCTCGCGGTAGAAGAAACCGTCACAGGTGGCGCAGCCCGACACGCCGCGGCCCATGAAGGCTGTTTCTGAATCCAGCCCCAGGTATTTGGCCGAGGCGCCGGTGGCGATCACCAGCGTGTCGCAGGTGTAGGTGCCGCTGTCTCCGGTGAGGGTGAAGGGCCGCTTGCTGAAGTCGACCTTGTTGATGTGGTCAAAAATAATTTCGGTCTTGAAACGTTCCGCGTGTTCAAGGAAGCGCTGCATCAGGTCAGGACCCTGCACACCGTGCACGTCGGCGGGCCAGTTGTCGACTTCTGTGGTGGTCATGAGCTGGCCGCCCTGCGCGATGCCGGTGATCAGCACCGGGTTGAGGTTGGCGCGCGCTGCATACACTGCGGCGGTATAACCGGCTGGGCCTGAACCGAGGATGAGAACTCTGGAATGTTTCATGTTGAAAAACTGATTGGGAAAGTGTAAGAACTCATGTAGAGTCATGCCGCATAAGCGCAGCGTAAGGTAAAACAGCCCGCCAGTGCTTTCACGGCATATTGCGGCATTTGGTTTTATAAAATTACGTGCCATTGTAAGAACTCACACGACTTGCCGTCGGCTGTGAGGTTGGGAGATATCTGATATGACAACGATGGTGTCCAACCTGGAATTGATTCGCCGGGTGCCTCTTTTTTCTGTATTGACAGCCGCGCAGGCCGCATCGGTGGCCGACACCGTGGTCAAACGCCGTTTCAAGCGCGGCGAGCCCATCGTCGAGCAAGGCAAGAAATCCAATGCCCTTTCCATCATCCTGACCGGCCGCGCCCGCGTCGTGACGACTGATTCCCGTGGCCGCGAGGTGATTCTGGCCACCATGCACCCGGGCGACTATGTCGGCGAGATGAGCCTGATTGACAACGAACCCCATTCGGCCACCGTGCGCGCCGAGATCCAGACCGATGCCCTGATTCTGGGCCGCCTTGAATTTGCACGCTGCCTGCCCGAAAACAGCTCCATGGCCTATGCCGTGCTCAAGGGCCTGGTGCAGCGCCTGCGCCACGCAGACCGCCAGATCGAATCGCTGGCCCTGATGGACGTCTACGGCCGTGTGGCCAGGGCGCTGCTGGAATTTGCCAGTGAAGACAGCAGCGGCAATGCGGTCATTCGCGACAAGGTGTCCCGCCAGGACCTGGCCAAGATGGTCGGCGCTTCACGCGAGATGGTCAGCCGGGTCATGAAGGACCTTGAAGAGCGCGGCTTTATCGAGACCCGCGACGACGGCTCGGTCCTCGTCAAGGAACGGCTGCATACCCTGGGCTAAACCCGCAGCGACTTCATCCGCACACTCGCCCGCCATTCCTCTTGGCGCCCGTGGCGCCCCTTAAAAGCCCTACCCAACTGCGGTAAGCTTCGAATCGGGCCATGACTTACTCACTCGACACTCTGAACTCCCGAAATTCCCCTGCTGCGGGCGCGCCCGGCGGCATCAAACGCTTTGCCCATGAAGTCAGCCTGATTCTGGGCCTGCTCGGCCTGATTTTCTGGCTGGCCTCCTTGCTGAGCTACTCGCCGCAAGACGCCGCCTGGTCGACCTCCGGCACCGCCGAAGCCGTTGCCGCCGCGCAAGCTGCAACCCGCAATTGGGGTGGGCGCCTAGGCGCCTGGCTGGCGGACGCCAGTTATTTCCTGCTCGGTTTTTCCGTCTGGTGGGCGCTCGCCGCGGGCGCGCATGTCTGGCTGTCATCGCTGGCGCGCTGGTTGCGGGGCGATCCACTGGCTGCAGACGGTGAATCCCATTCCTCGGGCCGTGTCCGCTTCTGGCTGAGCCTGTTGCTGCTGCTGGCCTCCAGTGCCGCGCTGGAATGGTCCCGGCTCTACCGTTTTGAGTTCAAGTTGCCCGGGCATGCCGGCGGCGCGCTGGGCTATCTGGTTGGCGCGCAGAGCGTGAATTGGCTGGGGTTTGCGGGTTCCGGCCTGGTGTTCATTGCGCTCGGCGTCATTGCGGTTTCGGCTGTGTTCAGTTTTTCATGGGCGCATGTGGCCTTGCGTGTGGGCGCCTGGATCGACAACCTGATTGATTCCCGCCGCGAAAAGCGCGAAATCGCCGAAGACCTCGCGTTTGGCAAACTGGCCGCGCGGGAACGTGAAGAAACCCTGATCGACGAGCGCATCGAAATAGAAGAGCACCACCCGGTGCCGGTGCTGATCGAGCCCACGCTGGTCGACATTCCAAAAAGCGAACGCGTCGCCAAAGAACGCCAGAAGCCGCTCTTCAGTGAAATGCCCGACTCCAAGCTGCCTCAGGTCGATTTGCTGGACGGTGCAATGACTCGCCAGGAAACCGTGGCCCCCGAGACGCTGGAAATGACCTCGCGCCTGATCGAAAAAAAGCTGAAAGACTTCGGCGTCGAAGTGCGTGTGGTGGCCGCTGCACCGGGCCCCGTCATCACCCGCTATGAGATCGAACCAGCCACCGGCGTGAAGGGCTCGCAGGTCGTCAATCTGGCCAAGGACCTGGCCCGCGCCCTGAGCCTGGTTTCCATCCGCGTGATCGAAACCATTCCCGGCAAGAACTACATGGCGCTGGAGCTGCCCAACGCCAAGCGGCAGTCGATCAAGCTCAGCGAAATCCTCGGTTCGCAGGTTTACAACGAGGCCAAGTCGATGCTCACCATCGGCCTGGGCAAAGATATTGGCGGCAATGCCGTGGTGGCCGACCTGGCCAAGATGCCGCACTGCCTGGTGGCCGGCACCACCGGCTCAGGCAAGTCGGTCGGTATCAACGCCATGATCTTGAGCCTGCTCTACAAAGCCGACGCGCGCGATGTACGCCTGCTGCTGATCGACCCCAAGATGCTGGAAATGAGTGTCTACGAAGGCATTCCGCACCTGCTGGCCCCGGTGGTCACCGACATGCGCCAGGCCGCCCACGGCCTGAACTGGTGCGTGGCCGAGATGGAAAAGCGCTACAAGCTCATGAGCAAGCTGGGCGTGCGCAACCTGGCCGGCTACAACGCCAAGCTCGACGAAGCCAAAGCCAAGGGCGAATTCATCTACAACCCCTTCAGCCTCACGCCCGAGCAACCCGAGCCGCTGGAGCGCCTGCCCTACATCGTGGTCGTGATCGACGAGCTCGCCGACCTGATGATGGTGGTCGGCAAGAAGATCGAAGAGCTGATTGCCCGCCTGGCGCAAAAAGCCCGTGCCGCCGGCATCCATCTGGTGCTGGCCACCCAGCGCCCCAGCGTGGACGTGATCACCGGCCTGATCAAGGCCAATATCCCCACCCGCCTGTCCTTCCAGGTCAGCAGCAAGATCGACAGCCGCACCATTCTTGACCAGATGGGCGCCGAGGCTTTGTTAGGAATGGGTGACATGCTTTACATGCCGAGTGGTACAGGCTTTCCAATCCGGGTGCATGGTGCGTTTGTGAGCGATGACGAAGTGCACCGTGTGGTGGCCTACCTCAAGCAGCAGGGCGAACCCAATTACATCGAAGGCGTGCTCGAAGGCGGCACGGTCGATGGCGAAGACGGCGACTTGCTGGGCGACGGTAATGGCGGCGGCGGGGAAAAAGACCCGATGTACGACCAGGCCGTAGAGGTCGTGCTGAAAAACCGCAAGGCCAGCATTTCATTGGTGCAGCGTCATCTCAAGATCGGCTACAACCGCGCGGCGCGGCTGGTCGAAGACATGGAAAAAGCCGGGCTGGTCAGTGCCATGAGTGGCAGCGGCCAGCGCGAAATCCTGGTGCCCTCGCGGGCGGAGTGACGATGATGAAAAAGTATTTTGCTACTCTTTTGATAGCTGTTGGTGCATATCCCGCCTGGGCTGGCGGCCTCGAAAGCCTTGAGACTTTCATGAAGACCGTCAGCAGCGGCCGGGCCGAGTTCAGCCAGGTCGTCACCGCGCCGGCCAAGGATGGGCAGGCCGCGCGCAGCAAAACCTCTACCGGCACCTTCGAGTTTTCAAGGCCCAACCGCTTTCGCTTTGTCTACAAAAAACCTTTTGAGCAAAGCATCGTCGCCGACGGCCAGACCCTGTGGCTGCACGATGTGGACCTGAATCAGGTCACGTCGCGCAAGCAATCGAGCGCCTTGGGCTCAACCCCCGCGGCCTTGATTGCCGCCGCGCCGGACTTGCGTGCATTGCAGGCTGATTTCACGCTGGCCGATGCGCCGGATGCGGGCGGCCTGCAGTGGGTGCTCGCCACGCCCAAAACCAAAGAGGGGCAGTTGCAGTCGGTGCGTGTGGGTTTTCGCCCGGGTGAAAAGTCCTCGGGCCTTGCCGCGCTTGAAATCACCGACAGCTTTGGCCAGCGCTCGGTGCTGACTTTCAACAAAGTGGAAGTCAACCCCAGCCTGCCGCCGGACACCTTCAAATTCACACCGCCCAAGGGCGCGGACGTGATCCGGCAATAAGCCAATCCGGAAAGGTCTCAAGCCTCCGCAGGCTTGGGAACCCGCTGTGCCGGGTCATAGAAAAACGTCTCTTCGGCAATGCGTTCGCCGTCCCAGCGTTGCCAGGCGAGTTCTTCCATCACCGTGCGGCTGCCGTCCTGCCATTCAAAGCGAAAAATCCAGCGGATCACCACGTGGTCGCCATTGAGCAGGGCAGGGCGCACGCAGGTTGATGTCAGCGACTTCGCCCTCTGCATCACCTTCTCTTCGCCCTTGACGAGGTTGCTGCGCCCTACACGCGGTACTGCCTGGTTTTCCTGCATGGACGCGTTCTCGGTGTAGAACTCTTCGATGGCTTCGGCGTGCGCGTTTTCTTCAACGCGGGCGATAAATCGTTCCAGTGTTTCGGGACTTGGCATGGGTTTTCCTGTGGGGCGGACCGTAGACTTTGTACAGCAAAGGCAGAAACCCTGCCAGGCCGCCGGCAGTCAAAGCCGCAGGCCCCACACATGGCGCCGTCCGATAAACTGGGATGCCAAACCTATGGCCACCTCGACTTCCCCTTCGAATTCTTCTCACCAGCCCCTGGCCGAACGCCTGCGCCCGCAAAACCTGGGCGAGGTCATTGGCCAGCAGCATTTGCTCGGCGAAGGCATGCCGCTGCGCATTGCCTTTGAATCGGGCCAGCCGCATAGCTGCATCCTCTGGGGACCGCCCGGCGTGGGCAAGACCACCATCGCGCGGCTGATGGCCAGCAGTTTTGATGCGCACTTCATTACCATCTCCGCCGTGCTGGGCGGCGTCAAGGACATCCGGGAGGCTGTGGAGCAGGCCAGCATCTGGCAGGCCCAGAGCGGGCGGCGCACCATTGTTTTTGTCGACGAGGTGCACCGCTTCAATAAAAGCCAGCAGGACGCCTTTTTGCCGCATGTGGAAAGCGGTCTTTTCACCTTCATCGGCGCGACCACGGAAAACCCCTCGTTTGAGGTGAACTCGGCTTTGCTCTCGCGTGCCGTGGTCTATGTGCTGCAACCGCTGGGCGAAGCGGATTTAAAGCAAATAGTAGCCAGGGTCCTTTCAGAACGTGCGCTTCCAGCTATCGAAAGCATAGCAAACGAAGCCGTCGACCGCCTGGTGGCCTACGCCGACGGCGATGCGCGGCGCCTGCTGAACACGCTCGAGTCACTCAGCGTCGCGGCCAAGGCCGAAAAAGTGACCGAAGTCACCGATGCCTGGCTGCTCAAGGTGCTGGGCGAGCGCCTGCGCCGCTACGACAAAGGCGGTGAGCAGTTCTACGACACCATTTCGGCCCTGCACAAGTCAGTGCGGGGCTCCGACCCTGACGCGGCGCTGTACTGGTTCATGCGCATGCTCGACGGCGGCGCCGAACCGCGCTACATGGCGCGCCGGCTGGTCCGCATGGCCAGCGAAGACATCGGCCTGGCCGACCCGCGGGCGCTGCGCATGGCGCTGGACGCTGCCGAGGTCTACGAACGGCTCGGCTCCCCAGAGGGCGAACTGGCCTTGGCCCAGTGCGTCATTTACCTGGCGGTGGCGCCCAAGTCCAACGCCGTCTACAAGGCCTTCAACGAAGCCAAGGCGTTTATCGCCAAAGACGGCACCCGCCCGGTGCCTCTGCATTTGCGCAATGCACCAACAAAGCTCATGAAGCAGCTCGACTACGGCAAAAACTACCGCTACGCGCACGACGAGGCAGACGGCTTCGCCGCCGGTGAAAACTACTTTCCCGAAGGCATGCCCGCCCCGGGTTTTTATCGGCCGGTCCCCAGAGGGCTTGAAATAAAAATTGCCGAAAAGCTCGATCAACTGCGCGTCAAAAACGACACGAAGAAATAAGCCGCGCGCAGCCGGCCTGCGTGCCGAAGTCCCCAAAACGGCGCATACGCTTTCTGCATGGCATGCCCCGTCTGCGCATGCCTCAAGGGCAAACCTCCGCTTGATACTGGCGGCTCCTCAATTCATCAGGAGTCGTGCATGTCGCCAAGTTATTGCCTAAAAAGCGTTCTTTCCTTACTGGCCGTAGTTTCGGCCGCCTCGGCTTTCGCCCAGGACAAAGTAAAAATTGCCATCGTCGGTCCACTGTCTGGCCCTGCCGCAAATTACGGCAAGGACAACGAGCGTGGCGCGCAGCTTGCCATTGAAGACCTCAATGCCCGCCAGTTCAGGATTGGCGGCAAGGCCGTGAAGTTCGAGCTTGTTTCTGAAGACGATCAGGCCGACCCGAAGCAGGGAACAGCCGTTGCGCAAAAGCTGGTCGATACCGGTGTCAATGGCGTCGTGGGGCATAACAACAGCGGCACCACCATCCCTGCCGCCCGGATTTACAACGAAGCAGGCCTTCCGCATATCACGCCTGCGGCTTCCAATCCGAAACTCACCCAACTAGGCTACAAAACCACGTTCCGCACCATTGCCCACGACGGAATGATCGGTAGTGCATTGGCTGTTTTTGCGGCCACCAAGCTCAAGATTCAAAACGTCGCCTTGATCGATGACCGTACGGCCTATGGCCAGGGCCTGGCGGACGAGTTTGAAAAAACCTTCAAATCGCTGGGCGGAACCATCGTCGCGCGCGAATTCACCAGTGACAAGGCAACTGATTTTTCTCCCATCCTGACGACGATCAAGGGCAAGAAAGCGCAGGCTGTCTTTTTTGGCGGCCTGGATGGACAGGCGGGTTCCATGCTTCGCCAAATGGCCCAGTTGGGGATCGGGCAGCTTCCCTTCATGGGGGGTGACGGTGTCTGTACCGGCGACCTGCCCAAGCTTGGCGCGCAGGCAGTCGGTAAAAACGTGATTTGCGGCGACGGCGGCGAAGCCCTGATGGATATGAAGGGAGGCCCTGGTTTTGCGCAGCGCTACAAGGCCGCCTACAGCACAGACGTCGTGGTTTACGCACCTTATGCCTACGACAACGTCATGATTTTGGCCAATGCCATGCAGGCTGCCGGCTCCGCGGAGCCCGCCAAATACCTGGCCTATGTCGGCAAGACAAAGTATGAAGGCATCACCGGGCATATTGAATTTGACGGAGCGGGCCAGCGCAAGAACGCTGCTGTCACGCTGTCCACCTATCCGCAGGGCGTCAAAACCACGCTCGTCACCATGAAGTGACAGCGCCGGGGCGTTCAGGCCCCAGGCGAAAAGACAGCGGCGTTGATGTCACTGCTGCTGTCTTCCTGGTGTCCGCCTCGCCCCGCGCTGCGATCCGTCGTGTGATCGCCAGTGGGCGACACCCTCATCATTAACGCAATGGTTGAAACATTGATGCGAAAAACAAGGATTGCCGTTCTGGGCACCGGGGGCACCATCGCGGGCGAAGCCAGCTCCGCGTCCGACGTACTCAGCTACCAGGATTCGCAGCTTTCCGCGGCCGACACTTTGGTACCGCTGTCCCCTTATTTGCCCAAAGACGTCGAATTGCTCGCCGTGCAGATCAGTCAGTTAGGCAGTGAAAACTTTTCCACCGATACCTGGCTTCACTTGGCCCATGCGATTTCCCGGCTCGACGAAACCGAAGGGCCGGACGGCTTTGTGTTGACGCAGGGAACCGACACGCTGGAAGAGACCGCCTACTTTCTGCATCTGGCTTTGAAGACGGCCAAGCCGGTCGTGGTGGTGGGGGCCATGCGGCCCGCAACCGCCATCAGTGCGGATGGGCCTTTGAATCTCCTGCGGGCGGTGCAGCTGGCGGCCAGCCCCGAGGTGCGGGGATTTGGTGTGATGGTCGTGGCCAATGAACGGATCTTTGCGGCCCGCGAGGTGACCAAATCTCATACGTCATCCATCGACAGTTTTTGCAGTCCCGAATTTGGATGCGTCGGCTATATGCAAAACGGTGATGTCAAACTTCACCGGATGCCGTCACGCCACCATACGCTGAGTTCGCCTTTCAGTGTGTCGGGCCTTCAAAGCCTGCCCAAGGTGGATATTGTTTATGCCTACGCCGGCGCGGGCAGCGAAAGTATTCAGGCTTTCCTGGGCGGTGGCGCGCGCGGCCTTGTGCATGCCGGCACCGGAAACGGGTCGATTTCCAGTGTTCACCAGGCGGCTTATCGTGAGGCGATTCTCCGTGGCGTCGCGGTCGTCCGGAGTTCGCGCACCGGAAGCGGCCTTGTGTCGCGCAACGGTGCGATGAATGATGACGCTTTCGGCAGCATAAGCGCTGACACGCTCAGCCCGCAAAAAGCCCGTGTGCTGCTCAGCCTGGCGCTGACCCTGACGCAGTCCGCGGCGGAGCTGCAGCGCTACTTTGACAGCTACTGAGGCCGATTGTGATGTCAACCAGCTTGAATCAGGCGGGCCTGGGCCGCGAAATGCTCCACAAACTTTTTCTCATGCAGCGTGGCTTGATGCGTGACCAGGTGCATCGCGGCGACCCGTATGGGGACTTCGGGGCTAAAGGGCAAAACTTGCGCGCCGTGCAGCTTCCCCAATGCGCCCGTCAGGGAGTCAACCAGGGCGACGCCCATCCCTTGCGCGGCCAGATGCATGGCCACCACGCTGGTTTCGACCGAAACATTGCGGGTGAGCGCAATATCCGCCATCCCGTCCGTCTGGGCAATCAGCGACGCCACCAGGTCATCCTTGCTCAACCCGATGATGTTGCAGGAAGCCAGGTCCTGCACGGAGATGGATTTTTTTGCTTTCGAAAAATAGCTGGATGTCGACACCGAACAGAAGAATGCCTGCAGCAGGTCTGTGGTCGTCAGCGCCGCATGCGCTACCGGTTCATAAACGAATCCGACATCAACATGCCCGGCCAGAAGCGCATCCACAAGCGAGTCGTAATGGTAGGTTTCCAGCGTCAGCTTGCACTTGGGATATTGCTCAATGAATGATTTGACCGCTCGCGGCAATACGGCTGTGGCCAGCGAAGGGACGGCCGCGATTCTTAGCTGCCTTGTGCCGCCGGTTCGCAAGCCCGCGGCCAGCGAGGCGGCGTGGCTCATGGATTCCATGATTTTCAGAATCGCCGGGCGCAGTTGCTGGGCTTCGTCTGTCGGTGCCATTCTCCCCTGCTGGCGATGGAACAGAAGGAAGCCGAGTTCATTTTCCGCGCTTGAAATAAGGCGGGAAACAGCCGGCTGCGAAAGGTTGAGCATTTTTGCCGCGCCGGTGACGGTGCCGCACAGAAACACCGCGTTGATAGCCTCGTATTTATGAAACCGCATATCGCAATCCAAAAATGGGGAAATGGCGTCTATTCAAGCGGCTCGGCGAAATGCCTCGAGGCTGCTATCGCATGTGGCATCGCATTAGGCCCGATTTTCAAGAGTAACTCACATAAGGCGAGCTAATGAAAAATTAAAATTCGATGTTTCACAGAATGTTAAGGGTAAACCCCGCGAAAACCGCCTGCTTGGCCCGATTCTCGCTTAAGGCCGATGGCTACAATTCGCGGATTAGCTCGCCACCCAACCCAGTTACCTGGTTTTGATAGGCGGGCTTTTTGTTAGCTCGCGCCAGCCGCCGGTGATCCCGGCAGCGGGCGGCCGCAAGGCGGAGTTGGCATTTCAATCAATCGGACGGGAGAGTGAGTTATGGAAGTATTGCTACAGCAGATCATCAATGGTCTGGTGCTGGGCAGCATGTATGCCCTGATCGCCTTGGGCTACACGATGGTCTACGGCATCATTAACCTGATCAACTTCGCGCACGGCGAAGTCCTGATGGTCGGGGCTTTAACCAGCTGGACCATCATCGGCCTGATGCAGGACTCCATGCCGGGCACGCCGGGCTGGATTATTTTGCTGATAGCGCTGTTGATCGCATTTGTCGTTTGCGGCGCCCTCAATTTCGCAATCGAGAAAATCGCCTACCGGCCGCTGCGAAATTCCCCCAAGCTGGCCCCGCTGATCACCGCCATCGGCATGTCGCTGCTGCTGCAGACACTGGCCATGATCATCTGGAAGCCCAACTACAAACCCTACCCAACGTTGCTGCCAAGCGAGCCTTTCCAGGTCGGCGGCGCGGTCATCACCGTGACCCAGCTCTTCATCCTGGGCGCCACAGTTGTTTCCCTTTCGGTCCTCATGTGGCTGGTTCATTACACCAAGCTGGGCCGCGCGATGCGCGCCACGGCGGAGAACCCCCGCGTTGCGGCCCTGATGGGTGTGCGCCCCGACACCGTCATCTCGGCCACCTTCATCATCGGCGCTGTTCTGGCCGCGCTGGCCGGCGTCATGTACGCCTCCAACTACGGCACGGTGCAGCACACCATGGGCTTTTTGCCCGGCCTCAAGGCCTTTACGGCAGCCGTGTTCGGCGGCATCGGCAACCTTGGCGGTGCGGTGCTTGGCGGCATTTTGCTGGGCCTGATCGAATCGATCGGCGCCGGCTACATCGGCCCGCTGACGGGCGGTGTGCTGGGCAGCCAGTACTCCGACATCTTTGCCTTCATCGTGCTGATTTTTGTGCTCACGCTGCGTCCTTCGGGCCTGCTGGGTGAGCGTGTAGCGGACCGGGCGTAACGCCGCGTCCATCCGATACACAAGGAGAACCTTCATGACTTCCGACAAATCCAAAAAACTCATTACCTTCCTGGTCGTCGCGGCGGCGCTGCTGGTGCTGCCCCTCTTGTTGCAACAGGGCGGCAACGCCTGGGTGCGCATCGTCGACATGGCGCTGCTGTATGTGCTGCTGGCCCTGGGCCTGAACATCGTGGTTGGCTATGCCGGCCTGCTGGACCTGGGCTACGTCGCTTTCTTCGCCGTCGGCGCCTACCTTTTTGCGCTGCTGGGCTCGCCCCATCTGGCCGATGCCTTCCCCTGGATCGCAGAGCAATTCCCCAACGGGCTGCATTTGCCGATCTGGGCCATCATCCCGATGGCTGCGGCGCTGGCGGGCTTTTTCGGCGTGGTGCTGGGCGCCCCGACGCTCAAGCTGCGCGGCGACTACCTCGCCATCGTCACGCTGGGCTTTGGTGAAATCATCCGCGTGTTCCTGAACAACCTGGACCGTCCCATCAACCTGACCAACGGGCCCAAGGGGATCAACCAGATCGACTCGATGAAGTTCTTCGGCTTCGACCTGGGCAAGCCGCATGAGTTCTTCGGCTTCGAGGTCAACTCGGTGTCGATGTACTACTACCTCTTCCTGGTGCTGGTGATCGTTTCGGTGGTGGTCTGCCACCGCCTGGAAAACTCCCGTATCGGCCGCGCCTGGATGGCCATTCGTGAAGACGAAATCGCCGCCAAGGCCATGGGCATCAATACCCGCAACCTGAAGCTGCTGGCCTTCGGCATGGGCGCCACTTTCGGCGGCGTGTCCGGCTCCATGTTTGCCGCCTTCCAGGGTTTCGTCTCGCCTGAGTCCTTCAGCCTGATGGAGTCGGTCATGATCGTCGCCATGGTGGTGCTGGGCGGCATCGGGCATTTGCCCGGCGTCATCCTGGGCGCCTTGCTGCTCGCGGCCTTGCCTGAGGTGCTGCGCCACGTGGCCGGCCCGCTGCAGGCCATGACTGACGGCCGCCTCGACTCCGCCATCCTGCGCCAGCTGCTGATCGCGCTGGCCATGATCACCATCATGCTGATGCGTCCCCGCGGCCTGTGGCCCTCGGCGGAGCACGGCAAATCACTGAACAAGGTCACCGGCAAAGACCCTATTCAGTCAATCAATCCTTAAGGAGAATGGACATGAGCGAAACCATTCTTAAAGTCTCCGGTGTTTCCAAGCGCTTCGGCGGTTTGCAGGCCCTGAGCGATGTCGGCATCCACATCGAACGCGGCCAGGTCTACGGCCTGATCGGCCCCAACGGCGCCGGCAAAAC
>JAJKJM010000208.1 GCA_021153985.1 Polaromonas sp.
AGCGGCGGCAGGCCGCCCACCAGCTTCTGGATGGCGGCTTTGTCCAGCACGTTCAGCGGCAGCGCGGTGATGTTGGCCACGCCTTTGTAGCTTTCCAGCAGTTCGGGTTTGAGGTCGGTGGCCCAGACCTGGGCGCCTTCGGCCGCCAGCGCCAATGCGGTGGCGTGCCCTATGCCCTGGCCCGCCGCGGTGACCAGTGCTTTCTTTCCTTCAAGTCTCATTTGCGCTCCTACAGGGTTTTGCCGGATGTTGGCCCGGGGGTTTCATGGGATTATTAATTGGCCTGACCACTTGTCCAATTCTGGCTAACCCTTAAGCCCCTCATTTCGCCTTTTTGGTCTTTTTCGCGCCCATGCCCCTGCAAACCGTCGAACCGCAACGCCTGTACCGCCAGATTGCCGAGCAGCTGCGCTCGCTGATCTCGGCCGGCGAATGGGCTGTCGGCGCGCGCCTGCCGGCCGAGCGCGACCTGGCGCGGCAACTGGGCGTGAGCCGGCCTTCGGTGCGCGAGGCGCTGATCGCGATGGAAGTCGAAGGCTGGGTCGAGGTGCGCACCGGCTCCGGCGTGTATGTGCTGGACCGCGGCAAGGCGCCCAGCCACGACGGCCAGGGCAACGGCCGGGCCGCCGAGATATCACCCGACGAATGGGGCCCGCTGGAGCTGATACGCGCCCGCCGCGTGGTGGAAGGCGAAGTCGCCGCCATGGCCGCGACCCAGGCCAAGCGCAAACATATAGACGCCATGGAAAAGGCCTTGGCCAGCATGAACGCGGATGCCGACCGCGGCGTGTTGCCGCTCGAAGGCGACCGTGCGTTTCATACCGCCATCGTCGAGTCCTGCGGCAACGTGGTGCTGATCGAAACCATCCAGCGCTTCTGGGATTCGCGGCGCGGCCCGCTGTTTGAGCGCCTGGGCGGGCATTTCGAGACCGTCGAGTCCTGGCGCTCGGCCATCACAGAGCACCAGGCGATTTTTGAAGCGGTGCGCAACCACGACCCCGATGCCGCCCGCGTGGCCATGCACGCGCACATGGACCAGTCGCATAAGCGTTTCAGCGTGAGCTGGCGCCGCGCCAAAAGCCGGGAGGCAATCAAGAAATGAGAGCCTCCATGATTTCCCTCATGCCTGATTCCCCTGATTCCCCTTATTCCCCCTTCTGACTTACATAACGAAAGCGAGACAAAGAGATGAAGTTCCTGACACAACGCAAGCTGCTGGCGACAGCCCTTATGGCGCTTGCAGGCCTCACCGCGTTTAGCGGCAGCGCCTGGTCACAGGCCTACCCCAGCAAGCCCATCGAAGTGATGGTGGCCTTCCAGCCCGGCGGCGGCACCGACTCGCTGGCGCGCGCCTATGCGGAAGCGGCTAAAAAGTACACCACGCAGCCGCTGGTGGTCTACAACAAGGCGGGCGCCAGCGGCGCGATCGGCCTGGCCGATGTGGCGAATGCCAAGCCCGACGGCTACAAGATCGCCATGCTGTTCGTGGAAGTGACCATCCTGCCGCACCTGGGCATCACCAAGATCACGCAAGACGACTTCATCCCGATCGCGCGCCTCAACGCCGACCCGGCCGCCATCACCGTGAAGGCAGACTCGCCTTACAACACGATTGAAGAATTCCTCGCCGCCGCGAAAAAGACCGGCAGCGATGTGAAGGTCGGTAACGCCGGCAACGGCTCCATCTGGCACCTCGCTGCCGCATCGCTGGAAGAAAAAACCGGCGCCAGATTCAGCCACATCCCCTACCAGGGGGCCGGCCCCGCCGTGCTGGCCCTGCTGGGAGGCCATGTGGATGCGGTGGGCGTGAGCCCTGCCGAAGTAGCCGTGCATGTGGCGGCCGGCAAGCTGAAGATTCTTGCCGTGATGGCCGACCAGCGCGTCAAGGGTTTTGACAATGTGCCCACGCTCAAGGAACGCAAAATCGACCTGTCCATCGGAACCTGGCGCGGCCTGGGCGTGGCCAAAGGCACGCCGCCTGAAGTGGTCGAGTACATCCGCGCCATGACGAAGAAAGCCGCCGAAGAACCCATCATGCGCGAAGTGATGGACAAGCTGAACCTGGGCTACGCCTATGCCGACGGCCCCGCCTTCAAGGCACAGATGGTGCGCGACAACGACACCTTCAAGCAACTCGTCGCCAAACTCAACCTGAAGAACTGAGGCAACAGACCTCGGCTTCACGGCGCGCGTGCTGGTGCGCGCGCCGCATTCCTTTCATGCCAGCAACCACCTTTCGAGGAGACACCATGAACGCATTTTCAAAAAAACGCTCTGCTCTCAAAACGATAGCCGCCTGCGCAATGATCGCCGGGGCTATGGGCCTTTCCGGCATTGCATCGGCGCAGACCAAGCTGAAATGGGCACACGTCTACGAGACGTCGGAGCCTTTCCACAAATGGTCGGTCTGGGCTGGCGACGAGATCAAGAAGCGCACCAACGGCAAGTACGAGATTCAGGTGTTTCCGGCCTCTACGCTGGGCAAGGAAGCCGACATCAACCAGGGCCTGACCCTGGGCACGGTGGACATCATCCTCACAGGCGCGAGCTTTGCGGGCCGTACCTACCAGCCGCTGGCGATTGGCTACTTCCCCTTCATCTTCCGTGACGCCGAACACCAGCTCAAGTTCGCCAACAGCGACGTGTTCAGGGAACTGGCCGCCGGCTATGACCAGAAGAGCGGCAACCACATCACCGCACTCAACTACTATGGCGCGCGCCATGTCACCTCCAGCGCGGCGCGGCCCATTACCAAGCCTGAGGACATGAAGGGCCTGAAGATCCGCGTGCCGGATGCGCCGGCTTACATGGCTTTCCCGAAAGCGCTGGGCGCCAACCCGACGCCGATTGCCTTTGCCGAGGTCTACCTGGCGCTGCAAAACGGCACGGTGGACGCGCAGGAAAACCCGCTGCCCACGATTGAAGCCAAGAAGTTCTATGAAGTGCAGAAGAACATCTCGCTGACCGGCCACATCGTCGACTCGCTGCTGACGGTGGTGTCGGGCCAGTTGTGGGGCAAGCTGAGCGCGGATGAAAAGAAAATCTTCAGCGACGTGATGCTCGAAGCCGCCGAAAAAACCGGCCGCGAGATCATCGCGTCCGAAGCCCGGCTGGTTGAAGAGTTCAAGAAAAAGGGCAACAACGTGATCACGGTCGACAAAAACGCTTTCCGTGCCGCGGTGCTGAAGAACACGTCGCCGGCCGACCAGGGTTATCGCCAGGCGGATTACGACCGCATCATCAACCTGAAGTAGAAGCGGCGCATAAGCCTACTGCGCGACCCGATCTGGGCGCTGCGATGCTCACCGTACTGATGTACGGTTCCGCTTCTCGCACCCACCTCGGGCCGCTCGCTACGGCTTCTGCACCACTTCTTCGCGCGAAAAAATAAGGAAACACGATGACCGAAAAAATCATCAGCGACGACGGCTCGTTCCACACCGAGGACGAGGCGGTGGACCTGTCCACCACCACGATTGAGGGCTGGGTGGCTCTGGCTTTTTTCTGGGTGCTGGGCGGCACGGTGCTGTATCAGTTCATTACCCGCTATGTCTTCAATGACTCGGCCGCATGGACGGAAGAAATCGCGCGCTATGAATTGATCGCCGTGGTGTTCATAGGCGCCGCCATCGGTGTGGCCAAGAACAACCATATCCAGGTGGATTTTTTCTACCGCCACATGCCGGCGAAGATGGGCCGCGTCATGTCGACGGTGACGGACGTGCTGCGCATCGGTTTTTACGGCGCGGCCGTTTTCATGACGGTGCAGATGATGGCCAAGATCGGCAACCAGACGCGCATGACGATTGTGGATTTGCCCATGAACATCGTCTATGGCCTTTGCCTGCTGGGCTTTGCCGCCATGCTGGTGCGCGCCATCCAGGTGGCCCTCATTCATTACCGCCGCGGCTACAGCGTGCTGGAGCGCCCCGAATCCACCATGCAAGACCGCTGAACGCGAACACCTCACCACCATGCTCAAAATATTTTTCCTGATCTTCATGGGCGCCGGCATCCCGGTGGCCATCGCCATGGCCGGCGCCTCGCTGGTGTACATCCTCGTCACCGGCAACCTGCCGCCGTTTGTGGTGATCCATCGCATGGTCTCGGGCATTGACAGCTTTCCGCTGCTGGCCGTGCCCTTCTTTATCCTCGCCGGCAACCTGATGAACAACGCCGGCATCACCACGCGCATCTACAACTTTGCATTGGCATTGGTGGGCTGGCTCAAGGGCGGCCTGGGCCACGTCAATGTGCTGGGCTCGGTGATTTTTGCGGGCATGAGCGGCACGGCGATTGCCGACGCCGCCGGCCTGGGCACGATCGAGATCAAGGCCATGAAGGAACACGGCTACTCATCGGAGTTCGCCGTGGGCGTAACAGCCGCCTCGGCCACGCTGGGTCCCATCATCCCGCCCAGCCTGCCTTTTGTGATCTACGGGATGATGGCCAACGTGTCCATCGGTGCGCTCTTCCTGGCCGGCCTGCTGCCGGGCCTGTTGCTGGCGGTGCTGATGATGCTGACGGTGGCTTACTTTGCCCATAAAAACGGCTGGGGCGCAGACATCAAGTTCTCGGGCAGCAAACTGGCCAAGGCGCTGATTGAGCTCGGCGTGGTGGCCGCGTGGCCGCTGGTGCTGTGGCTGCTGATCGACAAGGCAGGCGCACCGGCGCAAGTCACGGTGATCGCCGGACTGATCTCGCTCTTCGTGCTCGACAAGATTTTCAAATTCGAAGCCGTGCTGCCCATCATGACGCCGGTGCTGCTGATTGGCGGCATGACGACCGGCCTTTTCACGCCGACCGAGGGCGCCATCGCCGCCTGCGTGTGGGCGATGGTGCTGGGCTTCTGGTGGTACAAGGCGCTGAAATTCAAGATGTTTGTGAAGGTCTGCCTGGACACCGTTGAAACCACGTCCACGGTGCTCTTCATCGTGGCCGCCGCGTCCATCTTCGGCTGGATGCTGACGGCCACCGGCGTGACCACGGCGATTGCCGCCTGGGTGCTGGGCTTCACGCAGAGCCCCTGGGTATTTTTGCTGCTGGCCAATTTGCTGATGCTGTTTGTCGGCTGCTTCCTGGAGCCGACAGCCGCCATTACCATCCTGGTGCCCATCCTGTTGCCGATCACCGCGCAACTGGGCATTGACCCGGTGCACTTCGGGCTGGTGATGGTGCTCAACCTGATGATCGGCCTGCTGCATCCGCCTATGGGCATGGTGCTGTTTGTGCTGGCGCGGGTGGCCAATCTCTCGGTGGAGCGGACCACCATGGCCATCTTGCCCTGGTTGGTACCGTTGCTATTGAGCCTGGGCATCATTACTTACTTCCCCGCAGTGGTACTCTGGTTGCCGAAGATGTTCTATTAAAAATGACCCCCGAAAGCGCCTTCGGCGCTCTCCACCCTCAAGGGGGCGCCACTTGCGGCCCGGCAAAGCCGGTTCCGCGGTGGCCACTGATGAATACAGGAATACACCATGACACCGTTTATCCGCCTCCATCCCGCCGATGATGTTTTGATTGCCCGCGCCCAGTTAGTAGGCGGCACGCAGGTCGAAAACATCACCGTACGCGGCCTGATCCCCGCCGGCCACAAAATTGCCACGCGCGCGCTGGCCGCGGGTGAGCCGATACGCCGCTACAACCAGATCATCGGGTTTGCCAGCAAACCCATCGCGCCCGGCGAGCACGTACACACGCACAACCTGGACATGGGTGCGGACAAGGGCGACTTCGCACGCGACTACGCTTTCGGGGCCGACGTGAAGCCGGCGCCGGCCAAACGCGAAGCCACCTTTATGGGCATCAAGCGCCCTGACGGCCGTGTAGCCACGCGCAACTACATCGGCATTTTGTCGAGCGTGAACTGCTCGGCCACGGCGGCGCGCGCCATTTCTGACCATTTTTCGCGGCAAAACAATCCCTCGGCGCTGAAGGACTTTCCCAACGTTGACGGCGTGGTCGCGCTGACGCACGGCACGGGTTGCGGCATGGACAGCGACGGCCTGGGCCTGCAGATTCTGCAGCGCACGCTGACAGGCTATGCCACGCACCCCAACTTTGCCGGCGTGCTGGTGGTGGGCCTGGGCTGCGAGTCCAACCAGATCAATGCCTGGCTGGCCCACGGCAGCCTGCGTGAGGGCGAAACCCTGCGCGTCTTCAGTATCCAGGACACGGGCGGCACCGCCAAAACCGTGGCCAAGGGCATTGCGATGATCAAGGAAATGCTGCCCGAGGCGAACAAGGTCAAGCGCGAGCCTTGCAGCGCAGCGCACATCACCATCGGCCTGCAATGCGGCGGCTCTGACGGCTACTCGGGCATCAGCGCCAACCCGGCGCTGGGTGCGGCGGTGGATTTGCTGGTGGCGCATGGCGGCACGGCCATCCTCAGCGAAACGCCCGAGATTTACGGCGCCGAGCATTTGCTGACGCGCCGCGCAGTGCGCCCCGACATCGCCGAAAAACTGATCTCGCGCATCAAGTGGTGGGAGCACTACACCGAGATCAACGAGGGCGAGATGAACAACAACCCCTCGCCCGGCAACAAGGCTGGCGGGCTGACCACCATTCTTGAGAAGTCGCTGGGTGCGGTGGCCAAGGGCGGCACCTCCAACCTGGAGGCGGTGTATGAATACGCCGAACCCGTGGACGCACATGGCTTCGTCTACATGGACACGCCCGGCTACGACCCGGTGAGCGCCACGGGCCAGGTGGCCGGCGGCGCCAACATCATCTGCTTTACCACCGGCCGAGGCTCGGCTTACGGCTGCGCGCCCTCGCCTTCGCTCAAGCTGGCCACCAACTCAGCGCTGTGGCAGCGGCAGGAAGAAGACATGGACATCAACTGCGGCGAGATCATCGATGGCGGCGTGTCGGTGCAGGAGATGGGGCAACGCATTTTCGAGATGGTGCTGGCCACGGCTTCGGGTGAACCGAGCAAAAGCGAAAAGCACGGCTACGGGCAAAACGAGTTTGTGCCCTGGCAGGTCGGCGCGGTGATGTAAGGGTTTCACATGCAAAAAGTGCTCCAAGCCCAATACCTGCGTGCACAAGCAGCTAGCATTTTCATAGCAGCCGGCAGTACGCCCGCCGAAGCGGAGAAGGTCGCCGCCAACCTGGTGATGGCCAACCTGAGCGGCCACGACTCCCACGGCATCGGCATGCTGCCGCGCTACGTCGATGCGGTGCTCGAAGGCGGCCTGACACCCAACGCCGAAGTCAAAACCCTGCTGGACGCCGGCTCGCTGCTCAGCCTGAACGGGCAACGGGGTTACGGCCAGGTGATCGGCGAACAGGCGATGGCGCTGGGCATGGCACGCGCCAAAACCCACGGCAGCTGCATCATGGCGCTGGCCGAGTCGCACCACCTGGGCCGCATCGGCCACTTTGCCGAGATGGCCGTTGCGCAAGGCTTGGTGTCGCTGCATTTTGTGAACGTGATGACGCGGCCGGTGGTAGCCGCGTGGGGCGGCACGGACGGGCGCTACGGCACCAATCCGTGCTGCATCGGCATCCCTTTGAAAAACCAGCCGCCCTTTGTTCTTGACTTTGCCACCAGCCGCGTGGCCCAGGGAAAGATGCGCGTGGCGCACAACCAGGGCAAGTCGGTGCAGCCGGGTTTGCTGATTGACGAACACGGTCTGCCCACCACCGATCCCGGCGTGGTGGTGGTGCCGCAGGCAAACGGTTTTTTCGGCGCGCTCATGCCCTTTGGCGAGCACAAGGGTTACGGCCTGGCGGTGGCGTGTGAACTGCTGGGTGGCGCGCTTACCGGCGGCGGCACCTGGCACCACCCGACGGTGAGCGTACGTGCGGTCTACAACAGCATGCTCACCATCCTGATCGACCCGGCCAAGCTTGGCACCCAGTCGGCCATGGAAACCGAGGCGCTGGCCTTTGTGGAGTGGCTGCGCAAAAGCCCGCCGGCCGACGGCGTGGCCGCCGTGCAGATCGCCGGCGAACCGGAGCGCCGCGCGCGGCTGGAACGTGAGCGCGACGGCATCGAGATCGACGCCAGCACCTGGGAAGAAATCGTGGGTGCTGCCGGCAAGGTGGGCCTGAGTCTGGCGGGCTAGAGCTTTAGAACCGCTCACAAAAGCCAGCGAAGCGATCTTGCATTGTGTCGGTGTCGCCTTCTTTATCTGCGTAAATCTGCGTAATCTGCGGATGAATTCTTTATCCACAGATTACGCAGATTTACGCAGATTGAAAACCACAAGGCGTCTGCGGCTATGGCTGTACCCACTGCAAAGGCCAGGGGACAACGAAGCTGCAAAAGGCCGCGCAACAACGCCAGGAGGGTTTTCTGAGTAGCTCTCTCAGTCGAACTGCAGGCCACCGTTCAAGTCCAGCACTTCGCCGGTGATAAACCCGCTGAGCGGATGCGCCAGGAACAGCACGCTGTGGGCCAGCTCCTCAAGCTCGCAGAAGCGCCCCACCGGGATTTTTTGCCGCAACTCGGCCTGCCGCTCAGCGCTGACCTGCTCGGTCAGCATCTGGGTTTTCACGAAGGTGGGGGCCAGCGCATTGCAGGTCACGCCGAAGGGCGCGTATTCGCGGGCGAAGCTGAATGTCAGCGAAATGATGCCGCCCTTGCTGGCAGCATAGGCAGGCAAGGGCGACAAGCCGCCGGTTTTGGCGCCATAAGAAGACATGTTGATGATGCGGCCGAAGCCGCGCGCCTTCATGCCGGGGGCGACGCGCTGGCTGACATAAAACACGCCGTCCAGGTTGATCCTCAGCGTCTTGTGCCAGAGCTCGGGTGTGGTCTGCTCGCAGTTGGCGTACTGCAAAAAGCCCGCGTTGTTGACGCACACATCGATGCGGCCAAAGTGTTTTTCGATCTGGTCGCAAGCCGAGTGCACCTGGGCGTAGTCGCTGACGTCCATGACAAAGCAGGCCAGGCGGTCGCCGTGATGGGCTAGCTCAGCGGCCACGGCTTCGGTGCGCAGATCGGTTGCAGCCACGCGGTAGCCTGCGTCCAGCAGTGCGCGCACGGTCGCCAGGCCCATGCCGGCATTGGCGCCGGTGACGAGGGCGACCTGGTCTTTGATATGGGGATGTTTGAGGGTCATGGTTCAGTTGTTTCCGTGTTCAGTGTTCAGTGTTGGGATTGGGCGCGCAGCCAGCCTTGAATTGCGCCAGCGCCGCACCCACGCCCAAGGCCTGGATGCGGTCCAGCCAGAAGCCCACGCGCGAAGTCCAGCGTGGGTCGGCGGGCAGCTTGTCGCCCCAGATGGCCGGCAGAGTCAATGCGGCCACCGTGCCGGGCACATCACCGCGATGTTGTTGCGCAAGCGCCTGCAGGCGTTCACCTGCTGGGTCTGAAATCGCGTAAGGCCGGCCCTGCCCGTCTTCAGCCAGCAGGTAGCGCATCCAGACGGCGGCCGCGAAGGCCAGCGGCTCGACATCGGCGCCGGCGGCCAGCCGGGTTTGCAGTGTGGGCAGCCAGCGCAAAGGAATCTTCAGCGAGCTGTCCGAAGCGATCTGGTGCACCTTGTGGTGCAAGTCCGGGTTGGCAAACCGCGTGAGCAGCGCGTCGCGGTAGGCCGGCAAGCCAGGCCGCCGCAGTTGCGGCATCACGGTGTCCGCCATCAGGTGATGGATGAACCAGCGGATGTCGGCATTGGCCACGCAGTCGGCCACCGTGGGCAGGCCCATGACGGCGCCCATCAGCGCGATGGCGGTATGGCTGCCGTTGAGCATGCGCAGCTTGGCGTCTTCAAAAGGCCTCACGTCTTCGACCACCTGAACGCCCATGGCCGCGAGTGCCGCGCCGTCTGCGGCATCGACGAAATGGCGCTCAATTACCCACTCCCAGAACGCTTCGGTGCCCAGGGCACAGGCATCATCCACGCCCGTCATGCGGGCGGCGTCGGCACGGTGCTGCGCGGTGGCTGCGGGGACGATGCGGTCCACCATGCTGTTGGGAAAGGCGCAGGCGGTTTCTATCCAGTGGGCCAGCACGGTGTCCAGCGCTGCGGCGGTGTCCAGGCACAGCTGGCGCAGCTTGCCGCCGTTCCCGCTCAAGTTGTCACAAGAGGCAATGGTCAGGCCGCCCAGGCCGGCCGCATGCCGCGCGGCCAGGCCCGCCACCAGTTGCGCCGCCAGCGCCGGGCCGTAGGCTTTTTCGGTGACCGTGAGCGTGACCCAGCGGGTGGCCGGCGCGGCGATGGCGGCGGTGACGCGGTCCGGCTCACGCGCCGCGACGCAGGTGCCGATGATTGAGCCGACCCCTTGCCAGCGCCGCCCTTCGGCACTGGCAATCTGCAAGGTATAGAGCCCGTCCTGGCGGGCCAGCGCGTCGGCCAATTCGGTGCTGCGCATGGCCACGCCCAGCACGCCCCAGCGCGGGTCGCCGGACTGCAGCAGGGCGTCAAACACCACGGCCTGGTGGGCCCGGTGAAAGGCGCCCAAACCCAGGTGCAGCACGCCGGGCGCCAAGGCGCTTCGGGGGTAATCAGGGAGATGCAGGGAGGGCAGGACTGCCCGTTCATCCAGGACGGCTTGAGAGAGTGCTCGCATGCGTTGAGTCTGCCAATGAAAGGACTTCATTGGACAATTGGACTGACCGCTTATCCATAGTGGTAAACCACTATTGGCGATTTTTGGGCTTAAAACTGATAATTGGTCCAACCACTTTGGGATTCAACCATGGCACTCCAGCTCATTCAGCCCAACTCCCCCGATGACACGGCAGCCGCGCCGCGGGCGCTGTCCGACCGGTCTTACCAGCGCCTGGCTACGCAGCTGCTCGCGCTGATTGCCCAGGGCGAATTCAAGCTCGGCGAGCGGCTTCCTTCAGAGCGCGCGCTGGCCGAGCGCTTTGATGTGAGCCGCACCTCGGTGCGCGAAGCCATGATCGCGCTGGAGCTGCAGGGCGTGGTCGAAGTGCGCGGTGGTTCAGGCATCTACGTGACGCAGGTGCGCGGCAACACGGCCACATCACCCTTCATCTCCGAAACCGGCCCCGGCCCTTTTGAATTGCTGCGCGCCCGCTGCCTGATCGAGTCGGAGATCGCCTCGGTGGCGGCCGAGACGCGCAAGGACGGCGACCTGGACCGCATCTTCACGGCGCTCAGCGACATGCGCGAGCACATCGACAACAAGGAAGAAAACGAGGCGGCCGACCAGCTGTTCCATCTGCGCATCGCCGAGTCCACCGGCAACAGCGTGTTGCTGCAGATGGTGAGCGCCATGTGGGCCCAGGCCAAAGGCCCGGTCTGGACCAAGATCGAGCACCACTTTCACACGCCTGAACTGCGCCTGGCCTCACACGCCGACCACCAGCGCATCTTCAAAGCCCTGCTGGCGCGTGACCCGATCGCAGCGCGGGCTGCGATGCGCGCGCATCTCGAACGCGTGATCAGCGAGTTTGCGCAGGCATGGCGATGACAGCGCTTTCTCGCCTTTAGCCCCTGACAGTTCTTCCCCAACAACATTAGATAGAGAGACAAGATGAACATGCCAAAACTGAAACTCAAATCCACTCTGGCCGGCTTGGTGCTGGGCCTGTCAGGCGCCGCGCTACTGGCCCAGACACCACCCGCGCCCGGCGCCAGCCCGCGTATCGACGCGATCAAAAAATCCGGAGAACTGCGTGTAGCCGTTCTGCAGAACTCACCCTGGCTGCTCGAAAACACCACGGGGGGCGGCCAGGCCTGGAGCGGCCCGGCGTGGACGCTGGCGAACGAATACGCGCGCCTGCTGAACGTCAAGCTGGTGCCGGTGGCGGTGTCGCATGAGACCAAGGTGCCGGTGCTGGCCGCCAACCAGGTCGACATGACGATCAGCCCACTGGGTGAAACGCCGGAGCGGCTCAAGGTGGTGGACTTCGTGATCTATTCGACCACCAGCGTCTGCATGTTCGGCCGCGCCGGCAATGACAAACTGGCCAAAGTGAAGTCGGTGGACGACCTCAACAGCCCCGACATCACCATCGCTTACTTCACCGGCGGCGCCGAAGAGAACTGGGTGAAGGAGCGTTTCCCCAAGGCCAAATTTCGCGCCGTCGCCAGTTCAGGCGCCACCGCGCCCGTGGAAGAAATCATGGCCAAACGCGCCGACGCGGCGCCTATCAACCGGGTGCCTTGGGTCAACCTGAACCAGAAGGTCAAGGGCCTGACGGTGTTCCCGCAAGAGAACAACTGCCAGGGCAGCAAAGAGAAGGCCTCGCCCGTAGGCCTGGCCGTCGACAAGAACCAGCAGGTCTACCTCGACTGGCTGCGCGCGGTGGAAAAAACACTGGAACCCAAACTCGCCGCGGAAGAAAAGCGCGTGATCGAGTCGCTCAAGTAAATGCCCTTCCCCATTTCCTCAAAATCCAAAGAGAGACAAACATGAACCGCATCACCACCTCCCTTCGCTTGTGCCGCCATCTCGCGCTGGCCGCCACTGTCGCAGGCGTATCTGCCGCTGCCTTTGCGCAGACACCGCCGGCGCCCGGCGCCAGCCCGCGCATTGATGCCATCCGCAAGGCCGGCGTGCTGCGTGTGGGCGTGGTCAACAACCCGCCCTGGCTCGCGCAAAACACCACCGGCGAGGGCGAGCCCTGGTCCGGCCCATCCTGGCTGCTGGGCAAGGAGTTCGCCAAGCTGCTGGGCGTGAAGATCGTGCCGGTTCCGGTCAGCCATGAGACCAAGGTGCCGGCGCTCATCGCCAACCAGATGGACATCATGATCGGCCCGCTGAACCAGAATGCCGAGCGCGCCAAGATCATCGACTTCGTGACCTTCTCCAGCACCGGCGTGTGCATGTTCGGCCGCGCCGACAACCCCAAGTTCACCAACGCCAAGACACTGGAAGACTTCAACAAGCCCGAGATCACGATGGCTTACTTCTCGGGTGCGGGCGAGGAACCGCTGGTGCGTGAGCAGTTCGCCAAGGCCAAGCTGCGCGGCGTAGCCAATTCCGGCTCGGTCGCGCCGATTGAAGAGGTGCTGGCCGGCCGCTCGGACGTCGCGCCGCTGAACCGCATGCTCTGGCCCAACATCAACAAAAAGGTCAAGGGCCTGGCGGTTTTCCCGAAGGAAAACAACTGCCAGGACAGCAAGATCTTCGAGATCAAGACCGGCATGGGCGTGAACAAGAACGAGCAGGTCTACCTGGACTGGCTGCGTGAAGTCGAAAA
>JAJKJM010000209.1 GCA_021153985.1 Polaromonas sp.
TCGTGCTCCCCCGCGCGGTGCGCCTCGATGATGGGGCGGATGCCGTCGGGGTAGCCGCCGCCGGTCATGGATCCGGTCGCGCCGGCATCAAGGTCGGGCAGCAGCGTGATGGCTTCTTCGCCGTCCCATGGGCCTTCCACGGCATCGCCGCCCAGGCGGATCAACTCGCGCAGTTTGGACGCCGCGCCGGCCGTCTCGATCTTGAAATAGGCGACGTGCTCGATCTCGCGGGCCATGCGCGCGAGGAAGCAGGCCGAAAGCACCGTGCCGCTGGCAGGGGCATCCTGGATCATGATGGGGATGTCCACGGCGTCCGACAGGCGCGCGTAAAACTCATAGATTTGCGGCTCGCTCACGCGAAAAGTGGCGCCGTGGTACGGCGGCATGACCATCAGCATGGCGGCGCCCATGTCCTGCGCGCGGCGGCTGCGTTCGGCGCAGATTTTGGTGCCGTAATGGGTGGTGGTCACGATCACGGGCACGCGCCCGGCCACATGTTCGAGGATGGTGCGGGTGAGGGTTTCCCGCTCTTCATCCGACAGCACAAACTGCTCGGAGAAGTTGGCCAGGATGCAGACGCCGTCGGAGCCGGCATCAATCATGAAGTCGATGCAGCGCTTCTGGCTTTCAAGGTCCAGCTCGCCCGTTTCGGTGAAGGTGGTGGGGGCTACGGGGAAGATGCCGCGGTAGCGCGGCCGGCGTGAGGTGTTCATGGTGCGATCAGATGGGAAGAAGTTTCACGGGTTCATGGCCTGGGTATTTAGTGGGAGTGGCGAGGCACCTCGGAGCCGCGGCATCCCACCAGGAAATCAAAATCGCAGCCCTCGTCGGCTTGCAGCACGTGGTCCACATACAGGCGCTGGTAGCCGCCCCGCATGCCTTCGGGGGTTTTGCCGTCCAGGGCGGCGAGGCGTGCCGCCAGCTCCGCGTCGCTGATGTCCAGGTGCAGCCGGCCGCCTTCACAATCCAGCTCGATCCAGTCTCCGTCGCGCACGGCAGCCAGCGGCCCGCCGGCCGCGGCTTCGGGTGCCACGTGCAGCACCACGGTGCCGTAAGCGGTGCCACTCATGCGGGCGTCCGAAATGCGCACCATATCCTTGACACCCTGGCGCAGCAGCTTGGGCGGCAGACCCATGTTGCCGACCTCGGCCATGCCGGGGTAGCCCTTGGGGCCGCAATTTTTCATAACCATGACGCAACTCGCGTCAATGTCGAGGCTCTCGTCGACGATGCGCTCCTTGTAATGCTCGAGGTTCTCGAACACGACCGCACGGCCACGGTGCTTGAGCAGTTCGGGCGATGCCGCGGAAGGTTTAAGGACTGCACCGCGCGGCGCCAGGTTGCCGCGCAGGATGCAGATGCCGCCGTCGGCGATCAGCGGGTTGTCAAGCGGACGTATCACCTCGTCGTTGTACTGCGGGGCCTCGCGCACGTTGTCCCACAACGACCGGCCATTGACAGTGAGCGCGTTGGGGTGTGGCAGCAGGCTGTTCTCACCCAGGCGGCGCAATACGGCGGGCAGGCCGCCGGCGTAATAAAACTCTTCCATCAGGAAACGGCCGGAAGGCTGCAGGTCGACCAGGGTGGGAGTGCCGCGTCCGATACGCGTCCAGTCTTCCAGGTCCAGCGGAATACCGATGCGCCCGGCGATGGCCTTGAGGTGGATCACCGCGTTGGTGGAGCCGCCAATGGCGGCGTTCACGCGGATCGCGTTTTCAAAGGCTTCTCGCGTGAGGATCTTGGACAGCGTCAGGCCCTCACGCGCCATCTCGACAGCCCGCGCGCCCGACATCTGGGCCAGCACATAACGGCGCGCATCCACCGCAGGGATCGCCGCGTTGTGCGGTAGGGAAGTGCCCAGCGCTTCGGCCATGCAGGCCATGGTGGAGGCCGTGCCCATGGTGTTGCAGGTGCCTGCGGAGCGCGACATGCCGCCTTCCGCCGCCAGGAACTGGTGCAGCTGGATTTCACCGGCCTTCAGTGACTCGTGCAGCTGCCACACGGCCGTGCCCGAACCGATGTTCTTTCCCTCCAGCTTGCCGTTGAGCATGGGCCCGCCGGTGACCACGATGGCCGGGATGTCGCAGCTTGCCGCGCCCATCAGCAAAGCCGGTGTGGTCTTGTCGCAACCGGTGAGCAGCACCACGGCATCAATCGGATTGCCGCGAATCGCCTCTTCCACATCCATGCTGGCGAGGTTGCGCGTGAGCATGGCGGTAGGCCGCAGATTGGATTCGCCGTTCGAGAACACCGGGAATTCGACGGGGAAACCGCCGGCCTCGGAGATGCCCCGCTTCACATGCTCGGCGATTTTCCGGAAGTGGGCGTTGCAGGGCGTGAGTTCCGACCAGGTGTTGCAGATGCCGATGATGGGCCGGCCGTCGAACTCATGGTCGGGGATGCCCTGGTTCTTCATCCAGCTGCGGTACATAAACCCGTTTTTGTCGGCCGAGCCAAACCATGCGGTGGAGCGTAATTTTCGTTTTGGGTCTGTCATGGTGAATGTCTGGTCGATGAGGTTTAAGAAGGTTTTGGGGGGCGGTTTGCCAGCAGCCGCTGCAGCAGGCAAAAAACAAACAGCAGTACGCCGACGACGATGCGCGTCCACCAGGAACTGAGGGTGCCGTCGAAAGAGATCAGGGTCTGGATGATTCCCAGCATCAACACCCCGAACAGGGTGCCGGCCACATAACCCACGCCGCCGCTGAGCAGCGTGCCGCCTATCACCACGGCGGCAATGGCGTCAAGCTCCAGGCCGGTGGCGTGCAAGCCATAGCCCGAGAGCATGTAGAAGGTGAAGATCACACCGGCCAGCGCCGAGCAAAATCCAGACAGCGTATAGACCCCTATCAGCGTGCCGCGCACTGGCAAGCCCATCAGCAGCGCCGATTGCTCGTTGCCGCCGACGGCATACACGGCGCGGCCAAAGGGCGTGCAGTGCGCAATGAACACCGCGGCGAGCAGCACCACCACGGCGATCACGGCGCTGACCGAAAGCGAGGCGTCTGCCCACAAGGGAATACGCAGCTGTGAGACTTCCGAATAAAACTCGTTGGTGATGCTGATGGAGTCCACGCTGATCAGGTAACACAGGCCACGCGCGAGAAACATGCCGGCCAGCGTGACGATGAAAGGCTGCAAGCGAAAGCGCTCAATCAAGAAGCCCATGAAAGCGCCGAAAGCCGTGCCCATGGCTAGCACCAGCGGAATCACCGCGGCAGGGCTCCAGCCGTGGTGCTCCACCAGCGCGGCCGACACCATGGTGGTCAGCGCCACCACGGAGCCGACGGACAGGTCGATGCCGCCCGAGAGAATGACGAAGGTCATGCCCACGGCAATGATGACCAGGAAAGCGTTGTCAATCAGCAGGTTGAGAAAGACCTGCGCCGAGAAAAAGCCGCTGTAAAACACCGAGCCCAGGGTCGCCATGGCGACGAAGAGCGAGATAGTGGCCGCCAGCGGCAGGTACTTCGGATTGAAGCGCAAGCCTGGCGCGGCCACCGCTGCCGGCATGGACGCGGCCGCGCTGACGGGTTCGGTCACTGCCTGGCTCATGGCCGCATCTCCCGCGCGGCCGGCCGCCGCATCCAGATGCCGACCTCGGCCCGGAACTCGGGCGATTGCAGCAACATCACGGCAAACACCACCACGGCCTTGACCACCAGGTTGATCTCGGGCGGCACGCCCAGCGAATAGATGGCGTAGGTCAGGGCCTGGATGATCAGCGCCCCGATCACGCTGCCCACCAGGCTGAACCGGCCACCAGTGAGTGCGGTACCACCCAATGTGACCGCGAGGATGGCGTCAAGCTCCAGCAACTGGCCGGCATTGTTGCCGTCGGCGCTTTTGACATTGGAGCTGATCAGCAAACCAGCGATGCCCGCGCACACACTGCAGAAGACATAGGCCGCGACGATCAGCCGCCGCGCCTGCACACCGGCGACGCGTGCCGCGGTCGGGTTGATGCCCACGGCCTGGATGAACAGCCCCAGGGCCGTGCGCGTCACCGCCAGGTAGAGCAGGGCGAACACCACTGCCACAATAAACAGCGAGAAAGGCAGGCCCAGCAGGTAGCCGCTGCCCAGAAAGAAAAACGGCGCGTAGTAGATGGTGATGATCTGCCCGCCGGTGATGAGTTGCGCGATGCCGCGGCCCGCCACCATGAGGATCAGCGTGGCGATGATCGGCTGCATGCCCACCTTCGCGACCAACAAGCCGTTCCACAGGCCGCACAGCAGCGCGACCCCCAGCGCCGCGAGAATCGCCAGCGGCATGGGGAAGCGGCTCACGCTTCCCGCCACCGAGCCGCCAATCATCCAGGCGGCCACCGCCGCTGCGATGGCCACCACGGCCCCCACGGAGATGTCGATGCCGCGGGTGGCGATCACCATCGTCATGCCCAGCGACACCAGCACCAGCGGCGCAGCCCGGTTGAGGATGTCGATCAGGCTGCCATACAGATGGCCGTCGCGCCATTCAATGTGCAGAAAACTGGAATTAAAAACCGTGTTCACCGCGAGCAGCAGGAACAGCGTAATAAGCGGCCAGGCCAGGCGGTGCCGTAACAGCGTTGCCAAGGGGGAGAGGGAAGCTTCAGACATGTTCAGCGGCAATCAATTCATAAACCGCGTCTTCGCTGCTGCCGGCGGGCAACTCACCCACCTTGCGGCGGTCGCGCAGCACCACGATGCGGTGCGCCACGCGCACCACCTCGCTCATTTCGGAAGAGATGAAAATCACCGCCATACCGGCCTTGGCCAGGCGCAGGATCTGCTCCATGATTTCCTGCTTCGCGGCCACGTCCACGCCGCGCGTGGGCTCGTCCAGGATCAGCAGGCGCGGCTCGGTCGCGAGCCAGCGCGCGATCATGGCCTTTTGCTGGTTGCCGCCCGACAGCAGGCCGATGGGCGTGTCCACACTCACGGTCTTGATGCCCATTGCCTGCACGAAGCGTTCGGCCAAAACGGTCTGCTCGGCGCGCGAGAGAAAACGGCGCATGCCCATGCGGGCCTGCAGCGCCAGCGCGATGTTTTCGCGCACCGACAACTCGGCTACGATGCCGTCGGTCTTGCGCTCTTCGGGGCACAAGGCCAGGCCGTGCCGGATCGCTTCGGCGGGATTGGAAAACGCGACCGTCTCGCCATCGATCCTGAGCATGCCGCGGTCCGGTGTCTCCAGGCCGAACAGCAGGCGCGCCAGTTCCGTGCGGCCCGAGCCCAGCAGCCCGGCCAGGCCCACGACCTCGCCGGCGCGCACGCGCAGGTCCATGGGCTGCAGCTGGCCGGCCTGACCCAGGCCTTCGGCCAGCAGAAGCGCCGGCGCCGCATCGTCAAATTCCGGGGGCGCGGCGGCGGTGGATTGTGCCGCCAGCTCTCGGCCCAGCATGGCCGCGATCAACGCCTGCGGGCCCAGCTCACTGGCACGCCATTCGCCGACCCATGTTCCGTTGCGCAGCACGGTGATGCGATCCGATACCGCATACACCTGGTTCAGGAAGTGGGTGACAAAAACAATGGCCAGCCCCTCGCCGCGAAGGCGCCGCAGCACCTCAAAGAGTTTTTGCACCTCGTCGTCATCGAGGCTGGAGGTTGGCTCGTCGAGGATCAGCACTTTGGATTCAATGCCGATGGCGCGCGCGATGGCCACCAGTTGCTGCACCGCGACCGGGTAGCTGGACAGCAGGCGCGTGACGTCGATGTCCAGGCCCATGCGCGCGACCAGCTCGCGCGCGCGGCGGTTCACGGTGCCCCAGTCGATGCGAAATCCTTGCGCAAGCCCATACCGCGGGTAGCGGCCCGCGAAGATGTTTTCCGCCACCGAGAGGTTGGGGCAGAGATTGACTTCCTGGTAGACCGTGCTGATGCCCAGCCGCTGCGCGGCCAGGGGAGAGTCGGGCCACACCGGTTCCCCGGCCAGCTGCATCTGGCCGCCGCTGGCTTCCAGCACGCCGGTCAACACCTTGATGAGCGTGGACTTGCCGGCGCCGTTTTGCCCCATCAAGGCATGGATTTCGCCGGGATACAGGCGCAGACGCACATCCTGCAGGGCCGGAATGCCCGCGAACTGTTTATGGATGCCCGCGAGTTCCAGGACGGGCGCGGCATCGGCGGGGTTCATGCCTTGTTCTTGTTGTAGACGTCGACAAACACTGCCGCCAGCAGCACCACGCCCTTGATGACCTGCTGGTAGTCGATGCCGATGCCCAGAATGGACATGCCGTTGTTCATCACGCCCATGACAAATGCGCCTATCACCGCGCCCATGACTTTGCCGACACCGCCCGAGGCCGAGGCCCCGCCGATAAAGCAGGCGGCGATGACGTCAAGCTCGAAGCCCAGCCCGGCTTTGGGGGTGGCGGTATTCAGGCGCGCGGCGAACACCAGGCCCGCCAGCGCCGCCAGCACGCCCATGTTCACGAAGGTGTAGAAGGCCAGGCGTTCGGTCTTGATGCCCGAGAGCTTGGCAGCTTTTTCGTTGCCGCCCAGCGCATAGACGCGCCGCCCGATGGTGGTGCGGCCGGTGATGAAGTGGAACAGGAAAATCAGCGCGGCCATCACAATCAGCACATTCGGCAGCCCCCTGTAGGAAGCCAGCAGGTAGCTGAAGTAAATCAGGAGCGCCGAAAACATAGCCGTTTTGACGAAGAAAATGGCGGCGGGCTCAGCCTGGATGCCGTGCTTGAGCTGCTTGGCCCGCGCACGTATGCCGGCCACGGCGAGCACGGCGGCCAGCGCCACGCCCAGCAGCAGCGAAGTCATGCGCAGGCCACCGCTGCCAAACAGGTCGGGCATGAAACCCGAGCTGAGCATCTGGAATGAATCAGGAAAGGGCCCGACGGACTGGCCTTGCAGCAGTGCCAGCGCCAGCCCCTTGAACACCAGCATGCCGGCCAGCGTGACGATAAAAGAGGGGATACGGAAGAAGGCGACAAACCAGCCCTGAACACCGCCTATCAGCGCGCCGCAGAGCAGGCACACCAGCGAGGCGGGCACAAAATGCCAGCCGTACTCCACCATCAGCACGGCCGCCAGCGCGCCTATGAAGCCGCACACAGAACCGACCGACAGGTCGATATGCCCCGCCACGATCACCATCAGCATGCCCAGCGCCATGATGACGATGTAGCTGTTCTGCAGGACCAGGTTGGTGAGGTTGAGGGGCTGCATGAGCGTGCCCTCGGTCATGTACTGGAAGAACGCCATGATGGCCACCAGCGTGATCAGCATGCCGTACTCGCGGAAGTTGTGCTTCAGGTAGTCGAGCGGCGATTTCTGGTGCGCGGCCGTCGCATCGGTGCGGGCGGCGGTAGCATTCTGGGGGGGTGTCATCTGGCTCATGTCAGTCATTCGTTGTGTGGCTCGTTGTGTGGCGCGCACCTGCAGCCGTTGAGGCGGGTGTGACCCAGGCCAGGGCCATCGCGGAACTGGCTTTGCCAGGCCGCAGGTGGCGCCCCCTTGAGGGGGGAGCGCCGGAGGCGCTTCGGGGGGGAGTTTTCATCAGCTTGCTTTCATGATCGCGCGCATGATCTTTTCCTGGGAGGCCTGGGCCGTCGGCATCTCGGCGATGAAGCGGCCTTCATTCATGACGTAGATACGGTCAGTCATGCCCAGCAACTCAGGCATTTCCGAAGAAATCATGATGATGCATTTCCCCTCGGCCGCCAGCTGGGCGATCAAGGTGTAGATTTCGTACTTGGCGCCCACGTCGATGCCGCGCGTGGGCTCATCGAGGATGAGCACTTCGGGGCTGGTGAACAGCCATTTCCCGAGCACCACTTTCTGCTGGTTCCCGCCCGAGAGGTTGAGGACTTTCTGGCCGACGCCGGAGCAGCGGATACGGAGTTTTTCGCGGTAGCTTTGCGCGACCTGGTATTCGCGGCCGCTGTCGATGACGGCGGCGCTTGACACGCCTTTCAGGTTGGCCAGCGAGACATTGAACTGGATGTCTTCGTTCAGAACCAGCCCGTTGCCCTTGCGGTCTTCGGTCACATAGGCCAGGCCGTGCCGGACAGCTTTCTCCACCGACCCCACATCGATGGGCTGGCCGTTGAGCAGGACCTGGCCGCTGATACGGCGTCCCCATGAACGGCCGAAAATGCTCATGGCAAGCTCGGTGCGCCCCGCCCCCATCAGCCCGGCGATGCCGACGATTTCACCGCGCCGCACCTGCAGGTTGACGCCCTTGATGAACTGCCTGTCGGTGTGCAGCGGGTGGTAAACGCTCCAGTCGCGTACTTCAAACACGGTTTCACCGATCTGCGGTTCGCGTGGCGGGTAGCGGTCGGCCATCTCGCGGCCCACCATGCCGCGGATCACGCGGTCTTCGCTGATGGGGTCGGCGGCGCGGCAGTCCAGCGTCTCCACGGTGCTGCCGTCGCGCAGGATGGTGATGGCGTCCGCCACCCGTGAAATTTCGTTGAGCTTGTGCGAAATGAGGATGCAGGTAATGCCCTGGCCCTTGAGTTCCAGCAGCAGGTCCAGAAGAGCCTGGCTGTCGCCTTCGTTCAGGCTGGCGGTCGGTTCGTCGAGGATGAGCAGCTTGACCTGCCGGGACAAGGCCTTGGCGATCTCCACCAGCTGCTGCTTGCCCACGCCGATGTCGGTGATCAGCGTGGCGGGCGATTCCTTGAGGCCGACCTTTTTAAGCAGCGCCTGCGTCTTGCTGTGCGCTTCCATCCAGTCGATCACGCCGCGCTGCGCGGTCTCGTTGCCGAGGAAGATGTTCTCGGCGATGGACAGCAGCGGCACCAGCGCCAGTTCCTGGTGGATGATGATGACGCCCAGCTGTTCGCTGTCGTGGATACCGAGGAAGCGGCGCTCCTGCCCTTCATAAACAATCGCACCGTCGTAAGAGCCGTGCGGGTAGACCCCGGAGAGCACCTTCATCAGGGTCGACTTGCCGGCGCCGTTTTCACCGACGATGGCATGGATCTCCCCGGCGCGCACGCGCAGGTTGACCTTGTTCAGCGCGACCACCCCCGGAAAGGTCTTGCGGATGTCGCGCATCTCGAGAATCGTTTCCAATGCCTGTCCTTTTGCTACAAAAATCGCTCCGCAGGTGATTGGCACCCATGGGCGTATACAGTCCCGTGCCCGCGAGGCACGAGACCGTCGTGCTTTCCACCTTCAATCAGGGTTACTTGATTTGCGACTCTTTGTAGTAACCACTGTCAATCAAAACCTTGTGCCAGTTGGATGCGTCCACAGCCACCGGCTTGAGCAGGTAGGAGGGCACCACCTTCACGCCGTTGTTGTAGGTTTTGGTGTCGTTGATCTCGGGCTGCTTGCCGGACAGCATGGCGTCCACCATGTTGGCCGTGACCTTGGCCAGCTCGCGCGTGTCCTTGAAGACGGTCGAGTACTGCTCGCCTTTCAGGATGGATTTCACCGACGGAATTTCGGCGTCCTGGCCGCTGACCACCGGGCAAGGCTGCTGCGCCGTGCAGTAGCCGACGCCTTTGAGTGAAGACAGGATGCCGATGGACAGGCCGTCATAGGGCGACAGGACCGCGTGGACTTTTTCCGTACCGTAGTAGGCCGACAGCAGGTTGTCCATGCGTGCCTGCGCGACCGCGCCATCCCAGCGCAGCGTGCCGACCTTGTTCATGCCCAACTGCTTGCTGCGCACCACCAGCTTGCCGCTGTCGATGTAGGGCTTGAGCACGCTCATGGCGCCGTCATAGAAGAAGAAGGCGTTGTTGTCGTCGGGCGAGCCGCCGAAGAGCTCGATGTTGAAAGGCCCCTTGCCCTGTTTCAGGCCCAGCTTGTCGACGATGGAAGTGGCTTGCAGCACGCCGACCTGGAAGTTGTCGAAGGTGGCGTAGTAGTCCACGTTCTTCGAACCCTTGATCAGCCGGTCATAGGCGATGACCTTGACACCCTTGTCGGCCGCGTTCTGCAATGCCTTGGACAGCGTGGTGCCGTCAATGGATGCGATCACCAGGACCTTCACACCCTTGGTGATCATGTTCTCGATCTGGGCAAGCTGGTTCGGGATGTCGTCGTCGGCGTATTGCAGGTCGGTCTTGTAGCCGCGCTCCTTGAGCACCTTGACCATGTTGTCGCCGTCGGCGATCCAGCGGGCCGAGGACTTGGTCGGCATCGAGATGCCGATGCTACCCTTGTCCTGCGCATATGCCAGCGGTGCGATGCCCATGGCGCCCAGAACCAGGCCGGCCAGCAAAGTCTTCAGAAAAGTACGTTTCATGAATTGTCTCCTTGAGTGTTATGAATGAATTTTCAAGTATCCGTGCGCTGTTGCGGCGCACAAATCAGTATTTACGCTTGGGGAATTCCTTGGCTGCCACTTCCATCGGAAAAATCCCTTCTTCGGTAACGATACGTTTCTGCACCGGCTTGCCGGCCTTGATATCTTTGACCGCCGTCATCAGTTGCGGGCCCAGCAAAGGGCTGCATTCCACCGACACATTGAGCTTGCCGGCCATCATGGCCTCAAAGGCGCCCTTGACGGCATCGATGGAAATGATCGTGATGTCCTTTGCCGGCTTCATGCCCGCCTCTTCAATCGCCTGGATCGCGCCTATGGCCATGTCGTCGTTGTGCGCGAAGAGCACATTGATCTTCTTGCCTTCGGCCTTGAGGAAGGCTTCCA
>JAJKJM010000210.1 GCA_021153985.1 Polaromonas sp.
CGACGGCAACTCGCTGAGCGGGCGCGACCGCTATCGCTCATTGCAAATCGCCCAGGTGTTCCTCAAAGGCAGCACGCATTCGGCCCTGCTGTTCGATGAAGTGGAAGACGTGTTCCCGCCCATCTCCAGCGAAGCCGCGCAATTGATGGCGCGCTCCGAGCAGTTGCCCGTGCCGGCTACCGGCTCGGTGAGCGGCAAGGCCTGGGTCAACCAGATCCTCGAATCGAACACCGTGCCAACATTGTGGGTCACCAATCGCATCGAGCAGATTGACCCGGCCTTTCGCCGCCGCTTTGCCTATCACCTGGAGTTGAGGTCGCCGCCGCCCGGCGCGCGCGAAGGTGTGGTCCGCAAGACGCTTGAGGGCGTGCAGGTCAGCGATGCATTTATCGCCAAGCTCACCGCACGCAAGGGCCTGACGCCCGCGCAGATACGCACGGCCGTGCGCTTTGCCCGCCTGGCCAGCGCGCCCGAAGACAAAATGGATGTGCAGATAGACGCGGAAGGAATGAAAACCATCCTTGCCGGCGGCAGGCCATTGCTGATGGAGTCGCTGATCGAGCGGCAGCTCAAGAACGCCGACGTGGCGCTGGGCAATAAATCAGAGTCATCCGGCCGCCGCAATGTCACGACTTACGACTTGTCCATGCTCAATGTGGAGTCGCGCTTTGAAGTGCCGCGCATCGTCGAGGCACTCAAGAGCCGCGGCCACGGCAGCCTGTGCTTTTACGGCCCGCCCGGCACCGGAAAAACCGCGCTGGCCGAGCACATCGCCAAGGCGCTGGACCAGCCCCTCATCATCAAGCAGGCCAGCGACCTAATGAGCAAGTACGTCGGCGAGACCGAGCAGAACATGGCGGCCATGTTCCGCGAAGCCGAAACCGAGAAGGCCGTGCTGCTGCTGGATGAGGCCGACAGCTTTTTGCAGGACAGGCGCGGCGCCCAGCGTACCTATGAGGTGACGGAAGTCAACGAAATGCTGCAAGGCATGGAGCGCCACAACGGCATCTTCATCTGCACCACCAACCTGCTCGAAAGCCTGGACCAGGCGGCGCTGCGCCGCTTTACCTTCAAGATCAAATTCATGCCCCTGACCCGCGAGCAGCGCGAGACCATGTTCGTGGTCGAGGCGCTGGCCGGCGATGCAAGCCTGCTGACCGGCGCCGTCCGTGAAAGGCTGGGCAAGCTCACGCAGCTGTGCCCCGGTGACTTTGCAGCCGTCAAGCGGCAGGTCGACATCCTGGCGGCAGAGTTCTCAGTGGAAGAGTTCCTGTCGCAGCTCGAGGCCGAGCACCGCATCAAGCCTGAGGTGCGCGAAGGGCGCAACATGGGTTTCCTGCAGTAGCAGCTCTGGCTTGCGCCATTGCGGGCTCGCGGCACGGATCTGGCAGCCCCGCAAAATTTATGAAAAAAAGGCCTGCGGCCCAATAACCGCCTTGGCTGATGGCTATTAAATTCATAGCAAGCCAATCATTTCCAACTATCCTTAACTGGAAAGCTTCGTTCGCAAGCTGACCTGGTCTGCCTAGAGTTGCCGATATGGAACTTCAGGAGCCAGGCGATGGGAACACGGGATTGGGATTTACAGCAGTTGTCGAGCGCAGCAGGCTCGGTGCGGCATGAGATAGATGTACTGGTGATAGGCGGCGGGCCCGCCGGCGCCTGGGCCGCCATCAGCGCGGCGGCCACTGGGGCATCGGTGCTGCTGGCTGACAAGGGCTACTGCGGCACGTCAGGTGCGACCGCACCTTCGGGTACCGGGCTCTGGCACGTTTCTCCAGATGGCGCGGCGCGTGAAGAAGCCAAAGCCAGCCGCCTCGCCATGGGCGGCCACCTGGCAGAGCACGCCTGGATGGACCGGGTGCTGGCGCAAACCTGGGCCAATGTTGATTTGCTGACCGAGTGGGGCTATCCATTTCCCGTCGACGCCGACGGGCAACTGCGCCGCACGTCGCTGCAAGGCCCCGAATACATGCGCCTGATGCGCAAACAGGTCAAGGCGGCCGGCGCGCGCATCATCGACCACAGCCCCGCGCTGGAGTTGCTGGTGGACGACAGCGGCACGGTGTGCGGCGCCACTGGTGTTAACCGGCAAAGCGGCGAAACCTGGGTGGCGCGTGCCGGCGCCGTGGTCATCGCCACCGGCGGCTGCGCTTTCCTGAGCCGCGCGCTGGGCTGCAACGTGCTGACGGGCGACGGGCATCTAATGGCGGCTGAGGTCGGCGCCGAGCTGTCAGGCATGGAGTTCTCCAATGCGTACGGCCTGGGCCCGGCGTTTTCGTCGGTCACCAAATCGCTGTTTTACAACTGGGCAACTTTTTATTACGCGGACGGCTCACCGATTGAAGGCGCGGGCTCTTCGCGCGGTCGCAGCGTGATCGCGCAGACCTTGCAAACGCAGCCGGTCTACGCCTGCCTTGACCGCGCCGATGCCGACATCCGCGCCTGGATGCGCACGGCCCAGCCCAACTTCTTCGTCTCGTTTGACCGCCAGGGCATCAACCCCTTCACACAGCACTTTCCCGTGACCTTGCGGCTTGAGGGAACCGTGCGCGGCACCGGCGGCCTGCATGTGGTGAGCGAGAGTTGCGCAACCTCCGTGCCTGGTTTGTATGCGGCCGGCGATGCCGCCACACGTGAACTGATCTGCGGCGGCTTTACCGGCGGCGGCAGCCACAACGCGGCCTGGGCCTTGTCATCAGGCTTTTGGGCGGGCGCGGGTGCGGCTGATTTCGGCCGCAGTGCACGCAGCACTGCGCAGCGCGTGGCCTTGCGCGCGGGCGGCGTCGCTTTGCAAGGCAAGGGCAGCCATGTGCCCGACAGCGCCGAGGTGATACGCGCCGTGCAGGCCGAGGTGTTTCCGTACGAGCGCAACTGGTACCGGCGCGGCGATGTGCTCGAAGACTCTCTGCAGCGGCTCGATGCCCTGTGGCATCGCCTGCGGGCAGGCGCGCCGGCGGCCAATGCCCAGGAAGCGGTGCGTGCCCGCGAAGCCGCTGCCATGCTGGCCACCTCGCGCTGGATGTACCGCAGCGCGTTGCAGCGCACCGAGACGCGCGGCATGCACAGGCGCAAAGAGCACACAGCCAGCGACCCGCATCAGCAGCACCGGCTGGTCAGCGGCGGGCTGGACGAAATCTGGGTACGCCGGCACGCCGTGCAAACCGCTGCGGAGGTGACCCATGATTGAAATCGTCAGCGCCACCCGCTGCACGGCCTGCAACATCTGTGTGCATGCCTGCCCCACCAATGTGTTTGACATCGTGCCCGGCGGTCCGCCGGTGATCGCGCGGCAGGATGACTGCCAGACCTGCTTCATGTGCGAGCTGTACTGCCCCGAAGATGCCCTCTACGTCGCACCGATCGCCGACCATGCCGCCGTGGTGAGCGAGCATGCGGCCGGCACGCAGGCGCTGATGGGCAGCTACCGAAGCGCCATCGGCTGGGGCAAGGGGCGCAAGTCCACCGCGGCAGCCGACGCAAGCTATGAACTTCTACAACGGGCGCATTGACGCGCCACCCCATCCGGCATGATCAACTTGAAATCTACCTCCGCAAAACTGCAAGAGCTTCAGTTCAAACCTCGCCGCAAACTTTTGAGTGCTGCGCTTGTGGCTGCGGCTTCGCTGGCCTTGCCCAGCTTCAGCCGTGCCCAGGCGTCCGCATCTTCTCGCCCGCTGCGCCTGGGCTTTATCGGCCCCGGCAAAAAACCTGCCTCGGCCACGGGCTGGGCCCTGCAGCAGGGCCAACTGCAACGCGAGCTGGCGCCTCTGGGTTTTGGCGAAGTGGTGACGCGCGTGTTCCCGAATGGCCCCGACCTCAACGAGGCCTTTGTCTCCGGCAACCTGGATGTCGGCATCTACGGCGACACGCCCGCCGTGGTGGCCCGGGCCCAAGGCTTTGAGGGCCGCCTGCTGGGATTTGACAACGTGGGCATGAATGTCTGGCTGCTCACGCCGCGCGGCGGCGTGAAGACGGTTAAGGAGCTTGAAGGAAAAACCGTCGGCGTTGCACTGGGCTCCTACATGCATCGCTATGTGCTGGGGCTGCTTAAAGAAGCGGGCTTGCTCAAAACCGTCAAAGTGGTGCACATGCTGCCGCGCGATGGCGAACCGGCGCTGGAACGCGGCGCCGTGGCAGCCTTTGCCGCGCCCATCAACACTGGCCCTTTGCTGGCCTCACGCGGCTACCCGGTGATCGACGAAGCTGAAAAACATCCAACGCTGCGCGGCACCTCGGTCATCATCGCGGCCCCGCAACTGCTCGGCGGTGCGCCGGGCCTGCCTGCGGCCTGGGGCCGCGCACGTACTGTGGCGCTGCACGATATCCGCCGCGACAGCGCGGCGTACTACGCCTTTCACGCCGAAGCCAGCGGGTTTCCGGCCGCTGCGGTGAAAGACTCTTATCCGCTCTCGCATTTCCCCGACACGGCCTATCCGGCCGAAGGGCTCAAACTGATTGAGGAGGTGAAACGCTTTTTGCTGGCCGAGAACCTGATACGGCGGGACTTCGCCGTGGCGCAGTGGACGGTGGCCGGAGCGGATTGAGCGATTTAGACGCAGGCCAGGCTGGCTTCGTACTTCATTCGAATGGCCTCGCTCACCTCAAGCTGCGCTTGCCGCACGATGCGTCCCTGCTCAATCCACAGCAGTTGCCCTGGCTGCATCTGCTGCCAGTTCTCATTGCGCGTGAGCGGCTGGGTGGCGACCACGCAGAGGCGGTCTTCCGGGTCGTTGGTTTGCGCAAAATCCATGCTCAGGTCGGCATCGACCAGGCTGGCGTTTGAAAAAGGCCATTCGCGCACCAGGTACCACAGCCGCGTCGAGCAATGCGCAAAGAGCGACTGCCCGTTGGAGAGCAGGTAGTTGAAGACGCCGAACTCGGCCGTCCGCTCGCTCATGGAGCACAAGGTTTCAAAAACGATGTCGGGCGAGCAGGGTTCGCGCGGGCTGATCTGCTTGAGCTCTTCCATCAGCGCGCAGAACGCCCGCTCACTGTCGGTGGTGCCTACCGGCTGGTAGTTGCCGGCTGATTCCGGCTGGTAGTCGATCAGGTCGCCGTTGTGGGCAAACAGCCAGTGGCGGCCCCACAGCTCCCGGGTAAAGGGGTGGCAGTTTTCCAGCCGCATCGGGTCGCCCTGCGTGGCCTTGCGGATGTGCGACACCACATTGCGCGACTTGATCGCATAGTGCTTGAGCATCTCGGCCACGGGTGACGTGGCCGCCGGCTGCGCATCGACAAAAAGGCGGCATGCCTTGTCTTCAAAAAATCCGATGCCGAAGCCGTCCGCATGGTGGTCGGTGAGGCCGCCGCGCGCGGCGAAGCCGGTGAGTGAAAACCGCAGGTCGGCCGGTTTGACCGAATTCATTCCGAGAAGCTGGCACATAGCGTTAACAGCCCTGGTTTAATGGCCCAGAATTTTCGACAGGAAATCCTTGGCGCGGTCGGTCTGCGGATGGTTGAAGAACTCCGTGGGCGTGTTTTCTTCGACGATCTGCCCCTGGTCCATGAAGATCACGCGATCTGCGACAGCCTTGGCAAAGCCCATCTCATGCGTCACGCACAGCATCGTCATGCCCTGGTTGGCCAGCTCCATCATCACGTCCAGCACTTCCTTGATCATTTCCGGGTCCAGCGCCGAAGTGGGTTCATCGAACAACATGATCTTGGGCGTCAGGCACAGTGCGCGCGCAATGGCCACGCGCTGCTGTTGCCCGCCTGAAAGCTGCAGCGGGTACTTCTGCGCCTGCTCGGCGATGCGCACGCGCTCCAGCTGGTGCATGGCGCGCTCAATGGCGTCCTTTTTGGACAGGCCCGCCACCCAGGTCGGCGAGAGTGTCAGGTTTTCCAGCACCGTCAGGTGGGGAAAGAGGTTGAACTGCTGGAACACCATGCCGACCTGGCGGCGCACCGCGTCAATCGCCTTGATGTCGTCGCGCAGCAATGAGCCGGCTACTGTGAGTTTGCCTTCCTGGTAGTCCTCCAGTGCGTTGATGCAGCGGATCATGGTGGACTTGCCCGAGCCCGAAGGCCCGCAGATCACCAGGCGCTCGCCCGGCTTGACCTGAAGGTCGATGTCGCGCAGCACGTGGAAATTGTTGCCGTACCATTTGTTGACTTTGTCGAAGTGGATGGTGGGTTCACTCATTTTTCTGTTTCCTGTTCAACCTGTTCAACGGGCTTTGCCCACAGCGAGCCGGCGTTCAATCCAGAGGCTGTAGCGCGACATGGCGAAGCAGCAGGTGAAATAAATCGCGGCGATGAAAATATAGGCTTCAATCTTGAAAGGGCGCCAGTTCGGGTCCGAGCCTACGGCCAGCGACAGCGCGCCCGTGAGTTCGTACAGCGACACGATAGTCACCAGCGAGGTGTCCTTGAACAGTGAAATGAAGTTGTTCATGATGCTGGGCACCACCGTACCCAAGGCCTGGGGCAGCACGATCTTGATCTGCGTCTGCCAGTAGCCCAGCCCCAGGCTCGCCGCGGCTTCGGTCTGGCCTTTGGAGAGCGACTGCAAACCGCCGCGAACGATTTCGGCCATGTAGGCGCCCGCGAAAAGCGTGATGCCGACGATGACCCGCACCAGCACGTCGGGCGATTTGCCGATGGGCATGAACAGCGGGAACATGAAGCTGGCCATGAACAGCACGGAAATCAGGGGCACCCCGCGTATCAGCTCGACGTAGATGACGCAGAGCGTGCGTATGGCCGGCATGTTGGCGCGGCGCCCCAGCGCCACCATCACGGCGATCGGGAAGGCAATCGTCATTGAGACCACCGTGAGGATCACCGTCAGCGGCAAGCCGCCCCACTGGTCGGTCGTCACCTTGGTCAGGCCGAAGACGCCTCCGCTCATCAGCGTGAAGAAGGCGCCCAGCACGACGGCCCACAGCAGCACCAGCCAGGGTCTCCAGAACCAGCGCACGCAGCTGGCCACCACCAGGCCCAGCAGCAGCACGGTCGCCAGTTCCGCGCGCCAGTGTTCGGGCTGCGGGTAACGGCCCAGCAGGATGATGCGACCTTTTTCGCGGATCACGCCCCAGCAGGCGCCCACACCCCGCGCGGCCTGGCAGGCGTCCGGGTCCGCCGCAGTGACGGCATGCAAGATGCCCCATTGCGCGATGCCCGAGGCGGCCCATACCAGCAGCGCGAGCACGAGCAGGGAAACCACCGAATTGCCGATGCTCGAAAACAGGTTGTTGCGCAGCCAGGGGATGAAGCCTTCCATCTTGACGGGGGCGGGACGGGCTGCGATCGGCACAAAAGTGTTGTTGGGATTGCTCATCGCTCAGCGCTCCTTGATGGCGGCACGGCTGTTGAACCAGTTCATCAGGCCGGACGTCGCCAGCGAGGTGCTCAGGTAGATCAGCATGATGATGGCGATGCACTCCACGGCCCGGCCGGTCTGGTTCAGCGAGGTGTTCGCGATGGAAACCAGGTCGGGGTAACCCACGGCTACGGCCAGCGAGGAGTTCTTGGTGAGGTTGAGGTACTGGTTGGTCAGCGGCGGGATGATGACCCGTAGCGCCTGCGGCAACACCACCAGCCGCATGGAATGGCCGCGTGACAGGCCCAGCGAGGCGCTGGCCTCATGCTGGCCCAGCGACACCGAGGCGATGCCGGCGCGCACCACCTCGGCCACGAAGGCGGAGGTGTAGAGCACCAGGCCCAGCAGCACCGCGAGGTACTCTGGCGACAGCGCTCCGCCGCCTTCGACCTGCGACTCGGTCGGCAGCGGCATGCTCCATTCGCTGGGTGCGCCGCCGGCGAGCCAGCCCAGCAACGCGCCGCCCACGACCAGCGCCAGCGACACCCAGAACACCGGCCGCGGCTTGCCGGTCAGGTCGAACTGCCGGCGCGCGCTGCGCGCATACAGCACGCTGGCCACCACGCCCGCCAGCGCGCCGGTGAGCGCCAGCGTCTGGCCCAGCTTCCATACCGGCGAAGGGTAGGAGATGCCGTTCTTGCTGACGTAAACCCACTTGCCGATGTGCAGGGCCTGGTCGACGGCCGGCAGGTATTCGGTGAACAGCAGGTACCACATCAGCAGCTGCAGCAGCACCGGGATGTTGCGAAAGGTCTCCACGTAGCCGTAGCACAGCGCGCGCACCAGCGCGTTGCGCGAGAAGCGGCCCACACCCAGCAAGGTGCCCAGGATGGAGGTCAGCACGATGCCGACCACCGCCACGCGCAGCGTGTTGACCAGCCCGACCAGGAAGGCTTTCCAGTAGGGGTCGATCGAGTCGTAGCTGAGCCAGCCTTCGCCGATATCGAAGCCGGCCGGCTGCGTCAGGAAGTCGAAGCCGCTCTGGATGCCGCGGGTCTTCATGTTGCCCATGGTGTTGCTCACCAGCAGCCAGACCAGGAAGACGATCAGGCTGACGGCGGCAATCTGGTAGACGATGGCCCGCGCCTGCTTGCTGCGCCAGGAAAAAACCTTGCGCCGCAGGGCCGGAGCCGGGCGCGGGGGGATCAGGGAGTGCTCGGACATAAACGGGGTACCCAAAAAAGCGGGCCGCTCGACAACGATGAATTGCGAGCGGCCCGTTGCGTTAGCGCATCGGATTCAGGTGATCAGGTCAGCGCACTGGCATGGCGTACATCTGGCCGCCCTTGTTCCACTGGTTGTTCTGGCCGCGCGGCAGTGCCAATGGCGTCTTGGGGCCGACGTTGCGCTCGAAGATCTCGCCGTAGTTACCCACGGACTTGACGGCGCGCACCAGCCATTCCTTGTCCAGGCCCAGCAGCTTGCCGGTGTCTTCGCCACTGCCGGTCAGGCGCATGATCACGGGATCCTTGCTGTCCTTGGTCATGGCGTCGACGTTGGCCTGGGTCACGCCATACTCTTCGGCTTCGACCAGGCCGTAGATCACCCACTTGACGATGGCAAACCATTCGTCGTCACCGCGGCGCACCATGGGGCCCAGCGGCTCCTTGGAGATCAGCTCGGGCAGGATCAGGTGGTCACCGGGGACTTTGGCTTCCTTGTTGCGAACGGAGGCCAGGCCCGAGGCGTCCGTCGTGTAAGCCTGGCAACGGCCTGAGAAGTAGGCGGCGTTGACGGCTTCCTGCTTTTCGAACACCACGGGCTTGATGCCCAGGTTGTTGGCCTTGGAGAAGTCGGTCAGGTTCTTTTCAGTGGTGGTGCCGGACTGCACGCAGACGGTGGCGCCCTTGAGCTGCTTGGCGCTTTTGATCTTGCTCTTGACCGGAACCATGAAGCCCTGGCCGTCGTAATAGGTCACGGCGGTCATGTGCAGGCCCAGCGACGCGTCGCGGGTCAGCGAGAAAGTGGTGTTGCGCGAAAGCACGTCGACTTCGCCGGACTGCAGCGCGGTGAAGCGCTGCTGGGCGTTCAGGGGAACCCACTTGACCTTGTTGGCGTCGCCCAGCACGCTGGCCGCGACCGCCTTGCAGACGTCCACGTCAAGGCCGGTCCAGGCCCCGTTGCTGTCGGCGGAGGAAAAGCCCGCCAGGCCGACGTTCACGCCGCAGATGACCTGGCCGCGTGCCTTGATGGCATCCAGCGTCTTGCCGGCGTGGGCCGGCGCCATGGCTGCGAGGGTAAGGCCGGCGGCTGCCAGCGTGGCAAGTCCATGTTTTTTTGCGATTTTGATCACGGGATTCTCCAGTCAGTGAAACTTATGAGGTCCAGCACGATGCGTGCCAGCGCCGAAATGCTAACCCAAGCGCTGCGTGCGCCATGCGAGCGCAAAGACCTATTCGCTCGGGATAAACCCTTGCGAAAAATGCGCCATGAGCTTAAGGATGGGTTGATATGCACAGTTGGCATGGTGCATGGACACAAGCGGAAAATCCCGTCCTGTCCGTCGCCTTGCGCTGGCCAGCCCGCCCCAAAACCGGGCACAACGGTCTTCTTGACGGCTCGCCTGCGCTAGTGAATACAGGCGCTGCCAGTCCACTCTCTGGTAAGTCCACTGGTACGAATCTTGCACTTCACGGCTGTGAGCGCTGAGATTTGGTGCCCAGGCTTTACCGGGTTCTGAGCCGCTTGCCGCGGACTTCTTCCCCGAACCCCGTACAGCCCCCGTTGGAGCCTGCGACCGTTCGAGTGCTTGTCACATCTCAATGCGTGTTATGGAAGGTCAATAGCGATGGCTTTTCTTGAGGACTTGCGTGCAGCGCAGGAAGGCGTTTTGTCCCTGGGCTTCTGGGCGCTGCAGGTCTACAGGCTGGGGCATCTGCGCTACCGGTTTCAGTCCAGGCTGGTGCGCTACCCGCTTGGCGCCTTGCATCTGGTACTGGCCAAGCTGGCTGAAATGTTTTGCGGCGTCACGATCGGGGTCTCGGCCCAGATCGGAAGGCGCCTCGTCATTGAACATTCCGGCGCGATTGTGGTGCACGGCAAGGCCGTAATCGGCGATGACTGCATCATCCGCCAGGGCGTCACCATCGGCAACCAGCGCATGGACAGGCCGCTGGAAGCGCCGCACATCGGCAACCGTGTGAACGTCGGCGCCGGCGCGAAGATCCTTGGGGCCGTACGGATTGGGGACGACGTGGACATTGGCGCCAATGCGGTGGTGCTCACAGACGTCCCCGCCGGCGCCCTTGCCGTGGGTGTGCCGGCCCGCATTATTTTGCGAGGTAAAAATGATGCAACCCTCTGAAGCCACAGGCTCCCCATGCCGGGTGAGCATCGTCATCAAGGCCCTGAACGAAGAAAAGCGCATCGTAGCCGCAGTGGAGAGTGCGTTGACGGCCGTCCGGATGGTCGGTGGCGAGGTGGTGCTCGCCGACTCCTGCTCCAGCGACCGCACGGTGGCACTGGCGTCTGCTTATCCCATCCGTATCGTGCAACTGGCACGCGCCGATGAACGCTGCTGCGGCGCCGGCCCCCAACTGGGTTATCAGCATTCGGTGGGCGAATTTGTTTACATCCTGGACGGCGACATGGAAATGCAGCCCGGTTTTTTGCCGGAGGCGCTGGCCTTCATGCAGGCGCATCCCGACGTGGCCGGCGTGGGAGGGCAAGTCGTTGAAATGAACACCAGCAGCCTGGAATATGTGGCGCGCGTGGAGCGGGGTTTGGGCCACATGCGGGCGGGCATGGTGGACCGGCTGGATATGGGCGGGCTGTACCGCAGGGCCGCAGTGGAGCAAGCCGGGTATTTTTCAGACCGCAACCTGCACAGTTATGAGGAGTTTGACCTGGCCATGCGCCTGCATGCCCGGGGCTGGAAATTGTGGCGCCTGGGCATCGATTCCGTGCGGCACCATGGCCACGACGCGCCCCCCTACCAGTTGCTGGTGCGCCGCTGGCGCAGCCGCTACATCTGCGGCCTGGGCGAAGTGCTGCGCGCGGCCTGGGGCGAGTCGCACCTGGGGCTGGTGCTGATGCGGGTACGTGAGCTGCGGTTGTATGTCGCGGTGCTGGGGTGGTGGGCCGTGTTGCTCGCCGTATTGGTAGCCCCCCTGCCGTGGACAGCGCGCATCGCGGCCTTCTCCTGCATTGCGGCGGTACCCATCCTGTTGATGGCATGGCGAAAACGAAGCGCCACAAAAGCCGTGTTTTCGGTCGTTTCGTGGTGTTTTAACGCTGCCGGACTGGTTCGGGGGCTCTTGACGCCGCAGCGCCCCGCGCGCGCGGCCATAGACAGCGTCGAGATCCGGGATACGTCCGGCGCGGTTTAAGCGGCAAGGCGTACGTTACAGCGCTGACTCGCCTCGGCTTGCGAAGGCCTAATCCGCCGCCGCGCAGACCCGAAGCACTTCGGCCCCGTAGGCCTCGCGCTTTTTCGCGCCGATGCCGCTGACGCCGTCCAGGTCGGCCAGGCTTTCGGGCGCCCGTTCGGCGATGGCGCGCAGCGTGGCATCGTGAAAAATCACGAAAGCCGGCAGGTTGTGCTCGCGCGCCACCTCGGCACGCCAGGCCTTCAGCCGCGCCAGCCGTTCCAGCGCGCCGGCATTGAGCGCGGCTTCCGCCAGCCCCTTGACCGAGGTTTTGGTCACGCGCTTGCTGCGGCTGCCGGCCTTGGCGCCTGCGGCCTGCTCGCGCAGCACCACGCTGACTTCGCCCTTGAGCACCTGGCGCGCGTCGGGCAACAGCTGCAGGGTGCTGAAGGCCTCGGCGTCCACGCGCACCATGTTGCGGGCGATCAGCTGGCGCAGCACGCCGCGCCACTGCGCCTCGGCCAGGTCGGCGCCTATGCCGAAGGTGCTGAGCTTGTCGTGCCCGTACTGGGTCATTTTTTCGGTGGCCTTGCCGCGCAGGATATCCATGATGTGGCCGGCGCCGAAGCTGATGCCGCTGGCCTGCTGCACGCGGTAAATGCAACTGAGCATCTTGCGCGCGGCCTCGGTGGCGTCCCATACCGCCGGCGGATTCAGGCAGTTGTCGCAGTTGCCGCAAGGCTGGCTCTCTTCGCCGAAATAGCCCAGCAAGCTGACGCGGCGGCAGCGCGTGTCTTCCGCCAGCGTCAGCAGCGCGTCGAGCTTGCCGCGCATCACCTGCTTGAACTCCTCGCTCGCCGCTTCGCTGGTGTCGATCATGCGGCGCTGGTTCACCACGTCCTGCAGGCCGTAAACCATCCAGGCGTCGGCGCTCTGGCCGTCGCGGCCCGCGCGGCCCGTCTCCTGGTAATAGCCTTCAATATTCTTGGGCATGTCCAGGTGCGCCACAAAGCGCACATCGGGCTTGTCGATGCCCATGCCGAACGCAATCGTGGCCACCATCACGATGCCGTCTTCGCGCAGGAAGCGGTCTTGCCGTTGCTGCCGCACGCCTGAGTCCAGCCCCGCGTGGTAGGCCAGCGCCTTCAGCCCGGCGTCCTGCAGCGTCTCGGCGATCTCGTCGACGCGCTTGCGCGACTGGCAGTACACGATGCCCGCCTCACCCTCGTGTTCGGTCTCGATAAAACGCAGCAACTGGCGCGTCGGGTCGGTCTTCTCGACGATGGTGTAGCGGATGTTGGGCCGGTCAAAGCTGCTGACAAACTGGCGTGCGTCCTCGAGCTTGAGGCGCTCAATCATGTCCTGCCGCGTCAGCGCGTCGGCCGTGGCCGTCAGCGCCATGCGCGGCACATCCGGAAAGGTCTCGTGCAACAGGCTCAAAGACCGGTACTCGGGCCGGAAGTCGTGGCCCCACTGGCTCACGCAATGCGCCTCGTCAATCGCAAACAGGCTGAGCAGGCCGCGTTCATGCAACGACGCCAGCAAGCCCTTCATGCGCGGCGTATTGATGCGCTCGGGCGCGGCGTACAGCAGCGTCAGTTCGTTGCGCAGCAGCTGCTTTTCGAGCTGGCTGCTTTCGTCAAAGCTTTGTGTGGAGTTGAGGAAAGCCGCAGACACGCCCGCCTCATGCAGCGCGCCCACCTGGTCGTGCATCAGCGCGATCAGCGGCGAGATCACGATCGTCACGCCATGGCCCGCCTGCTGCCGCACGATGGCCGGGATCTGGTAACACAGCGACTTGCCGCCGCCTGTGGGCATCAACACCAGCGCGTCGCCCCCATGCACCACGTGGTCCACGATGGCCTCTTGCGGGCCGCGGAAACTGTCGTAGCCAAAAACCTGGCCGAGGACCTGCAAGGGCGTGGTGAGAGGGGAAATCGGTAAAGAGGACAAGGCTGGGCGAAAGGTGAGGGTGGCAGGAAACTGGCTGTGGCGCTATAAAAATAATAGCCGCAAGTCCATGTTGTGCATGGGCTAGAGACTGATTTGATGCATAAATTTAGCGGAGCCGGCAAGCGGCGCAGGCGCTACATCTGCTCCCATGGCAAGCCGTCAAAACGCCAGCCCGACAGCGTGGAGCGCTGAAACTGCTCGTCCAGCTCGCCCTCAAATCCGTGCACCACATGCTGTACGTCTGAAAAGCCCGCTGCCTCCAGTGCGTGGCCGGCATCCAGTGTGCGCTTGCCGGAGCGGCAGATCAGCAGCACCGGCTGCGCCTTGCCTGTGGCTTCGCGCGCCACGGCGTCAGCGAACTTTTGCGCGTCGGGCTGCAGGTCGGGGTATTCGTACCACGGCACATTGACCACGCCGGGCGGGCGGCCCACATACAGCGACTCGATCTCCATGCGCACGTCGACAAACAGGGCGTCGGGGCGTGCCTGTAGCCAAGTCCAGGCTTCTTTGGGTTGGAAGTTTTTCATATTCGGAGCAAGTAGTCTAAGCCCCCACGGTCGCTCACTGCGTGTAGCTCCCTGCCCCCCGAGGGGGCCGCCCGCCTGCGGTCTGGCAAAGCCAGTCCCGCGGCTCATGCTGGGTTGAGGAGCCTTATCGAGGGGCAAATGGCGTGCCGAAAGCAGGGTTGCAGCGTAGACGCCTGCCGAAAAAGCCGCCACCCCCTAAAATCGGGCCATGAAGCAGACACCCTACACCCGCGGCCAGCAGCTCCCTGGCATCCTCGAAAAGCGCATTGCCATCCTCGACGGCGCGATGGGCACGATGATCCAGCGCTTCAAACTGAACGAGGCCCAGTACCGCGGTGAGCGCTTCAAAGACTTCCACAAAGACGTGAAGGGCAACAACGAGCTGCTCAGCCTCACGCGCCCCGACGTGATCCAGGACATCCATGAAGGCTACCTTGCTGCCGGCGCCGACATGATCGAAACCAACACCTTTGGCGCGACCACGGTGGCCCAGGCCGACTACGACATGGCCGACCTCGCCGTCGAGATGAACTACGAGTCGGCCCGCATCGCCCGCGCCGCCTGCGACAAATTCTCCACGCCTGACAAACCCCGCTTTGTCGTCGGCGCCCTCGGCCCCACGCCCAAGACGGCCAGCATCAGCCCCGATGTGAACGACCCCGGCGCGCGCAACACCAGCTTTGAAGAGCTGCGCAAGGCCTACTACGAGCAGACCGAGGCGCTGGTCAAAGGCGGCAGCGATGTGCTGCTGGTTGAAACCATCTTCGACACCCTCAACGCCAAGGCGGCGCTGTTCGCCATTGATGAATACTTCGACAACTCGGGCGAGCGCCTGCCCCTCATCATCAGCGGCACCGTGACCGACGCCTCCGGCCGCATCCTGAGCGGCCAGACCGTCACCGCCTTCTGGCACAGCGTGCGCCATGCCGCGCCGCTGGCCATCGGCCTCAACTGCGCGCTGGGCGCAACCCTGATGCGCCCCTATATCCAGGAGCTGGCCCGCGTGGCCGGCGACACCTTCATCAGCTGCTACCCCAACGCCGGCCTGCCCAATCCCATGAGCGACACCGGCTTTGACGAGACGCCCGACGTCACGTCGCGCCTGCTGCGCGAGTTTGCCGACGAAGGCCTGGTCAACATCGTGGGCGGCTGCTGCGGCACCACGCCCGACCACATTGGCGCGATTGCCCATGCCGTGGCCCCTATGGCCGCGCGCTCGTTGCAGCGCGGCGGCTTCTACAAGGAAGCTGCCTGAGCCCTGAGCCCTGAACCCTGAACTCTGAGTTCTGAGCCCTGAGTTCTGAGCTCTCAGGTGACAGTGACGGCGAGATGAAAAGGCCTTCCGGGCCCTTTCATTTCCGTCCTTGCGCCCCGGCGATTACAAAGTATCCAGACGGGAACCGCCCGGGCGCGTCACATTTAGCGGCTATAGTCAGGCCCGTTTGTCAGGCCTGGTTTTCACCAACCGGCGCTGCGCCCCGCAGCCTGCCCTTGGCCGGACACAACACAACATCACAACTAAGGAAATCATGAACGTGCGTTCATTCATCAAGATCGCCGCGGCATTCGCCGTGGCCACGGCCGCTCTGGGCGCCCATGCGCAGTTGGCGCCACAAAAACCGGTCACCATCGTCGTTCCCTATCCGGCCGGCGGCCCGCTGGACAATGCCGCGCGCATTCTGGCCGAGAAGCTGCGTCCCCTGCTCAAGACCGAAGTGACGGTCGACAACCGTCCCGGCTCGGGCGGCAACGTGGGCGCCGCGCTGGTCGCCAAGGCGCCGGCCGACGGCCAGACGCTGGTGATGGGAGCGGTGGCCACCCACGCCATCAATCCCTGGCTCTACCCCAACATGCCTTACGACGCGCTCAAGGACTTCACGCCCATCACGCTGGTGGCCCGCGTGCCCAACGTGCTGGTCATGAATGCCGAGACCGCCAAGCGCCTGAACATCAAGGACACCAAGGACCTGATCGCCTATGCGCGCAAGAATCCCGGCCGGCTGACCTACTCCTCCGGCGGCAACGGCAGCGCCGGCCACCTCGCCGGCGAGCTGTTCAAAAGCCTGGCCAAGATCAGCGTGGTGCACCTGCCTTCCAGCGGCTCGGCCCAGGCGCAGGCCGGCCTGCTGTCCGGCCAGGCCGACCTGATGTTTGACAACCTGGCCTCGGCCAGCACCAACATCAAGTCCGGCAAGCTGGTGGCTTTCGGCGTGACCACCATCAACCGCTCCAGCAGCTTCACCGAGATTCCCACCATCAACGATGTGCTGCCGGGCTTTCACATCAGCACCTGGTTCGGCATCTTCGGCCCGGCCAACCTGCCCAAAGCCACGACAGACCAGCTGCAAAAAGCCTTCGCCGCCGCGCTGAATACGCCCGACACGGCCGAAAAATTCGCCCGCATGAGCGCCACGCCCAGCCCCATGACCTCGGCGGACTTCGCTTATATGGTCATGAAAGAGCACGCCGATTACGGCCGCCTGATCAAAGTCGCCAAGATCAAACTCGACTAAGTAGCGCCCCATTCCCGGGTCTTCGTACCCGGGAATGGCACAACAAGGCGTTCAGCCGGTAAAATACCGGCAACCCAAGGAGCGTTGCAGCGGAACTTAGCGTCCGTCAGGCTTGGGTTACAGGCGGCCCTTTCGGCGCCGCCTGCTGCAACGACGCTCACCTTGCCCCCGAAGGTGAAGCGCATGCCAGAAATCGAAAATTCCGTCCTTGTCCCCCCGATGAAGCTGTCCGGCCTTGAGCCGGTCAACATCGGCGCGGGCACTTTATTCGTCAACATCGGCGAACGCACCAACGTCACCGGCTCCAAGGCCTTCGCCCGCATGATCCTGAACGGCGAATACGAGCAGGCGCTGGCCGTGGCCCGCCAGCAGGTCGAAAACGGCGCGCAGATCATCGACATCAACATGGACGAGGCCATGCTGGACAGCCAGGCCGCCATGGTGCGCTTCCTCAACCTCATCGCCAGCGAGCCCGACATCGCCCGCGTGCCCATCATGATCGACAGCTCCAAGTGGAGCGTCATTGAAGCCGGCCTGCGCTGCATCCAGGGCAAGGGCATCGTCAACTCGATCTCGATGAAAGAGGGGCTGGAGCCCTTCAAGCACCAGGCCAAGCTGCTCAAGCGCTACGGCGCCGCCGCGGTGGTCATGGCCTTCGACGAACAAGGCCAGGCCGACACCTATGAGCGCAAGGTTGAAATCTGCGAGCGCGCCTACCGCGTGCTGGTCGACGAGTTGGGCTTTCCGCCCGAAGACATCATCTTCGACCCCAACATCTTCGCCATCGCCACCGGCATCGAAGAGCACAACAACTACGCGGTCGACTTCATCAACGCCACGCGCTGGATCAAGCAGAACCTGCCGGGCGCCAAAGTGTCGGGCGGCGTGTCCAACGTGTCCTTCAGCTTTCGCGGCAACGACCCGGTCCGCGAAGCCATCCACACCGTGTTCCTCTATCACGCGATCCAGGCCGGCATGGACATGGGCATCGTCAACGCCGGCATGGTCGGCGTGTACGACGACCTGGACCCAGTGCTGCGCGAACGTGTCGAAGACGTGGTGCTCAACCGCACGCCTGTCTACAAGCCCGGCGAGCCCGAGCTCACGCCCAG
>JAJKJM010000211.1 GCA_021153985.1 Polaromonas sp.
CCTGGGGTGCGGTTTCACGCATGGCGCGGGCAAATGGCTCGAGCTTCACCTCTTCAGTGAAGGCCGCGTGGCGTGGGTCGTCCAGCGCCGGGGTCGGGCCTTCCACGGCCTCGCGGTGCGCACGGGAGCGGCGCGGCAGGTAAATATGAAGGTCCAGCTTGAGCAGTTTGGTCACTTCATCGGCGAAGCGGTAAGTGGCCTCGGTGTTGTAGCCGTTGTCCATCCAGACCACGGGAACGCGCGGGTTGGCGCGTGTCACCATGTGCAGTATCACTGCCTCGAAGGGACGGAAATTGGTGGTAACGATGGCGGGCCGGCCCAGCCCGACGGCCCAAGCCACCAAGCCCTGCGCGTTGTGGCCGAGTTCTGCGTTGATTTTTGCAAGGTCGAGGCTCATAGTGTTCAGGCGGCAGCCGCCTCCTTGAAGTGGGGTTGCACGTCGACCGCATCGCCCTGGTATTTGCCGACGCCGTAACCGGGGTAGGACGCCAGCACGCGCTGGGCTACGGCCATGTCCTGGTCAGCACGCAGCACGGCGGTGTCAAAGCCGCTGCGCTCCATCTGGGCCAACTGGTCCACCAGCACATCGCCGGTAGCGCGGATTTCACCCTTGAACTCACGGCGGCGGCGCAGCAGGAAAGCCTGGCTGTAGGCGCGGCCGTCGGTGAATTTGGGAAAGTGCAGGTCGACGCGTGCGATGCCGTCTAGGCTGACTTCGAAAGGGTCGGCATCGTTCGCAAGCACCAGGGTGCCGGCTTGCTCTGCGCCGCTTTGTTCGCTGAAAGGCAGTAATTTCATCGTGATTCCTCTCTTTCAGTGCGTCTTAGTGCGCGACGGTGTTGGGAGCAAAGCGCGCAGCCTTGGCGGCGGCTTTGTACGGTTCGATGCCGACGCGGCGGAAGGTCGCGATGAAGGTTTCGCCGTCTTCGCGCAACTGTCGATAGGTGTCGAGCACCGCTTCAATCACTTCGGGCACTTCGGCGCCTGTGAACGATGGGCCTACCACCTTGCCGGGCACCGAGGCTCCGCTCAGCGTGGAGCCATCCGAGCCGCCCAGCGAGACCTGGTACCACTCGAGCCCGTCCTTGTCGACCCCCAGGATGCCGATGTGGCCGCTGTGGTGGTGTCCGCAGGAGTTGATGCAGCCGCTGATGTGCAGGTCAATCTCGCCCAGGTCGTGCAGCTCGTCCATGTCCTGGTAGCGCTCGGTAATCGCTTCGGCAATGGGGATGGAGCGCGCATTGGCCAGCGAGCAGAAATCGCCGCCGGGGCAGGCGATCATGTCGGTCAGCAGGTGAATGTTGGGCTTGGCAAAGCCGGCCTTGCGGGCGGCGCGCCAGAGTTCGGGCAGCTCGTCGCAACGCACCCAGGGCAGCAGCAGGTTCTGGTCGTGCGTTACACGCACTTCACCGGCGCTGAACTGGTCGGCCAGGTCGGCGGCAATGTCGAGCTGGTCGGCCGTCGCGTCGCCGGGGGCCTGGCCCAGACGCTTGAACGACAGGGTCACGGCGCGCAGGTCAGGGTTCTGGTGGGGTGCCACATTGCGCTGCAGCCAGCGGCCGAACTCCACGTCGTCTTCAGCAGCGGCGCGCAGGATGTTCGCGATCTTGACGTCGGCGCTCTTGCGGTCGCAATTGAGCGTGGGCGGCACGAAGGACGCTGTCACGCGGTCGAGCTCAGCCTGCGTGATGGTGTGCGGCGCGCCGTCGTGCTCAATGATCTGCTTGTACTCGGCCTCAACGTCGTCGATATAGCGCTGGCCTTCGGCCTTCACCAGGATCTTGATGCGGGCCTTGTAGATGTTGTCGCGGCGGCCGTAGCGGTTGTAAACGCGCACCACGGCTTCCAGGTAATTCATGATCTGGTTCCAGGGCAGGAACTCGCGGATCACCGTGCCGATGACCGGTGTGCGGCCCATGCCGCCACCCACCAGCACCTTGAAGCCCAGCTCGCCCTCGGCATTGCGGATCAGGTGCAGGCCGACATCGTGCCAGGCCGTGGCGGCGCGGTCTTCGCGGGCGCCGCTGATGGCGATCTTGAACTTGCGCGGCAGAAATGCGAACTCGGGGTGTAGCGTGCTCCATTGGCGCAGGATTTCGCCGAAGGGGCGCGGGTCGGCGATCTCGTCGACCGCGATACCGGCACGCTCGTCGCTGGTGATGTTGCGGATGCAATTGCCGCTGGTCTGGATGCCGTGCATGCTGACACTGGCCAGCAGGTCCATGACTTCGGCCGATTTGTCGAGCGGGATCCAGTTGTACTGAACGTTCTGGCGCGTCGTGAAGTGGGCGTAGCCGGTGGTCAGCTTGGAGCTGACAGACAGGCCGCTTTTCAGGTTGACGGGGCCGAGCTTGTCTTGTTTGGCCTGCGCTTCATTGAACAGGGCCGCATTGGGCTGGTCGTACTCGCGGGCGATTTTGGCCAGCACGCGCACCTGCGCGCTTGAAAGCTCACCATAAGGCACGGCCACGCGCAGCATGGGCGCGTAGCGCTGCACATACCAGCCGTTTTGCAGGCGCAAGGGGCGAAACTCATCTTCCGGCAGTTGGCCGGCCTGCCAGCGTGTCAGCTGGTCGCGGTATTGGTTGGCGCGGGCTTTGACAAACTCTCGGTCAAATTCTGTGTATTGGTACATGGCTGTCGGGGTTCAAACGTGGAGTTTTTTTAGGGAGCGGAGCGGGTTCAGATCGAAATCAGTTTCACGCCGGCATAGGCCAGCAACACGGACAACAGCGAGCGGATCACGCGGTCAGGTGTTTTGTGCACCAGGTGCGAGCCCAGCCAGATACCGGGCAGCGAGCCGGCCAGCAGCTTGATGAGCAAAGGCCAGTCGACCGAACCGATAGAAGCGTGGCCCAGGCCCGCCACCAGTGTCAGCGGCACGGCGTGGGCAATATCGGCCGCCACGATGCGCGGCAGCGGCAGGGCGGGGTAAAGCAGCATCAACACGATCACGCCGATGGCGCCCGCGCCGACAGACGTCAGCGTTACCAGCGTGCCGATGACTGCGCCAAACAGCAGCGGCAGCGACCAGTGTCGCGCGCGGGTGGCCTGGCCAATGAGCTCAGGCGCGATGCTGGTGGGGGCGGCCTTGCCGCGCAACACCTTGTAGAACGTGGCGCCGGCCGTCAGCAGCAGCGCCAGGCCCAGTGTGGTGGTCATGATGGTCTGGGTGGCCGGGTTGGCGGGGCCCATGCGCTGCAGCAGATAAAGTGTCGCCAAGGTAGCCGGAATGCTGCCGGCCGCCGTTTGCCCGACGATTTTCCAGTCAACCACCCGGGCGCGGGCCAGGCTGACGGTGCCGCCCATTTTGGTGAAGGCGGCAAACAGCAGGTCGGTGCCGATGGCAAGGTGCGGCTTGACGCCGAAAATGAAGATCAACAGCGGCGTCATCAGCGAGCCGCCGCCAACGCCGGTCAATCCCACCACCAGGCCGACAGCAAAACCGGCAAATACAAAGGCAAAGTCATGCATAGCCGGAAAATGTAAGTGTGCTGCTTATAAAAACAAACTACACATTTGTTCGACCGTTATCCAGATAAGCTTATTCGTGAGAGTTCATGCGGGTTTCTGGGGGATTTTTGATGTTGTGGGTTTAAAGAAAGCGGGGGTGGCGCAGGACATCCTCCCCGTATTTCCAATGCGCTGGTACAGTCCCTGCTTTTCCCCGCCTGGGCGCCAAGCGCGGCCAGCTTCGGTGAACCGAATCGCTTACTTTCTGGAGAAAACCGTGAAATTTACGAAATCTGCCCTGCTGGGCGGTTTGTTTCTTGCATCCGCGGCGAGCCTGGCGCTGGCGCAGGGCGGCTCAAAAGCCCCCATCAAGATCGGCGAGATCAACAGCTACTCCACCATCCCCCAGTTCACCCAGCCCTATCGCCAGGGCTGGCAACTGGCGGTTGAAGAGATCAATGTCGCCGGCGGGCTGCTGGGCCGCAAGATCGAAGTCATCGCGCGCGACGATGCGGGCAAGCCTGAAGAGGCTTTGCGCCACGCCATCGAGCTGACCTCCAAAGAAAAGGTCGATGTACTGGCCGGCGGGTTTTTATCCAACGTCGGTTTGGCGCTGGCCGACCATGCCCAGAAGAACAAAAGGGTGTTTATCGCCAGCGAGCCACTGACCGACGCCCTGATCTGGGACAAAGGCAACCGCTACACCTTCCGCCTGCGCCCCGGCACTTATATGCAGGCCGCCATGCTGGTCGAAGAGGCCGCCAAGATGCCGGCCAGGCGCTGGGCGATCATTGCGCCCAACTACGAATACGGCACCAGCGCCGCCGCGGCCTTCAAAGAGTTGCTCAAGGCCAAACGGCCCGACGTGGAGTTCGTCGGCGAGCAGTGGCCCGCGCTGGGCAAGCTGGAGGCCGGCACAACGCTGCAAGCCATCATGCAGACCAAACCCGATGCCATCTTCAATGTGACCTTCGGCGCCGACCTGGCCAAGCTGGTGCGCGAAGGCAACCAGCGCGGCATTTTCCCCAGAGTGCCTGTGGTGTCGCTGCTCTCGGGCGAGCCTGAATACCTGGATGTGCTGAAAGATGAGACGCCCAAGGGCTGGATCGTCACTGGCTATCCATGGGACCAGATCGACTCGCGCGAGCACGCCAGCTTTGCCGCCAACTACTACCGCCGCTTCAGCGAATACCCCAAGGTCGGCTCGGTGGTGGGTTACGCTACCATGCAGGCGATTTTTGCGGCGATCAGGAAAGCCAACTCCACCGACAACGAAAAGCTGGTGCAGGCATTGCGCGGGCTGAAGTTCTCCACGCCCTTCGGCCCGGCCGAGTTCCGCGCCATCGACCAGCAGTCAACCATGGGCGCTTATGTCGGCAAGCTGGACCTGCGCGGCAACAAAGGCACGATGGTGCAATGGCGCTATGCCGACGGAAAGGCCTATTTGCCTGGCGACGCCTATGTCAAGGCCCGCCGTCCGGCCGAGGCGATGAAGTGACGTTTTGACAACGCAGGTGCTGTTTCATGGCGGCGGGCAAGCGGAATCCCCGCATAATCGGGCGCAAATGACGAATACGGGTGGCGAGGCTGTCAAGCGGATTTTTGTAAAAGTGTTCGGGTTTGATGACGTCGAGCGTCACACCCTGAACACCGTCTTTCGCCTTTCCGAAACCAAGCCCACGGCCTATGCACTCTGGGCGCCATCGGCGCCCGATGACGCCGATATCGCCCTGATCGACGGCGACAGTTGGGAGGCAACGCTCGAACTTGCCAACCCCGCCCATGACCATCTCAAGCTCATCTGGATAGGCAGCAATGCCCCTGACAGGGCGATTCTTGTCTTCAGGCGCCCCTTGCAGTGGGCCGCGGTGATTGACGGCATGGACACGCTGTTGGCGCAGGCGGCGCAAGGCGGCGCGGCCACAGATGTCGACCTGGATTTCGACCTCCTTTCCGAATCAACGGCCCTGCTGGACCTGGACCTTGATGTTGACCCGGAGGCGCCCACCGCGCCGTCGCCCCTCGATACCCTGCCGCCCGAAGCCGATCTCGCGCGCGTGCTGGTGGTCGACGCCGACCTCGGCGCCCGCCTGTACCTGCGCGCCCGGCTGTCGATGGCCAAGTTGACGCAGGTCGATGAGGCTGCCACCGGCATCGAGGCGCTCAAGCTGATCGAGGCACATCCCTACAAGCTGGTGGTGCTCGATATGGAGCTGCCCGATGTCGAACACCGCGAAATGGTCAAGCGGGTAAGGGCAGTGCGCCCGGGCCTTGAGTTCCTGATCCTCACGGGAAGCAAGCTGTCGCCCGCCGACGCGGTGCGCGGCTGGTTTGCCGGCGCGCGCGGCAGCCTGCGCAAGCCCCTGCACCCCGGAAAGCTCAAGCGGCTCCTGCGCAGCGTCAGCGCCAAGTGATCGCAGCGTGATCTGAGCTGCTGGCTTTCAACTTCTGTGCTATCAATTCAGTAGCTAAATGTCCATGCCCTTCCTGGGCTTGGAGCCGATTTTTCTTAAATTTTGGGGGCTGTATGCGGCGTCAGCGCATCGGCCAGGCGTTGCTCAATGGGCAAAGGCTCGGCATGCAGCCGGGCGGCCAGCAGTTCACCGCACAACGCTGCGAAGGTCAAGCCGCGCGAGCCCATCCCGCTGCACACCCACACGTTCTGGCCCAGCGTTCCCAACGCCGGTAGCCGGCCCGGCGTGGCGCAGCGCACACCTGCCCACGCATGCGTCAGGCCTGCACCGAACTGGCCCGCCAGCACGCTGGCGGCCTGCGGCAGCAGGGTCTGCAGCCTTTCAAGGTTGTGCCGGTTGTCATCGGGGCGTATCCCGGGCTGCGGGTTGTCCCTTTCGAAGCTGGACCCTGTGAGCCAGGCCATGCCCGCGCCAGGTATGGGCACGGCAGGCGCCAGGCTGCCCAGGCCGTTCACGGGAAAGGGCGGCAGCGCATCGGCCAGGCTGGGTGCATGCAGGCCCCAGGTCACCTGGCCGCGAATGGCCTGCAGGGCCAGTTCACTGCCGCCTTCAACATTGGCCGCCAACGCACGGCTGCCATAGCCCGCCGCCAGCACCACCAATTCAGCCGTGGCCAGCTCGTGCCCCGCGAAATCCAGCAGCCGCCACCCTACGGACGTGCGCTCCAGCCGGCTGACCGCGCACTGCCCGCGCCATTGCACGCCCGGCGTGGCCAGCCAGGCGTTGACCAGGCTGGCGGGCCTGATCCAGCCCACCCGCGCATGCCAGAGCGCTGGCGCCTCGGCCGGCAGGCCGCATTGCGCCAACTGCACGGCGCTCGCCGGCTGGGTCCAGTCCTGGGCGGCGTCGGCCCATTCCTCTTTCCAGGCGTCCGGCAGTTTGCGCGGGTGCTCCACGCAATGCTCCAGCACGCCGGTGGGTGCCCAGTCGATGCCAGTTTGCAGCAAAGCATCTGCCTGCTGCAGCGTGGCCCGGATGCCGCTGCGCGACAGCCGTGACAGCAGGCTGTCGTCGGGCGATACATGGGGTGCCAGCAGGCCGGCAGGCAGGCCGGAAGCTCCCGCCGCGGGCGCCTCGGCTGCGTCCAGCACCTGCACTCGCCAGCCGCGGCGCGCCAGGCTGGCCGCTACGGCCGCACCGGCCAGGCCCGAGCCGATCACCACGCAGGTTGACGGCGCGCGCCGCGCGGGCGGTGGCTGCGCTTTTTTGGGTTCCCACGCCGGGTTGAACTCCCCCTGCAGGTTGTCCCGCTTGGGCGGTATGCCCGGCACCTTACTGACCACAAAACCACATTGCGCCAGTGCGTCACGCACGCTGCGCGCAATCGTCCAGGTCGCGATGCGCGTGCCGCGCCGGCAGCAGCGCGCCACCGCCTTGAAGGTGTGCAGGTCCCAGATGTCCGGGTTGCGCTGCGGGCTGAAGCCGTCCAGGTACACCGAATCGGCTTCAAACGATTGCTCGCGCAGCATGGCCTTGGCGTCGCCGATGCACAGCGTCAGCAGGACCTGGCCGCCCTCAAACACCAGGCGGTGAAAGCCCGGCAGCAGGCCCCACAGCTGGCGCTGCAGCTCTTCGGCGAAGGGAATCAGTTCAGGGTGGGTCTGTGCGCTGCGAAATACGTCGGCTGCGCTGGCCGGAAAGGCTTCGGTCGATACGAAATGCAGCAGGCGAGGGCGGTTCGGGTCGGCCTTCCAGGCGGCCCAGGTGACAAGGAAATTCAGTCCCAGGCCAAAGCCGGTTTCCAGCACCGTCCATTGCGGCTGGCCGCCCCAGGCTTCAGGCAGGCCGCAGCCCTTGAGGAAAACTTCTTTAGCCTGGTCCAGCCCGCCCAGTTCACTGCGGTAGCGGTCGCCAAAGCGCGGGCTGAAGGGGCTGCCGCCGGCAGTGCCGTCGTCCAGCCACTTGATTACTTCAGCCATGCCTAACCAGTGTGGAATTTCGGACCCAGACCAGCCGGGGCCGCGGAACCGGCTTTGCCGGGCCGCAGGCGTAGCGCCCCCTCGGGGGGCAGCGCAGTACGCGAAGCGACAAGCGTGGGGGCCTTATTGATTGGGGGGGACGTAGCCCTGCACCGCGTCAGCGCCGTCGCCGAAAAAGTGTTTCTCCATCTGGCGCGCCAGGTACTGGCGAGCACGTGCATCGGCCAGGTTCAGGCGGTTTTCATTGACCAGCATGGTTTGCTGCTTCATCCAGTCCGCCCAGGCTTCCTTGCTGACTTCTTCCCACAGGCGCTTGCCCAGCGGGCCGGGGTAAGGCGGAAAGTCCAGGCCTTCGGCTTCTTTACCGAGCTTGATGCATTTGACGAGGCGTGCCATGGCGGGTTCTTTCGTGTATCGAGGGGCTAAAGAGTTTTAAGGAGCTCTAAGGATGATTACAGAATAAAGAACTGAGTTTTTATTCGTTCCAGTTTTCTAGGGCTGCTTCCAGAATCCATTTTGTCTGCATTTACACGCATTTTTCTGGAAAAGAGAGCACCCATGACCTCACGCCGCCACTTTATCAATGTTTCCACCCGCCTGGCCGTTGCCATGGGTTTGGGTTTGACGCTGGCAGGGTCACTGCTGACCGCCCAGGCGCAGCAAGCACCCAAGCCGCCTGTGACGCTGCTCAACGTGTCCTACGACCCGACGCGTGAGCTCTATGTGGAATACAACGCGGCCTTCAGCAAATACTGGAAAGCCAAAACCGGCCAGGACGTGACCATCAAGCAGTCGCACGGCGGTTCCGGCAAGCAGGCCCGGTCCATCATTGACGGCCTGGACGCTGACGTAGCCACGCTGGCACTGGCCGGCGACACCGACGCCCTGGTCAAAAACGGCGGCTGGCTGTCGGCCGACTGGCAAAAGAAGCTGCCGCACAACTCATCTCCCTACACCTCGACCATCGTGCTGGCCGTGCGCCAGGGCAACCCCAAGGGCATCAAGGACTGGGATGACCTGATCAAGCCCGGCATCACCGTCATCACGCCCAACCCCAAGACCTCCGGCGGCGCCCGCTGGAACTACCTCGCTGCCTGGGAGTTCGCCAAGCGCAAATACGGCAGCGACGCCAAAGCCAAAGAGTTTGTCGCCAAGCTCTACGGCAATGTCTCGGTGCTGGACACCGGCGCCCGCGGCTCCACCATCACCTTTGCCCAACGCGCCCAGGGCGACGTGCTGATCGCGTGGGAAAACGAAGCGTATTTGCTCGAAAAAGAATTCGGCGCCAAGTTCGACGTGGTCGCGCCTTCGCTGAGCATCCTGGCCGAGCCCGCCGTCGCCGTGGTCGACAAGAACGTCGACAAAAAAGGCACCCGTGCGATCTCCGAGGAATACCTGAAGTACCTGTACTCCGAAGAAGGCCAGGACATCGCCGGCAAAAACTTCTACCGCCCGGCGGTCTCGCAAAAAGCCATCGCCAAATACGCCAAACAGTTTCCCAAGCTGAACCTGTTCACCATCGACGAGGCCTTTGGCGGCTGGACCAAGGCTGACAAAGAGCATTTCGCCGACGGCGGCTCCTTCGACCAGATCTATACAAGGAAGTAAGTTCACCCCGTAGCGGCCTGCGGCCGCCTCCCCTCAAGGGGTGCCCGCTGCGGCCCGGCTAAGCCGGTTCCGCGCCGGCACTGGGATCAACGCTGTCACTCGCGCCTGTTCAGGCACTTTAGGGAATAAATAAAAATGTCCGCGCAACAATCCGTTTTATTGATTGCCGGCAGTCCGTCCGAGCAGTCGCGCTCGTCGGCGCTGCTCGATTCGATCAGCCACAGGTTGGCCCTCAGGGGCGGCCTGGTGGTTGACCGGCTGAACATCCGTGAGCTGCCGGCGCAGCCGCTGTTGCTGGCCGAATGGGGGCACCCGGCCATCGTCAAGGCAATCGACCAGATCGCGCGGGCGAAGGCCATTGTGGTGGCCACGCCGGTCTACAAGGCGGCCTACAGCGGCTTGCTGAAGGTGTTGCTCGATTTGCTGCCGCAAACGGCGCTGAAAGAAAAAACCGTGCTGCCGCTGGCCACTGGCGGCAGCCCGCATCACATGCTCGCGCTTGATTACGCCTTGCGCCCCGTATTGCAGGCGCTCGCGGCCCGTCACATCCTGCCGGGTGTTTACGCCACCGATTCACAAGTGCCGCAAGGCGCCGACAAGCGCTATGAAGTCGGCCCCGAGATCGCTGTGCGGCTTGACGATGCGGTGCTCACGCTGCTGGCGGAAAGTTTCCGTTTGCCTCCGACGACGGGCTTTGAGCCCGTGCATTTCTCCCGCGTGCGATGTAGCGTTTAAAACCGCACCCCGGGCTGCAGTGCAGCCTGGCATCTGATCACAAACGTAAATTTTGAAACCGCCTCGCAGGCGGCCGGGGAGAGGCTTTGCCCAAAGACGGCCCAGCCAACCGGACAACCGAACAAGGAACTGACATGACGATTGCCTCCGGCTACACACCGAATATCGAACCCAGCGTTTCGCCCGGGATTCCAGACCCGCGAACGCCCAAGGCCCGCATCTGGTTTGACTTCATCCTGAGCCTGGTGCTCGTCGGCCTGCTGGCGGGCGTCATCACCTTGCTGACCTTGCCCGTGGCGCATGCGCAAGGAAATGTTGAGAAGGTCGAGTTGCGCATCGGCTACCAGAAGGCCGCCAGCCTTTTCGTTCTGCAAAAAGCCCAGGGCACGCTGGAAAAACGTTTGCAGCCGCTCAACGCCACGGTGAAGTGGGTGGAGTTCCCGGCCGGCCCGCAACTGCTCGAAGGCTTGAACCTCGGCGCCGTCGATGTGGGCTACGTGGGCGAAGCGCCGCCGATCTTTGCGCAGGCCGCAGGCGCCAGATTCGCCTACATCGGCTACGACCCGGCCGCGCCCGAGGCTGAAGCCATCGTCGTGCCCAAAGACTCCACCATCAAGTCCGTCGCTGAGCTCAAGGGCAAAAAAGTCGTGCTCAACAAGGGCAGCAATGTGCACTACCTGCTGGTCAAGCTGCTCGAGAAAAACAAACTCAAGCTCAGCGACATCCAGGTCGTCTACCTGGCCCCGGCCGATGCCCGTGCCGCCTTTGAAAGCAAGAATGTCGACGCCTGGGTGATCTGGGACCCGTTCACCGCCGCCGCCGAAAAGGCCATCGGCGCACGCATCCTGGCCGACGGCACAGGCGTGGTCAACAACTACCAGTACTACCTGGCCGAACGCAACTTTGTCGCCAAGAACCCCAAGGTCATCCAGGCGCTGTTTGACGACTCGGTGGAGCGGGGTGTCTGGCTCAAGGCCAACCTCAAGAAGGCCGCTGAGATCATCGCCCCGCTGCAAAGCCTGCCCGTTGATGTGGTCGAACTCAGCCTCAAGCGCTACGAGTTCAACGTCAAGCCCGTGCCGGCCAGCGTGATTGCCGACCAGCAAAAGCTTGCCGACACCTTTTTTGAACTGAAGCTGATCCCAAGGGCCATTGCCGTGAGCGAAGCCGCTTACAAACCGGCTCCTTGATTGTCGAGATCCAAGGACACACCATGAACACCGTCACACCGCTGCAATTGCGCCGCCGTTTCCTCAAGATCGTCGCCACCACGGCATCGCTGTGGGGCTTGGGCCTCAAAGGGGCAATAGCCCAGTCGGCTACAGCTAAAAGCGAAAAAGCTCCCGAGCAACTGCGCATCGGCTACCAGAAATCCGCCGTCAACCTCGTTGTGCTCAAACAAAAGAGCGTGCTCGAAAAACGCTTTCCCACCACCAAAATCACCTGGGCCGAGTTTCCCGCCGGGCCGCAACTGCTCGAAGCGCTGTCCGTGGGCAGCCTGGAGTTCGGCCTCACCGGCGATTCGCCGCCCGTGTTCGCGCAGGCCGCCGGCAAAGACCTGGTCTACGTCGGCGTCGAGCCGCCCAAGCCCGACAGCTCGGCCATCCTGGTGCTGGGCGATTCGCCCATACGCAGCCTGGCCGAACTAAAAGGCAAAAAGATCGCCCTGCAAAAAGGCTCCAGCGCGCACTACCTGCTGGTGCGCGCGGTCGACAAGGCCGGCCTGAAGTGGGACGACATCCAGCCCATCTACCTGGCACCTGCCGATGCGCGCGCCGCCTTTGAGCGCAAAAGCGTCGATGCCTGGGCCATCTGGGATCCGTTCTACGCCGCTATTGAACTGGCCATCAAGCCGCGCGTGCTGGCCACTGGGCGCGATTTGTCGAGCAACAACTCGTTTTACCTGGCCTCCCGCTCCTTTGCCACACAGCATGCGCAAACGCTGGCAGCGCTGTTTGAAGAGCTGAGCCGCGCTGACGCGCTGGTGCAAAGCGACCGCAAGCAGGCCATCAAGCTGGTGTCCGACTTCAGCGGGCTGGACGCGGGTGTGGTCAGCCTTTTTATCCAACGCCGGCCGGTGTCACCTGTGGGCCCGCTCAACGCCGCCGCAGTCGCCGACCAGCAGCGCGTGGCCGATGCCTTTTTGCGCCTGGGCCTGATCCCGAGGGCGGTCAAGGTGGCCGACATCGTTTGGAAACCTGAGATTCCCCCCCGAAGCGGCCTGGCGGCCACCTCCCCCCAAGGGGGCGGCCACCAGCAGCCCGGCGAAGCCGGTTCTGCGGCGGTCACTGGTACGCGCCTCGCCAGCGCATCAAAAAGGAGTTCGTGATGCAGGTTTTCTGGTTTATCCCCACTCACGGCGACAGCCGCTATCTAGGCACGGGCGAGGGCGCCCGTGAGGTCAACCACGACTACCTCAAGCAGGTCGCCCAGGCGGCAGACACGCTGGGCTACGAAGGCGTGCTGATTCCCACCGGCCGATCTTGCGAAGACCCTTGGGTCGTGGCCTCCAGCCTTCTGCCTGTCACCAAAAACCTCAAGTTCCTCGTCGCCGTGCGCCCGGGCCTGCACCAGCCCAGCCTGGCCGCACGCATGGCCGCTACGTTTGACCGCCTCTCGGGTGGCCGCCTGTTGATCAACCTCGTCACCGGCGGCGACCAGACCGAGCTGGAAGGCGATGGCGTCTACCTTGACCATGCGCAGCGCTACGAGCAATCGGCCGAATTCATCCGCATCTGGCGCGAGATCATCGCGCGCAGCCATGCCGGCGAAAGCTACGACTACCAGGGCCGGCACCTGAGCGTGAAGGGCGCCAAGCTGCTGTATCCCTCGGTGCAAAAGCCGTATCCACCGGTGTACTTCGGCGGCTCGTCCGCCGCAGCACATGACCTGGCCGCCGAGCAGGTCGACACCTACCTGACCTGGGGCGAACCGCCCGCCGAGGTTTCGAAGAAGGTCGCCGACGTGAAGGCGAGGGCGGCCAAACAGGGCCGCACCGTCAGGTTCGGCATCCGCCTGCACGTCATCGTGCGAGAGACCGACGACGAAGCATGGCGCGCCGCCGAAAGCCTGATCAGCAAGCTCGACGACGATACCGTGGGCCGCGCGCAGGCCGCGTTCTCGCGCATGGATTCCGAAGGCCAGCGCCGCATGGCCGCGCTGCATGCGGGCGGCGGCAAGCGCACGCGGGCCGAGCTGGAGATCAGCCCGAATCTGTGGGCCGGCGTGGGCTTGGTACGTGGTGGCGCTGGTACCGCCCTGGTGGGTGACCCTAAAACAGTTGCCGCCCGCATTGAGGAATACGCCGCGCTGGGCCTGGACACCTTTGTGCTCTCAGGCTACCCCCACCTCGAAGAAGCCTACCGCTTTGCCGAGCTGGTGTTTCCGTTGTTGCCGCGCAAGCTGCGCCAGAAGCTCTCGGGCCGTGTGCTGAACGGCCCCTTCGGCGAAGTCGTGGCCAATGAATATCTGCCGCGTGTTTCCCAAAGCTGAACCCCAAGGACATCCCATGACAGAACAGGTACGTGAACTCCAGGTCACGCCGCTGCCCGATGCGGTCGACGCCCCGGGGCTGGGCTTTTTGCCGATCGGCAATGTCGGGCCTTCCCAGGCAGCGGCTTTTTTGCGCGATGTGGGCCAGCGGCTGCTGCCCTGGGTGGTGCCGGTCGGCCTGATCGCGCTCTGGCAGATTGCTTCATCGTTGGGCTGGCTGTCGACACGGGTATTGCCCGCGCCGTCCGAAGTCATCAAGGCCGCATGGACGCTTGCGGCGTCGGGCGAGCTGTGGACACATGTGAAGGTCAGTGCCGGCCGCGCGTTGGCGGGCCTGGCGATAGGGGGCGGGCTGGGGCTGGTGTTTGGCTTGCTCACCGGTTCGGTCAGGCTTTTTGAAACCTTGCTGGATTCGACCATCCAGATGGTCCGCAACATCCCCGCGCTGGCGCTGATCCCGCTGGTCATTTTGTGGTTTGGCATTGACGAAACCGCCAAGCTCTTTTTGATCGCCGTGTCGGTGTTTTTTCCGATCTACATCAACACCTTTCACGGCATCCGCAATGTGGACCCGGGCCTGATCGAGATGGGCCGCACCTATGGCCTCACACGCTGGCAGCTTTATCGTGAGGTGATCCTTCCCGGTGCACTCTCGTCCATTCTGGTGGGCCTGCGCTTTTCGCTGGGGCTCATGTGGGTGATCCTGATCGTGGCTGAAACCATTTCAGCGCAGGCCGGCATCGGCTACCTGACGATGAATGCCCGCGAATTTTTGCAGACCGATGTGGTGCTGGTCGGCATCCTGCTGTATGCCTTGCTGGGCAAGCTGGCCGATGTGTTTGCGCGCGGGCTGGAGCGCTACTGGCTGCGCTGGCACCCCGGTTATCAATCTGTCGCAGTTTGATCTGCTTGAGGAAACGCCATGCTTCACCCCCAAGTCTCTTTTGAGTCGTCGCAAGCCTATCTCGCGGCGGAGTCCGGGCGCGATGCTGTGCCTGGAGTCCAGTCGCCGCAAGCACAGCCTTCAGTCCAGGATCGCGGTGTACGCCTTGAGATCCGCGGCCTGTCCAAACGCTACGGCCAGCGCCAGGTGCTGCAACACACCGAGCTCGTCATCGAGCCCGGCGAGTTTGTCGCTATCGTCGGCCGCAGCGGCTGCGGCAAGTCCACCTTGCTGCGGCTGGTGGCGGGCCTGGAAGCCGCCACGCAAGGCAGCATACGGCTGGACGGCCAGGACGTGACCGGCCTGCGCGAAGACACCCGCATCATGTTTCAGGATTCGCGGCTGCTCCCGTGGCGCCGCGTGATCGACAACGTGGCGCTGGGCTTGGCGCGTGGCGCGCATGCCGCTGCGGCCAATGTACTGGCGCAAGTCGGCTTGGGCGACCGCCAGCCTGATTGGCCGGCGCGTCTGTCGGGTGGGCAGCGCCAGCGCGTGTCGCTGGCCCGGGCGCTGGTGCACAACCCGCGCCTCTTGCTGCTTGACGAGCCGCTGGGCGCGCTGGACGCGCTCACCCGCATCGAGATGCATCAGCTCATTGAAGGCCTGTGGCAACGCAACGGCTTCACCGCCTTGCTGGTCACGCACGACGTGCAGGAAGCCGTGGCGCTGGCCGACCGCGTGATCCTGATTGAAGACGGCCGCATCGCGCTGGACGAACGCGTCAACATTGCCCGTCCGCGCGAGCGCAGCAACCCGTTGTTTGGCCAGATCGAAAAGAAGATCCTCGACCGCGTGCTGCAGCAGCCCGGGGATGCTGCTTCTTCTACAGAGCCCGTGTGGCCGGCCACGCCCGCGCATGGCTTGCGCTGGGCGGTCTGAACTCCGCTTTCTATTTTTAACCCCGTTTTTTTAACCAAGTTCCAGGAGAACCTATGTCCATCCAAGCCATCAATGTCCGCAACCAGTTCCGCGGCAAAGTCAAAGAAATCATCCGCGGCGATGTTGTGTCAGAGCTCGACGTCGAAACCCCGTGGGGCATCGTGACCTCGGTCATCACCACGCGCTCCATCGATCAACTGGAACTGGTGGTGGGCAGTGAGGTGGTGGCTTTGGTCAAGTCGACCGAAGTGTCGATCGCCAAGCTTTAATTGCGAAGAGGTTATCTGCAGATTTCGCAGATTTACGCAGATTGAAAACAAAGAATCTGCAACAGCAGGGGATTTTTATGCATGAGATCGGCTTGTGGCCCATATCCTGCATAGACATGTCGCTATCAAAAGCTGAGCATCTTTTTCTTAATCTGCGTAAATCTGCGTAATCTGCGGATAAAGAATTCATCCGCAGATTACGCAGATTTCGCAGATTGAAAACAATGCGTATGCAGCAGTAGTGGATTTTTATGCATGAAATCGGGCTTTGGCCCATATTCAGCATAGGCATGCCGCTATCAAAAAAAGAGCAAGCCGCTTTACTGCAACTCCACGCCGGCCTTCTTCACCAGCCTGGCGTACTTCACCATCTCCGTGCGAAAGAACTGCGCAGCCGCTTCGGGCGTGCCGGGGTTGATGGTGTTGCCTTGTTTGGCCATGGCTTCTTTCACCTCGGGTGTGGCATAGGCGGCTACCACGGCGGCCTGGATGCGTTTGGCCTCCGCCGGCGGCAGCTTGGCCGGGCCGATGACGGCAAACCAGCCTTCGATGTTGTAGTTGGGCAGGCCTTGCTCGGCAATGGTCGGAATCTCGGGCGCAGCAGGCACGCGTGCCGCGCTGCCCACGCCGATGGCGCGCAGGGCGCCGCTTTTTAAATGCGCCTGCACCGACGGCAGCGACAGCACGCCCAGGTCGACCTGGCCGCCAATCAGGTCGGTCACCATGGGCCCCACACCTTTGTAGGGGATGTGTTTGATCTTCAGCTGGGCTTCTTCCATAAACATTTCGGCGGCCAGGTGCAGGATGGTGCCGTTGCCGGAGGAGGCGTAGTTGTAGCTGTCGGGCTTGGCCTTGAGCAGCGCCACCAGGTCTTTCACATTGGTGGCCCCAATCTTGGCCGGGTTCACCACCAGCACAAAGGGCGTGCTGCCCAGCACGGTGATGGGTGTGATGTCGTTGATCGGGTCAAAAGGCAGAGACTTGTAGACGCTGGGGTAGACCACATGGTTGTTGGACACCACGCTCAGCGTCATGCCGTCGGGTGCGGATTTAACCAGCGCCGACGTGCCGACAATGCCGCCCGCGCCGGGCTGGTTTTCAATCACCACCGGGTGGCCCAGCGTCTTGCCCAAGGCTGCGCCGGCGGCGCGAACAATCGTGTCAACGCCCGAGCCCGCGCCGACCGGCAGGATAAAGCGCACGGCGCGTTCGGTGGTCTGCGCCAGCAGGCTGAGCGGCGCGCTGACGAGGCCGCTGCCCAGCAGCAGTGCGCCCAGGCCGCGCAGGGTGTGGCGGCGGTGGATGAGTGGAAGGTTTCGTGTCTCGCGTGTCATGCTTGTCTCCGGTCTTCTAGGTTTTCAATCAATCACTGGTCTTTAGCTGATCGCGCTCTGCCGGTGCAGGCTTTCAATCTCGCCGGCGCCGTAACCCAGCTCCGACAACAACGCCTGCGTGTGCTCGCCCAGCGTGGGCGGGTTCAGCCGCACGCCCAGGCGCTGGCCGTCCATGGTGAAGGGGCACAGGGTGGTGCGGGCGGTCTCGCCGGCGCGCGCGCCATCGGGCAGGGTGATGTCGGCCAGGCCTCCGGTGGCCAGCAGGTGTTCGTCGTCGTACAGCTCTTCGGGCTTGCGGATGGGGGCAAACGGCAGGCCGGCTTTTTCAAACAGCGCGGCCAGCTCATCGGCGTTGCGCAGCGCCAGGCGTTCGCGCAGTATCGGCATCAGCGTGGGGCGCTGCGTCACGCGCGCGTTGTTGCTCGCGTAGCGTGTGTCGGCGAGCAGGTCGTTAAAACCCAGCACGCGGCAGAAGGTGGCCCACTGCGCATCGCTCACGGCCGCCAGAAAGATCTGCTCACCATCTTTGACCGTGAACACGTCGTACACCGCCCAGGCCGAAATGCGGTCGGGCATGGGTGCAGCCGGCCGGCCGGTGATGGCGTACTGCAGCATGTGCTGGCCGACCAGGAAGACGTTGTTTTCAAACAGGGCCGACTGCACCTCCATGCCCTTGCCGGTGATGCCGCGCTGGATCAGCGCGCCCATCACCGCGATGGCGCCGAACATGCCGCCCATGATGTCGTTTACGCTGCTGCCGGCGCGCAGCGGGTCGCCGGGCCGGCCCGTCATGTAGGCCAGGCCGCCCATCATCTGCACGACCTCATCGAGCGCGGTGCGGTGGTCATACGGGCCGGGCAAAAAGCCCTTGTGGCTGGCGTAGATGAGGCGCGGGTTGCCGGCGCTCAGCGCGGCGTAGTCCAGGCCGTACTTGGCCATGGTGCCGGGCTTGAAATTTTCGATCACCACGTCGGCGCTGGCGCAGAGCTTGCGCGCCACGGCGGCGCCGGCCTCATCGTGCAGGTTGATGCCTATGCTTTTTTTGTTGCGGTTAAAGAGCGGGAAGAAACCCGAGCCGGCGCCCAGCAGGTGGCGTGTGCGGTCGCCGTCGGCCGGCTCAACTTTGATGACTTCGGCGCCCATGTCGGCCAGCACCATGCCGCAGGTGGGGCCCATGACCATGTGGGTGAATTCCACGACGCGAAGGCCGGCCAGCGGCTGGGGAGGGCTGGTCGTGGGGCTGGCGGTATTGGGCATGCAGGGTTCCGGAGGAAAAATTGAAAGGTATCAGGCCAGGGCAGGGGCCGCGGCAGGGGCGAGGCGCATGGTTTTGGGCAGGCCGGCGCGCCACAGCGTACCGTGCAGGGTTTCGCCCTCCAGCCAACCGGCGACCTGGCCGCGCAAGGCCATCAGCTTGTCGAAGTCGATTCCGGTTTCAATGCCCATGCTGGCAAACATATAGGCCAGGTCTTCGCTGGCCACATTGCCGCTGGCGCCGGGCGCATGCGGGCAGCCGCCTATGCCGGCCAGGCAGGCGTCAAAGCGGCTGATACCGGTTTGCAGCGCGGCATACACATTGGCCACGCCCATGCCGCGGGTGTCGTGAAAGTGGCCGCAGGCCAGCTTGTCGCCCGCCACCGTAAAGGCCGCTTCAAAAAGGTGTTGCACCATGGCCGGGTCGGCGTAGCCCACCGTGTCGGCCAGGCCCACGCGGTCGGCGCCGGCGTCCAGCACGGCTTGCAAGAGGCGCAGCACTTCGGCCGGTTCGACCCGGCCCTGCAGCGTGCAGCCAAAAGCCGTACTCATGCCGACTTCAATGCCGATCGTCGAGCCCGAAGCGTCGCGTGCCGCGCGTATGCGGCCGATTTCCGCGACGACTTCGTCGGGCGTCTTGCGCAGGTTGGCCAGGCTGTGCGCATGGCTGGCCGACAGCGGCACCAGCATGTGGTGCGCGCCGGACTCGATGGCGCGCTCGGCGCCCTTGAGGTTGGGCACCAGCACCGAGGCCACCAGGCCCGGCAGGGTTTTGGCAAAGGCCACCAGCTCGGCGGTGTCGGCCAGTTGCGGCAGCAGGCGGGCGGGCACAAAAGAGCCCACTTCAATTTCACGCTGGCCGGCGTCATAAGCCTGCCGGATCCACTGCAGCTTGTGGGCCGTGGGCATCACGGCGGAAATGCTTTGCAGGCCGTCGCGCAGGCCGACTTCGCGGATGCTGACGCGGCGGGGCAGGGTATGTGTCGCTTTGGCGGATGGGGTCACCGGCTGTCTCCAAGGGTTCGGGAAATGAGGGCTTGTTGCCTGGAGTGAAGTTTAGAATTTCCTGAAACGTTTGGTTTTTCAATTTTGGAAGCTTTGGCATTCCTTTTTGGAACTTCTCAAAGCCAAAACAAGCGAACGCAAAGGAGACGGCCGCCATGAGAGATCTCGACATGACCACCCTGCGCCTCTTTGCCGCCGTGTGCGACGCGCGCAGCATCGCCCGCGCGGCCGAGCAGGCCAACATCGTCGGCTCGGCCATCAGCAAGCGGCTGGCGCAGCTTGAAGACACCGTCGGCACGCCGCTGCTGCAGCGCCGCCGCCATGGCGTAGAGCCCACACCGGCCGGCGAAAGCCTGCTGGAGCACGCGCGCGCCATGCTCGCCAGCGCCGACCAGATCGAGCGCGACATGGCCGCCTATGCGCTGGGCATACGCGGGCAGGTTCGCATTCTGGCCACAGCGTCGGTCATGGCCGAATCGCTGGCTGACGACGTGGCGGCCTTTTTGCAAATCGAGGCGCACCACGACATCCGCGTCACCATGGAAGAACGCGTGAGCCCCGACGTGATTCGCGGCATCAAGGAGGGCGTGGCTTCTGTCGGTATCTGCTGGGACGCGGCCGACCTGACGGGCCTGCAGTCGTGCAGCTACCGCCACGACCACCTGGCCATCGTGGCGCATCCATCGCATCCGCTGGCCGGGCGCGAAACGCTGACTTTTGAGGAAACGCTGGTGCATGAGCACGTGAGCCTGCCGGCGCACAGCGCGGTGCAGGTCATGCTGCAGCGCGCCGCCGCGCTCAAGGGCAAAGCCGTGGTGCACCGGGTGATCGTCTCCAACTTCGAGGCGGCGCTGCGCGTGGTGCGCGCCAACCTGGCCATCAGCGTGGTGCCGCGCGAGGTGGCCGATCCCTATGCCCGCACCTACGGCCTGCGCGTGCTGCCCTTGACGGACGACTGGGCCAAACGCCGCTTTGCCATCTGCTTTCGGGATGAAGCCAGCCTGTCGGCGGCGGCCAGGTTGCTGGTGACGCACCTGGCGGGTGCCGGCGGGGCCTAGGGGCGGGGCACGGCTGGGGTGGCAAATCTGGCAATTCTGACCAGGCGGCATCTGTGCCGCCAGCGGCCCTGCTATGGATTCAGGAGCGGCTTGCCCAGGTGTTTATTGGGCTGGGGCCATTTTTTGCTTCTGATTTTGGGCCAAAGAAGCGATGCCCGGAGCCCTAAAACCCCGAAGCCGAACGAGGAAAGGCCGGCGCAGCGCTTTTGCGTTAAAATAGGCCTCCAACCCACGGCAGACAAGCGTCACCAGCTATAAAAAATATAGCATCCGGGGCTGATCCAGGCTAGGCCCCAACGGGCCTGGTTGCCGCCGCAAGGCCGGCGTCCTGGGCCCGCAAGACGCTTGATTTTGGGGAAGGAAGCCCCAAATTCACTGCATGAACGCCACCTATCCTCATCCCCATAAAACAGACCTGACGGTCACCCACGTGCTGGCCGAGTTGCTGGAACGGCTGGAGCACAGCGCTGTGCCGGTCGGGCCTGAGCAATACCGCTCCGTGGTGCTGCATCTGCTCGACGAGCTGGGTGACGTGGAACCCGGGACTGCACTGGGCGCCTTGCTGGACACCCATCCGGCGGCCGCCGAGTTGTATGAAAACGTGAATTACCAGTACGCGGGCCTGTGCCGCTCAGAACTGGACGCCTCGCTCGCTGCCGAGCTGCAGGCCAAAGAGGCCATTGAAAAGGCCATGAAACCCATCAACCCCCAACTGAAGGAAGACCCCAACCATGGCAAGAGCTGACGCCAAAACCGCCGTACTCGC
>JAJKJM010000212.1 GCA_021153985.1 Polaromonas sp.
ATGGACGATGAGCCGCTGGTGGCCGGCCGTGTGTACTGGACGCTGCACGGCCACCGCTGGGTCAAGGCCAAGGTCAAGCGCATCGTGCACAAGCTCGACGTCAACACGCTCGCCGAGGAAGACGCCAGCGAGTTGCCGCCCAATGCCATTGGCCATATCGAATTGAGCCTGCAGGAGCCGCTGGCCACCCTGCCCTATGCGCGATCACGCATCCTGGGCTCTCTGGTGCTGGTGGATACCGCCTCGCACAGAACCTCGGGTGCGGCGCTGGTCATTTAAGACGGCCTCTACCCCGGGGCGCACGGCGCTTCGCATTTCCGATAACCCTGTTGGCGGAAACCTCTTAAAATCAAGGGTTTCCACCGATTAGCCTAGAACAACATGACTCACATCGTCTCCGATTCGTGCATCCGCTGCAAATACACCGACTGTGTGGACGTCTGCCCGGTGGACTGCTTCCGCGAAGGCCCCAACATGCTGGTCATCGATCCGGACGAGTGCATCGATTGCGCCGTCTGCATCCCGGAGTGCCCCGTCAATGCCATCTATGCCGAGGAAGACGTGCCAGCCGACCAGATCGCGTTCATCAAGCTCAATGTCGAACTGAGCCGCGCCGAGGGCTGGAAGAGCATCACCAAACGCAAAGAACCTCTGCCCGATGCCGAGGAATGGAAAGACAAGACGGGCAAGCTGTCCGAGCTGATCCGCTGATCCGGCCAGGGAAGCGAGCGCCTGAACCGGCGCCCGGCACTCCCCGCGCCCAGCAATGCCTCAGGAACCATGGAACCTCAACTGAACCAAGAAGTGATCAACACCGCAGCCCAGCATGACGGCCCGATTGAAACCGATGCGGTCATCGTGGGCGCAGGGCCGGTGGGGCTGTTCCAGGTGTTTGAGCTGGGCCTGCTGGAGATCAAGGCCCACGTGATTGACTCACTCGCCTATCCTGGCGGCCAATGCATTGAGTTGTACCCCGACAAGCCGATCTATGACATTCCCGCCGTGCCCGTGTGCACCGGCAGGGAGCTTACCGACAACCTCCTCAAGCAGATCGAGCCTTTTGGTGCGACCTTTCATTTCGGGCAGGAAGTCAGCGTGGTGGAAAAGCAGCAGGATGGCCGCTTCTTTGTCGAGACCTCCAAGGGCACACGCTTCCTGACTAAAACCATTTTTGTTGCCGCGGGCGTGGGCGCCTTCCAGCCCAAGCTGCTGCGCGTGGACGGCCTGGACCAGTTTGACAACACCCAGCTGTTCTACCGTGTGAAGAATCCTGCCGACTTTGCGGGCAGGAACCTCGTAGTGGTGGGCGGCGGCGACTCGGCACTGGACTGGGCACTGAATTTTGTCGCAGAAGGCCCCAACAAGGCCGAAAGCGTGATCCTGATCCACCGCCGCGATGGCTTCCAGGCTGCGCCTGCCAGCGTCGCCAGGATGCGCGAACTCTGCGACGCCCACGAAATGCAATTCGTTGTAGGCCAGATCACCGGCTACGAAGAAAAAAACGGCAAGCTGACCGGCGCTAAAGTCACCGGCTCCGACGGCGTTACACGCATCGTGCCGCTGGACGTGTTGCTGGTGTTCTTTGGCCTCTCACCCAAGCTCGGCCCTATCGCCAACTGGGGCCTGGACATCGAGCGCAAGCAACTCAAGGTAGACACCGAAAAGTTTTCCACCAATGTTCCGGGTATTTTCGCGGTGGGCGACATCAACACCTACCCCGGCAAGAAGAAGCTGATCCTGAGCGGCTTTCACGAATGCGCGCTGGCAGCCTTTGGCGCCGCGCCGTTCATCTTTCCGGACAAAAAGATCCACCTGCAATACACCACGACCAGCCCGAAACTGCACAAGGTGCTGGGCGTGGAGTCGCCGGTGTTTGATGATTGAACCTGCCCCGCGCACCTGACTGAAGCCCGCCCCTGCGCGGGCTTTTTTTCGGCCGGGCCAGGCAATATGAATCCGCTCTACAATTTATGGAGTGCCTGCAAGGGCGCTTTCGCTGGGGGTGTTGCTGCGGTTTGCAAATAGCGAACGGCAGTGGCTGAGAAAGTCCCTTTGAACCTGATTTGAGGTAATCCTCGCGCAGGGAAGCATGTTCCAGACGCCCGCTTTGTCTTGCGGGCCTCAAGCAGGCCGACCTGTCATTGACGCATTGACGACTGGAACTGCTGATGACCACGCCTTCCGCCTCCTCTTCCAACAGCAACAGCAACACGGCACTCGCGCCCTTGCCCGCGAGCGACCGTCTCTTTGGCTGGAGCGACCACGCCGCGCTCTGGCTCAGCCTGGGGGTCGGCCTGCTCGTCATGCAGATCGGCGCCTATCTGGTGCCGGCGGTCGGCCCCCAGACCGCGCTTGCAGTGATCGTCTGCGGCTCTATCCTGGGCGCGGGCCTGTTGGGCTGGACGGCCAAGATCGGCTGCGACAGCGGGCTTTCAAGCGCCGGGCTGATGCATGCGACCTATGGCAGCAGCTTCGCGCGCCTGCCGGTGCTGCTCAATATCGTGCAACTCATCGGCTGGACCACCTTCGAGCTGGTCGTCATGCGTGACGGCACTGTCGCGATTGCCCGCCAGGCTGGCGGCTTTACCGCGGCGCTGGGGCCCGTGCTGGCCACGCTGCTCTGGGGCGGCGTGCTTTGGACCCTGCTGTCGGGCTCCATGGTCACGCTGGTGCGCAAATTCATCGGCCGCTACGGACTGCCACTGGTGATCGCCTCGCTGCTGTGGCTGAGCTGGCAGTTCCTGGCCAAGGCCAATGCACAGGGTTTTGCGGCATTGTGGGCCAAGCCCGGCGAAGGAGGCATGAGCACGCTGTCAGCGCTGGACCTCGTCATTGCCATGCCGGTCTCCTGGCTGCCGCTGGTGGCCGACTTTTCACGCCATGGCCGCGACGGCCAGGGCGCGCTGCGCGGCACCTGGCTGGGCTATGCCGTGGCCAATATCTGGTGCTACGCGCTGGGCGTGCTGGTCGCCATCACGACGCCGGGCACCGAGCTCGTTACCGCGCTGCTGGTGGCCCAGGGCGGGTTGATCGCGCTCGGCCTCATCCTCGTTGACGAGGTCGACAACGCCTATGGCGACGTTTATTCGGCTTCGGTCGCCGGCCACAGCATGAAGGCCGGCTGGACCGTTCGCCAGTGGGGCAAGGGCTTGGCCGTGATCTGCACGGGTCTGGCGCTGGTACTGCCCATCCACAGCCTGGAGCCGTTCTTGCTGATGCTCAGCTCGGTGTTTGTGCCTTTGTACGGCGTCATCCTGGCGCGCCTGGCGGGCACGGCCGGTATTGCTTCGCTGGTAACCGAGCGCAAGGTGAATGCCAGCGCCGTCGCGATCTGGGTGCTGGGGATTGCGTGTTATCACCTGTGCGCGCAGCTTGCGCCCGAGTGGGGCGCCGCGCTGCCGACCTTGGTGCTGACGTTTGCACTGGCACGCATTACCCGCGCCACCGGCCCAGGGATTACCGCAGCGGCTTGAGCCGCATCGCGACAGGCGCGTGTCCGTGGTTCAGCGGCCCGCTACCGGTGCCTGTGCGCACCCGGGCGCCAGCCTCCATTGCCGCGCGCACGTAGGCGTGCGCGGACTGCACGGCTTGCAGCAACGGTTGTCCCAACGCCAGGTGTGCCGCGATTGCGGACGACAGCGTGCAACCGGTGCCGTGGGTATTGGGGCTTGGAATGCGCGGCCCGCGCATCCAGTGCAGATCGCCACTTTGCGTGGCCAGCAGGTCGCTCACCACGTCGCCGGGCAAATGCCCCCCCTTGAGCAGCACGGCGCGCGCGCCTTTGGCCAGCAATTCCTGTGCGGCGACTTGCATGTCCTGTTCGGTGGCCAGCGGCCGTCCCACCAGCAGTGAGGCTTCGTCCAGGTTGGGGGTGACCACCAAGGCGCGCGGAAACAACTCACGCACCAATACCGCAATGGCCGGGTTGTCGATCAGCACGGCGCCGCTGGTCGCGATCATGACCGGGTCCAGGACCACTTTTAGCAGCGTATGGCGGTCAATCGCCTCCGCCACGGTCTGCACGATGTCTGGCGCATGCAGCATGCCGATCTTCACAGCATCCGCGCCTATGTCTTCAATCACGGCGTCGATCTGGTCGCGCAGCATCTGCGGCGGCACGCCGTGAATGGAGCGCACACCGCGTGTGTTCTGGGCTGTCAGCGCGGTGATGGCTGTCATACCGTAACAGCCCAGCGCGGCAAAAGTCTTAAGGTCGGCCTGAATGCCAGCCCCGCCGCCGCTGTCGGAACCCGCGATGCTCAGCACGCGGGGGTATTCGTAGTCAAAGGCGTTGTCAGTCATTGATGGCATTCATTTGTTTTGTGGCCCTATTTCAATCGCGCCATGACAGGCGAAGCGCCCACCGCCAGCAGTACACCGGCGTTGAGGTTGATCACCACGAGATTGGTGATGCAGTGCACGAGCGACGACTGCTCGCTGGCGGCCGCGAGGTCCGGCCAGCGAGCTAGCAGCGAAAAGAGTGGAAACCATGGATCCTTTGAGAATCGCGGTGTGGCAGAAGAGTACCGCCACAGACGGCAGAACATACCGAGCCAATTATCGCGGAACCGAATGCTGGGAACCAGGCAGGGCGGCGCGGCGCAAGTCCGAAAGGAAACGGCCCGCGTTCTGCCGACAACGGGCTTTCGGGCTGCCGGCATGGCCTTGTTCTTGACTCGCTGACGGGACTACTTTTTGATGATCCGGCCGACAGGTCAGTTGGCCTTGCCATTCGGCAACCAAAGCTCGCATGGTCTATAAGGAGTGAGCTGGGAATGGTTTCTCACGGCAAGAAGAAGCCATCGAAGGAAATGCGCTGATCTTAAAAGCTGTAAATTTAACGCTATAATCTAAGGCTGTATTCCTCAATAGCTCAGTTGGTAGAGCGCCGGACTGTTAATCCGTAGGTCCCTGGTTCGAGCCCAGGTTGAGGAGCCAGTTAAATTCCGAAATGGGCACTCTTGTAGTGCCCATTTTTTTGTGCCGCCAACTCTGCAGGCCCGTTTCCTGCCGCACATCGCGGCCGTTTTGCCGCCCGGGAGCACGCTCGGCTACCATGTGCGCATGCCCTCCAAGGCCCTCCTTCATCGTTTCATGCCAATGCGCTTTTAAGCCATGGGGACCCTTCCGCGCCCCGTCCCCTGGCTTGCCGCCGGCGAAAACTTTCCGCCGCTGGAAGAGGCGTGGGGCCATCATGATCCGGCACCCGGCTTGCTGGCAGCCGGCGCGGCGCTGGATGTCCCCACGCTGATTCAAGCCTATTCGCAAGGCATTTTCCCTTGGTTTAGCCTGGGCCAGCCTCCGTTGTGGTGGAGCCCGGACCCTCGCATGGTGCTGCAGACGCGGCATTTCAAACTGCATCGCTCGCTGCGCAAAACCCTCACCCATTTCCAGGCGGAGCCCACCTGCGAAGTCCGTTTCGACAGCGCCTTTGAGCGTGTCATCAACGCCTGTGCCAGCAAGCCGCGCGTGGGCCAGCCAGGCACGTGGATCGTTCCCGACATGGTGCAGGCCTATACCGCGCTTCACAAGGCAGGCCAGGCCCACAGCGTGGAAACCTGGGTAGACGGAGAGCTGGCCGGGGGCCTGTATTGCGTCAACCTGGGCCGCATGGTGTTTGGCGAATCGATGTTTGCCCACCAGACCGATGCCTCAAAGATCGCCCTGTCCGCATTAGTGGCTTTTTGCCGAGCGCAGGGTGTGGCAATGATTGACTGCCAGCAAAATACCCAGCACCTTGCGTCGCTGGGCGCAAGCGAAATCAGCCGGGCGGAGTTTGTTGCCCACCTCAACCGTAACGTGGGCAAAACCGCCCCCGACTGGGAGTTCAAACCCGTATACTGGAAACAGCTTCTATCGACGGGAACGCCAGACCTACCGTGACGCACCTCAAAGACTTGCCCCTGCAGACCTTGCAGTTTTATGCAACGGCGCCCTACCCTTGCAGTTATCTGCCGGGCAAGCAGGCCCGCTCGCAGGTCGCCACTCCCAGCCACCTGATTCACAACGACGCCTATTCAGACCTCGTGACCAATGGCTTTCGGCGCAGCGGCATGTTTACCTATCGCCCTTATTGCGATGGTTGCCAGGCTTGCGTTCCACTCAGGGTGCCCGTCAACAACTTCAGCGCAGACCGTAGCCAGCGCCGCGCGTGGAGCCGCCACCAAACGCTGCATGCCCGCATCCTCAAGCTTTGCTTCCTGCCGGAGCACTACCAGCTCTACCTGCGTTACCAAAACGGTCGCCATGCAGGAGGTGGCATGGACCACGACAGCATCGACCAGTACACACAATTCCTCCTGCAAAGCCGCGTCAATTCGCGCTTGGTGGAGTTCCGTGAAAACCTGCCCAATGGCGAGCCAGGCGCGCTCAAGATGGTGTCCATCCTCGATGTACTGGAAGACGGAATTTCGGCGGTCTACACGTTTTACGAGCCTGACGCCCGCGCCAGCTACGGCAACTACAGCGTGCTTTGGCAAATCGAGCAGGCCCGGCGACTGGACCTGCCTTATGTCTATCTGGGTTACTGGATCGCCGAAAGCCCGAAAATGAATTACAAAGCGGGGTTCAAACCCAACGAAGTGTTGATCGACGGCCGCTGGATTCTTTCCGGAAGTGCTTCGGCTACCTCCAATGAGGCCCCAGGTCCAGGTAAAGCGTGCAGCGATGGGCCGGATAAGCCCTAGGCGCCGAGTTCCTGCCAAAGATCACTAAGTGCACTTACATTTCACAAGGTAAAATCTGCAGCAGGAAGCCTGCACATGAAAAAACCTGACACCGCATTGCCCGCCACACCGACCGTTCAGGTCATCGAGAGGATGTTCACGTTGCTGGAAATTCTGGCGAATCGTGAAGAGGCCCTCTCACTCAAAGAAATCAGTGAAAAATCGGGCCTCCACCCTTCGACAGCGCATCGCATCTTGAATGATTTGGCAACCGGGCGTTTTGTTGACCGCCCCGCTGCAGGCAGCTACCGGCTGGGCATGCGTCTGCTGGAGCTAGGCAATCTGGTCAAGGCGCGCCTGGATGTGCGCGACGCAGCGCTGCTGCCGATGCGCGAGCTTCACAAGATCACCCAGCAGCCGGTGAACCTGAGCATGCGCCAGGGCGACGAGATTGTGTATGTGGAGCGCGCTTACAGCGAGCGCTCCGGCATGCAGGTGGTGCGGGCCATCGGCGGCCGCGCGCCGCTCCATCTGACGTCAGTGGGCAAGCTCTTTCTGGCTTTCGATGACCCCCAGCGTTTGCGCACTTATGCGACGCGCACTGGCCTTTCAGGGCAGACGCGCAACAGCATCACCCAGCTTCCCATCCTCGAGAGAGAACTCTCCAAGGCCCGGCAGTACGGCATCGCACGGGACAACGAAGAACTGGAATTGGGAGTGCGCTGCATGGCCGCAGGCATTTATGACGACCAGAACAAACTGGTGGCGGGATTATCGATTTCAGCGCCGGCTGACCGGCTGGATGAGCATTGGCTGCCCAAACTGCAGGCGACAGCCAACGAGATTTCAGCGGCCCTGGGCTACAGGCCCAAATAATTTAAGTGAAAATAGTCTCTAGCCCATAACCAGCATGTACAAGCAGCTATCAATACGATAGCAGACAATGAGGGTTCTGTGGAGGCTGATGCCTTAAAGGCAAGCGTCTTGCCCGCGAATTAGCCGGCAAATTAGCCAGCGACCTGCTTCGCAGAAGCGCTGACATTGACCTTGTGCTCAGTCACCGGGTTGGACTCCACCCAGCGGCGAACGCGCTCGGCGTCACCCAGGCGGCTCAGCTTGCCGGCGGAATCCAGGAACACCATGATCAACTTGCGGCCCGCAATTTTGGTTTGCATGACCAGGCATTGACCAGCTTCAGAGATGTAGCCGGTTTTCTGCAAGCCGATGTCCCAGTCAGGATTTTTCACAAGGCGGTTGGTGTTGTTGTATTGCAGTGTTCGGCTGCCAACGGCGACCTGGTAGCCGGTGGAGGTGGAAAGCTCACGCAACATGGGGTCGCCATGCGCGGCATTGACCAGTGTGGCCAGGTCCTGCGCGCTCGACTGGTTGCGGCTTGAAAGGCCGGTAGGCTCCACGTAGCTCGTGTCGGTCATGCCCAGCATCTTGGCCTTGGCATTCATCAGGCTCACGAAGGTGCCCAAGCCGCCTGGATAGGTCCGACCCAAGGCGTGCGCCGCACGGTTTTCACTGGACATGAGCGCCAGGTGAAGCAACTCACCACGGGTCAGTGTCGTGCCGACTTTGAGACGTGAGCTGCTGCCCTTCTCGGTGTCCACGTCGTCTTGCGTCACAGTGATCAACTCGTCCATGGGCAGCTTGGCACCGCTGATGATCACGCCAGTCATCAGCTTGGTGAGCGATGCAATCGGCAGCACGGCATGGTCGTTCTTGCTGAACAGAACCTCACGCGTGTCCTGGTCAATCACCAGCGCCACGCTGGATTTCAGTTCCAGCGGATCCTGTGCGCTGTGCAGGCCAGCGATCTGGCCGAAGGAAGGCTTGGGTGGCACGGAAACACGGATGATGCTTTTACGTTGTTTTGCACCTGCAACAAAACGTACGCTCTTGCGCGTGGAAATAACTTTTTTGGAAACGCCCGCCTTCGAGGCGTGCTGCTTCTTGACGATGGTGTTTTTGCCCGACGCAGCATTCGCGGCGGGTATCGCAAAGGCGGCTGCCAGGGCCAGGAATCCAACGATTTTTAATGCACGATTGAAAATCAGATGAGACATGGTGGTATTGCCTGCGTGGATTGCAATGGATGGGATGGCTGGAGTGTATACAAATAGAAAAAGTCACGCAATATCAAAAACTTGCGTGACTTTCCTAAAAACACACTCACTTTTGGCCGAGTTCACAGCTCAGGAGCACCATTTGCAGCAACACACAACCCTAAGTCGTTGAATACAAAGGATTTTATTTTCGGGATTGTTACATTATCCCTGCGCGGCTACCCGGTCAGCTTTACTTTGGAGTTTGTTCAACGCGCTCAAATAAGCTTTCGCTGACGCCACCACGATGTCGGGGTCCGCCCCCACGCCGTTGACCACTCGCCCGCTGTTTTGCAGGCGCACCGTGACTTCTCCCTGGCTTTCTGTCGACCCGCTGATGGCGTTCACAGAGTAAAGCACCATCTCCGCACCGCTTTTGACGTGTGACTCGATGGCTTTGAGGGAGGCATCTACGGGCCCGTTGCCGTCTGACTCGCCTTTGACTTCCTTGCCGGCAACAGTGAACACCACGCTTGCCTGCGGGCGTTCACCGGTCTCGCTGTGCTGCGACAGGGACACAAAGCCGTATTGTTCGTTGTCATGCGACGCGCTTTCATCGCTTGCCAGCGCAAGGATGTCTTCGTCAAAAATATCGCTCTTGCGGTCGGCGAGTTCCTTGAACTTGGCAAACGCGTTATTGATGTCGGCTTCGCTTTCCATGGCGACGCCGAGCTCCAGCAAGCGCTGCTTGAAGGCGTTGCGTCCGCTCAACTTGCCCAGCACGATCTTGTTGGCGCTCCAGCCCACATCTTCGGCACGCATGATTTCATAAGTGTCACGCGCCTTGAGTACGCCGTCCTGGTGGATGCCGGAGGCATGCGCAAACGCGTTGGCGCCAACCACTGCCTTGTTGGGCTGCACTACGAAGCCAGTGGTCTGGCTCACCATACGGCTGGCCGCCAAAATGTGTTGCGTGTCGATGCCCAGGTCGAGGCCAAAGTAGTCCTTGCGGGTCTTCACGGCCATCACCACTTCTTCAAGCGAGCAGTTGCCGGCACGCTCACCCAGGCCGTTGATAGTGCATTCCACCTGACGTGCGCCGCCGATTTTCACGCCTGCCAGGGAGTTGGCCACGGCCATGCCCAGGTCGTTATGGCAGTGCACCGACCAGATGGCCTTGTCGCTGTTGGGAATACGTTCGCGCAGGTTTTTGATGAAGTTGCCGTAGAGCTCGGGAATGGCGTAACCCACGGTGTCAGGCACGTTGATGGTGGTAGCGCCCTCCTTGATCACGGCCTCCAGCACGCGGCATAAAAAGTCAGGGTCGGAGCGATAACCATCTTCGGGGCTGAACTCGATATCGCCCATGAGGTTCCTGGCAAAACGCACTGAGAGTTTGGCCTGCTCGAACACCTGGTCGGGCGTCATGCGCAGCTTCTTTTCCATGTGCAGGGCACTGGTCGCCAGGAACAGGTGCAAGCGCCCCGAGGCTGCCGGCTTCAGGGCTTCGGCGGCGCGGGAAATGTCTCTGTCGTTGGCTCGTGCCAGCGAACAGATAGTGGAGTCCCTGACGGCTTCGGCAATGGCCTTGACGCATTCGAAGTCACCGTTGGAGCTGGCGGCGAATCCGGCTTCAATCACGTCGACCTTCAGACGCTCCAGTTGCCTGGCGATCCGCAGCTTTTCATCCCTGGTCATGGAGGCGCCTGGGGACTGCTCGCCGTCGCGCAAGGTGGTGTCGAAAATGATGAGTTTGTCTGTCATGGGGGCTCCTGAAGAATTCTTAGCTGGACGAGGCCAAAGCGGCGCAACACGTATTTTCACCCGAAGCCCGGTGCATCTGTGCACGCTGCCATCCGGACAAGATGCCTTTTAACGACGCCGAGACGATATTCGCGTCCATGCCGACGCCGAACACCGTGTACCGTTCGTCGACGCGCAGCTCCAGATACGCCACGGCACGTGCACCGGCGCCCGACCCGAGAGCATGCTCGTGATAGTCCAGCACGCGCACAGTGGTGCCCAGCGCGGCATTCAAGCCGTTCACGAAAGCCTCGATCGGCCCGGCACCCTGCCCCGTAATTTGTTGCGTTGCACCGGCCATCTGGACCCGCGCCGTCAACGCCACGCCGCCAGCCGACACGGTTTGCTGTACCTGAGGCGCCGCAGTGCTGCCCAGGCCGTATTCCTCTTCGAACAGCTGCCACAAATCTTGCGCTGTCAGTTCCTTGCCCGCGTTGTCCATGACGGCTTGAACGGCCTGGCTGAATTCGATCTGCAGGCGGCGCGGTAATTCGAGGCCGTATTCGCTCTCCAGCAAATAGGCGATACCCCCCTTGCCCGACTGACTGTTAACGCGAATCACCGCCTCATAGCTACGCCCCAGGTCTTTGGGATCGATCGGCAGATAGGGGACGGCCCATGCGACATCCTCCTTTTGAACGGCGAAAGCCTTTTTGATGGCGTCCTGGTGAGTACCCGAGAAGGAGGTATAGACCAATTCACCGACATAAGGGTGGCGCGGGTGCACCGGCAGTTGGTTGCAATGCTCCACCGTGCGGCGAATCTCATCGATATTGGAGAAGTCGAGACTGGGCGTCACGCCCTGGGTGTAAAGGTTGAGCGCCACATTGACGATGTCAAGGTTGCCGGTACGCTCACCGTTGCCAAACAGGCAGCCTTCTACCCTCTGTGCGCCGGCCATTAACGCCAGTTCGGCCGCCGCCACGCCGGTACCGCGGTCATTGTGCGGATGTACCGACAACACCACAGCGTGCCGCCTTGCGATGTGCCGGTGCATCCATTCGATCATGTCGGCAAAAACGTTGGGCGTCGAATGCTCCACCGTGGTTGGCAGGTTGATGATGCAAGGATGATCGGCCGTGGGCTGCCAGACCTCGGTGACGGCATCGACCACGCGCCTGGAAAATTCCAATTCAGTGCCGGAAAAATGTTCAGGCGAATACTGGAAGGTCCACTGAGTGCCTGGTTGAGTGTGCGCCAAATCCCGAATCAGCCGCGCGTGGCTGGTGGCCAACTCCACGATCTGGTCTTTGTCCATACCCAGGACCACTTCCCGCATCAGGGGCGAAGTGGCGTTGTACAAATGCACGATCACCCGCCTGGCGCCCGTCACCGCTTCCATCGTGCGCCGTATCAAAGGTTCCTTGGCGGGCGTCATCACCTGGATCGTGACATCGTCGGGAATCATGTCGTTGTTGATCAGGTGGCGTACGAAATCGAACTCGACCTGGGACGCAGCCGGAAAACCGACCTCAATCTCCTTGAAACCAATCCGCAGCAATTGTCCGTACATCCGCAGCTTGCGCGCCATATCCATAGGCTCAATCAGCGCCTGATTGCCATCGCGCAAATCAGTACTAAGCCAGACGGGCGCTTGCGCCAGAACAGCATCGGGCCAGGTGCGGTCGCGCAAGGCAATGGGAGCGAAAGCGGGGTACTTGCTGGCAGGTTGCTTCAACATGGTTTTCCTCTCGAATCAAAAACCAGCAACCCCAAGAAAAAACGGCCCGTTGCTGGTGCAAACGGGCCGTTGAATCAGGTGTACGCGTGCGCTACCGTCTCCGCCCGTTGGCAGATAGCAGTAGTGCTAGCGAAATTC
>JAJKJM010000213.1 GCA_021153985.1 Polaromonas sp.
ACCGACAACCGCCTGAAGCTGGACATCCCCAGCGACGTGTCGTTTGACGTGGGCCGCTCGGCCATCAAGCCCAACTTCGCGCCCATCCTGAACCAGTTCGCGACCAGCCTGAACCAGAACCCGGTGACTACGGTCACCATCATCGGCCACACCGATAACACGGGTTCCGACGCCATCAACAACCCGCTGTCGATTGACCGCGCCGACTCCGCACGCGACTACCTGGTCAGCCGCGGCGTGGCACGCACCCGCATCGTGACCGACGGACGTGGTTCACGCGAACCCATCGCCGACAACAGCACGCAGCAAGGCCGTGACAAGAATCGCCGTGTGGAGATCTATGTGGCTGAGCAAGTCGCTAATAGGTAATTGCACACCCCTGCCGGCGCTCACTTCGTGTAGCGCCACCTCCCCTTGCAGGGGACGGGCGCCTTGGGACTGGCAAAGCCAGATCCCGGCCCCTGCTGGAAAATAGGCACACCCCTGCCGGCGCTCACTTCGTGTAGCGCCACCTTCCCTTGCATGGGACGGGCGCCTTGGGACTAGCAGAGCCAGATCCCGGCCCCCACTGGAAGAAAAAAGCACCCGTCGGGTGCTTTTTCTATGGGGTTCGCTACTACGCTGTTAATGCCTTGAAGCGCTCTTCTTCCTGCAGCCGCAGCACGCGCCTTTGCACTTTGCCTGTCGTCGTCATCGGCAATGCGTCGATGAATTCAATCTCTTTGGGGTACTCGTAAGGCGCCAGCATGGTTTTGACGTGGGCTTGCAGTTTCGCTGTGAGTTCTTCATCAAATCGGGCTCTGGCCAAGTCGCTGCCTGGGCGTCCAGCTATCAAATCAGGAGCAAGAACGACGTAGGCCTTGACGACGGCGCCGCGTTCGCGGTCGGGCTTGGGCACTACGGCGGCGTTGGCGACGGCGGCGTGTTTGACGAGGCAGTTTTCGATTTCGCCGGGGCCGATGCGGTAGCCGGCGGCTTTGAACACATCGTCGGCGCGGCCTTCGTACCAGAGGTAGCCGTCGGCATCGCGGCGCGCCAGGTCGCCTGTGCGGCACCAGTCGCCGGTGAATTTGCTGCGGGTGGCTTCGTCTTTCTTCCAGTAGCCCAGAAAGAAAATCGGGTCCGGCTTGCCGTGGATGTCATAGCGGTTGACTGACACGTCACCCGGCACGCCCACCGCGCATTCATTGCCTTCGTCGTCGATCACCGCCACGCGATGGCCCGGGTAGGCCTTGCCCATGCTGCCGGGGCGCGCGGGCCAGAGGCGGCTGCAGTTGCCGACGACGTAGTTCATCTCGGTCTGGCCGAACATCTCGTTGACGGTCACGCCGAGCTGCTCCTGGCAGTAGGCAAACACCGCATCGCCAACCGCTTCGCCAGCGCTCATCATGGCTTGCAGTTTGAGTTTGAAGTGCTGCTTGGGCCTGGGATAGGCCTTCATCATGGCCTTGAGCGCTGTGGGGAACAAAAAGGTGTGGGTCACGCCCTGCTCTGCCATCAGGCTGAAGGCCAGCTCGGGGCTGAAGCGGCCGTTGAAGGCGACGATGGGCCGGCCGAAATAGAGACTGGGAAGCAGCGCATCCATCAGCCCGCCCGTCCACGCCCAGTCTGCCGGAGACCAGAACACGGCGTCGGACTTCTTGTTGGTTTTGCCGTCAAAGCCAAACCAGTTGTGGCTGCAGACAAAGCCCGGCAGGTTGCCGATCAACGCGCGGTGCGGCAGCAGCGCGCCTTTGGGCGGGCCAGTGGTGCCGCTGGTGTAGATCAGGATCGCGCCTTCGTCGGCCTTGGTTTTGACAGCGGTGAAGGCGCTCTTCTGCGCCGCGAGCGCGGTGCCGTAGTCGAGGTCGCCCTTGCCCTTTGCGGTGCCGGCAGCGATCACCGTGCGCAAAGCCGGGCAATTGCCGCGAATGGCGTTCAGGCTGTCAATCGAGCTTTCGTCGCAAACAGCCACCACGGCCTCGCTGTCTTGCAAGCGGTATTCGAGCGCCTCAGGGCCGAACAGCATGGACAGCGGCATGGCCACCGCCCCCATCTGGAACACCGCCATGTAGGCCACTGCGGTTTCAAGCCGCTGCGGCATCACGATGGCGACGCGGTCGCCGCGCTTGACACCCAGGCCCGTCAGCACGTGGCTGAGTGCATCGGCGGCCTCCTGCAGCGCCTGATAAGTATGAAAAACGGTTGCAGCCCCCGGCTCATATTGGCGGATAGCTACTCTTTTGATAGCACCCGGTGTTTCCCGCTCGGCGCGCACCCAGCGGCTGCAGCAGGCCTCGGCGATATTGAAATGGTCGTCCACCTGCCAGTGAAAGCCGGCGTGGAGGGATGCGTAGTGGTCGGGAAGCCTCGCGCCTCGTGGTTTGGTGCTGCTGGCGGGCTTGTCCCTGTGTTGACTGCGCTTCAAGTCGTGTCTCCTTATGATTAAGGTCAATGTACAAAGAAAACCGATCTTCCCGCAGCGAGTTTGTCCCTATACGTGGTTTGAGTTACCACGTGCGTCTGTGGGAAAGCGCATCAGGCGCCAACCCCGCACTGCCCCCGCTGGTCCTTGTGCACGGCTGGATGGATGTGGCGGCTTCTTACCAGTTCATGGTGGACGCCCTGTCGGACGCCTTCGTGCAAGGCCGCACCATCATTGCGCCCGACTGGCGCGGCTTCGGGCTGACCGCCTCGGGCCCCGAAGGCAGCCCCGCCGACAACTACTGGTTTGCCGACTACCTGGCCGACCTGGATTTTCTGCTCGACCACTACGCGGGCGACAAACCCGTCGACCTGGTCGGCCACAGCATGGGCGGCAATGTCGCCATGCTGTACGCCGGTGTGCGGCCCGCGCGCATCCGCAAGCTGGTCAACCTGGAAGGCTTCGGCCTGCCGCCCAGCAAACCCGAGCAGGCGCCGGGGCGTTATGCCAAGTGGATAGACGAGCTTAAAAGCCTGCACCGCGGCGAACTGGCGCTCAAAGCCTACGGCGACGTGTCCGGCGTGGCGCGCCGCCTGATGAAAACCAACCCGCGCCTGTCGGCCGACAAGGCCGGCTGGCTGGCCAGCCACTGGGCGCGGCCGGATGCGGCAGGCCAATGGCAGATTCTGGGCGAGGCCGCGCACAAGATGACCAGCGCCCAGCTCTACCGCGTTGACGAGGCCCTGGAAATCTACCGCTGCATCAGCGCACCCACGCTGGCGATTGAGGCCTCAGACGATTCCCTGGCGACTTGGTGGCAGGGCAAATACACCCTGGCCGAGTACCACGAGCGGCTCAAACAGGTGGCCAACGCCCGTGTCGCTGTGGTGCAGGATGCCGGCCATATGCTGCACCACGACCAGCCGGAACAACTTGCCACACTGATTGAGGGCTTTCTGGGCTGAATAGCCCTGCATCATGAGAAAATGGCGGGTTCAGCCGCTGATTGCGGCAATCACCCATTTCAGGACAGAACATCATGGAAGCAGAACGCATCAACCTCATCGGCAACCAGCTCGTGGACTTGAGCAACCGGGTCAACGAGCTTCGGGGGTATCTTTGACTACCCTGCCAAAGAACGTAAGCTGAACGAAGTCAACGCCGCGCTGGAAGACCCGAAAGTCTGGGACAACCCCAAGCGCGCGCAAGAACTCGGCAAGGAAAAGAAATCGCTGGAAGACGTGGTCCATGTGATCGACCGCCTGAGCTCCGAGCTGGCCGACAACACCGAACTCTTCGAGATGTCTAAGGCCGAAGGCGACGAAGCCGGCATGCAGACGATTGAAGGCGAAGCGGCCAAAGTGGCCACTGAAGTCGAGAAGATGGAATTCCGCCGGATGTTCAACAACCCGGCCGACCCCCTGCCCTGCTTCCTGGACATCCAGGCCGGCGCCGGCGGCACCGAAGCCTGCGACTGGGCCAGCATGCTGCTGCGCCAGTACCTCAAGTACGCCGAACGCAAGGGTTTCAAAACCACGGTTGAAGATGAATCCCCGGGCGACACGGCCGGCATCAAGGGCGCGACCATCAAGATCGAGGGCGAATACGCCTTCGGCCTGCTGCGCACCGAAACCGGCGTGCACCGCCTGGTGCGCAAGTCGCCGTTTGACTCCTCCGGCGGGCGCCACACCTCGTTTGCTTCGGTGTTTGTCTACCCAGAGATCGACGACTCCATCGAGATCGAGATCAACCCGTCAGACGTGCGCACCGACACCTTCCGTGCCAGCGGCGCCGGCGGCCAGCACATCAACAAGACCGACTCGGCCGTGCGCCTGACGCACATCCCGACCGGCATCGTGGTCCAGTGCCAGGACGGCCGCAGCCAGCACAGCAACCGCGACGTCGCCTGGAAGCGCCTGCGCTCCCGCCTGTATGACTTCGAACTGCGCAAGCAACAGGAAGCCCAGCAAAAGCTTGAAGACACCAAGACCGACGTGGGCTGGGGCCACCAGATCCGCAGCTACGTACTGGACAACAGCCGCATCAAGGATTTGCGCACCAATGTAGAAGTCTCGGCCACGCAGAAAGTGCTGGACGGTGACCTTGACGTGTTTATTGAAGCCTCGCTCAAACAGGGCGTTTGAAATTTTGATTTTCAGGAAATTTTCAGGAAGTAACCATGCTGCAAATGCTTGATGGATCGGGCCCAGGGGCCGCAGTGGTCATCAACCGCGCCGACTACGTCGCCCCCGCCTACTGGATAGACACAGTCGAGCTGTGCTTTGACCTGGACCCGCAGAAAACACGCGTGCTCAACAAGATGAGCCTGCGCCGCAACCCGGACGTGCCGGCCCAGCCGCTGAAGCTGGACGGCGAAGAGCTCAATCTATCGCGCGTGCTGGTCAATGGCCAGGGCACCTCATTCAAGATGGACGGCAACCAGTTGGTGCTGGAAAACCTGCCCGAAGGCACCGAGCCCTTTGATCTGGAAATCTTCACCACCACCTGCCCGGCCAAAAACACCAAGCTGATGGGCCTGTACGTCAGCAACGACTCCTTTTTCACGCAATGCGAGGCCGAAGGCTTCAGGCGCATCACCTACTTCCTGGACCGCCCGGACGTGATGGCCAGCTACACCGTCATCCTGCGTGCCGACAAGGCCCAGTACCCGGTGCTGCTGTCCAACGGCAACCTGGTGGCGCAAGGCCCGCTGGAACCCGGCCCCAACGGCGCGCGGCATTTCGCCAAGTGGGTGGACCCGCACAAAAAGCCGAGCTACCTCTTTGCCCTGGTGGCCGGCCAGCTGGTCAGCCGCGAGCAGCGCATCACCTCGCGTGCCGGCAAAGAGCACACGCTGCAGGTCTATGTGCGCCCCGGCGACCTCGACAAGACCGAGCACGCCATGACCTCGCTGATGCATTCGGTGGCGTGGGACGAAGCCCGCTTCGGCCTGCCGCTGGACCTGGAGCGCTTCATGATCGTCGCCACCAGCGACTTCAACATGGGCGCGATGGAAAACAAGGGTCTGAACATCTTCAACACCAAGTACGTGCTGGCCAACCAGGCCA
>JAJKJM010000214.1 GCA_021153985.1 Polaromonas sp.
CAAACCACTCCCGACAAAAAGCAGATCGTCGCAATCCGCAAAGTCGGCAACTCACTCGTCTCCCCCAGAAACAGCAGGATGATGGTGGTGCCGATGAGCATGGCGCAAAAGGTCAGAAAGGCGATGCAGATGTTGACCAGCCAGCCGCGTTGCCGCAACTCGCGCAGCTCGGCGTACATGCGCTGCGCACGCGACTCTTCCACACCGCCGGCCTCGAGCCGGTTCTCCAGGAAGCGGGCGCGGTCGATGATGCGGGCCAGGCGGCCGGCGACGGCGGCGATCATGCCCGAGACGGCCGTGAGCAAAAAGACGGGCGCTACCGCCAGCTGGATGCCGTGGGTGACCGTCGCGAGGTCGGGTGCAAAGTTCATGCGAAGCTCCAGCTGCAGGTTGAAAAGAGGTCCCGGGGGAAAGGCTTGCATTTTGTCATGCAGCCCATCGCCCATAGTGCCGGGCCTTACGTCAACTCAAAAGGCGCTTGATGCGCTTGGTAGAGCCGCTGGCAGCTTTCGCAGAAGAAGCTGCGCCTCTGGGTTTTTCCCAGATAGGCCTTCACGAAGGGAATGTTGCAGCGCGGGCAGATACGCTTGGTGTGGGCCAGCCAATGCTGCCTCAGCACAAAGGCTTTTTTCCACTCAAGGAAATCAAAGCTGTACTGGCGGGCCTGCACCACCAGCTCCCGCAGCTTGGGCGCGGGCAAGGCGCCAACGGTCGACAGGGGATGCAGGCGGATGCGAAACAGCACTTCGTTCTTGATGATGTTGCCCACACCGGAGAACACCGACTGGTCCAGCAGCGCATCGCACACCAGCGTGCCGGGCATGGCGCGCAGCTTTTTGCGGGCGGCTGCGGCGTCCCAGGCGTCAGAGAGCACATCGGCGCTCCAGTCGTAAACGAGGTCCAGCGGTTCCTCCACATAGCGCACCGAGCAGCTGTAAAAGTTCAGCTCCTCGCCGTTGGCAAAACCCAGGCTCAGGCGCGGCACAGCGCCGTCTTTGCCCTCGTTGATACGGTAGCTGCCAAACATGAGCAGGTGGATGCGCAGCGAAAAGCTCTTGAACTCGACCAGCAGATGCTTGCCCCAGCTGCGTACCGCCACAATGCGGTGACCCACAAGGCGAGCCATGTCGATGCTGCTGTTGCCGCTGGCGCGCAGCACGGTCTTGCCGGCAAAGCGGGCAGCCTCTTCCCTGAGAATGTGTATTGACGGCCCTTCCGGCATGACGGCTCCTGATCGGCTCCTGATGGCCCGGCGGCATGCGGGCATCGTGAGATCTTCCGTGCCGGCCATGCCGGCGTTTGTGGGTCCAGGCCGGTTGCCGCTGAAGGCGCGAGGGCGGGCCGTACAGGTGAGATTGCCCTACAGCAATGTCGTCGCTGTCCGACACCTGCGGGCTTGGCCGCCTCTCACAATGAATTTCATTGCGTGGCCGTTGCCAGCGCGGCCGCCTTGTTCAGGCCCCACCCCCAAAGGACTTCCCATGCTCTCCAGCCATGAGGGACAGCGCGTCCCTGACGTCACTTTCAAGACACGCCAAAACGACCAGTGGGTCGAAGTCAAAAGCGCCGACATCTTTGCCGGCAAAAACGTCGTGGCTTTTTCGCTGCCCGGCGCCTACACGCCCACCTGCTCATCGACCCACCTGCCGCGCTTTAACGCGCTGGCCAGGACCTTCAAGGCCAATGGCATTGACGAGGTGGTGTGCTTTTCAGTCAACGACGCCTTTGTGATGAACGAATGGGGCAAGGCGCAGGAGTGCGGCAACGTCACGCTGATCCCTGACGGCAATGGCGACTTCACCCAGGGCATGGGCATGCTGGTCGACAAGAGCGACCTCGGCTTCGGCAAACGCTCCTGGCGTTATTCGATGCTGGTGCGCGACGGCGTGGTCGAGAAGATGTTTATCGAGCCCGAAAAGGAAGGTGACCCGTTTGAGGTTTCCGACGCGGACACCATGCTTCGCTACATCGCCCCCGACGCAAAAGCGCCAGAACCCATCACCATCTTCACCAAGCCCGGTTGCCCGTTTTGCGCGAAAGCCAAGGCCATGCTGGACGAAGCCGGCCTCAGCTATGAGGAAATCACCCTGGGCCAGGGCATCACCACCAACACCTTGCAGGCGGTGGCAGGCGCCAGTACAGCGCCCCAGGTGTTTGCGGGCGGTAAAAAAATCGGCGGATCAGAAGACCTGCAAGCCTGGTTGCAAGAATCACAGCCCAAACCGGACTCGTTGCCGCAGCAGTTTCTCAGTTAGCCGCTGCGCTACCTTGCGCCCTGCGTTTGGCGCTTGCAGCCCGCCGCGCGCGCCAGCTGACCACCGCATCGCAGGCCTCAAAGTGCTTGAGCAGGTTCTGCTTTTGCCGATCCAGCAGGCGGCTGTCGGCAATCATCTGCGGCCATGACTCACAGGCCTTTCCCACTGCCTCGTTGAGCACGCCGCGCACGCGCGTTTCAAACATGCCGGTGGCGTTGCTGAAGCTGCGCAAGGTCTGCGCCGTGAGCCTGGCCTGCTTTTCGCCGCCGGGCACAAAGCGCAGTGCATGGCCGCGGCCGCCCAGGTAGGCCGCGTAGGCCACCACGTCATAAGCCGGCGACAGCTCGGGCGTGCGCCCGTCGCGGTAAAGCACGCCAAAATTCTTCACGTGGGCGTCATAGTTGCCCAGCATTTCATTGACCATGACGCGGCGTATCAATTCTTCGGCCGCACCCTCGCCGGCCTCGGCCGGCAGGCTCATGCCTTCGCGCAGCGTGCGGGCCATGGCGGCGTAGCTGGCCGCCGGGTGGGTGTATTTTTCTTCGGGCTGGATGCGCAGGATCTGGGCAAAGTCTTCGCAGTGAATATGCCCTTCGGGCCCGCGGTCGAAACGCCTGACGGCCAGGAATTGCCGGCTTTCGCCGAGTACAAAAGGCTGCTCGGCCACGATCTCGTCCAGGGGCGCCAGCCAGGCCTCGCATACCGTCACACCGGCAGCCCGGGCCAGGCGCAAAGACAGTTCTTCGACCTCGGGCAAGAACGCAAATTCAGCCGTAGGCAGCTTGGCGATGATGTGGGTGCCTTTCGCGTCGCGCGTGCGCGCTACATAACGCCCCTGCTGCTGCACCAGCGCCAGCTTGGGCTGCACGCCTGACAGCGATGTCGCGTCAGGCAAGGGGTCAGCGGTGACGGACATTTCCAGCGCGTCGTTATGCTGGGTGACCACACCCGCCAGCGCCTGTGCATCAAGGTGCGCCGGGTAGGCATACACGTTGCCCGGCAAATCAGTGCCGCAGGCAGCCAGCATGTCGAAGTGGTCATTGGGCCCACAGCCGCGCAATTGCTCCAGGTGGCGGCGCAGCGGCCCTTCGGGCAACAGGTTTTGAAAGAAGGCCGGCAGCCGCCCGCCTTCGGCATTAAAGAACGGGGTGTTCACATAGCTGCGCCAGAAAATCTCGCGGCGCTGGGCGTCGTCATCCGCGGCGGCCCACGAAAACACCGGCGAGGCCGGGTTGGACCAGAAGGCCTCGTCAGGGATAAAGCGCGTGAGCGCTGTACTGCCAGTGCCGTACTGGAACAGCAGCCCGGCGCGCAAGCTGCCGATATAGATATCGAGCGCCAGGACGTTCATGGCTTATTGGCCCTGGTGGCCTTGGTGGTCTTTGCTTTCACCCCGGCGAGCTGCGATGTTTCGGCCACGATGCGGTCCACCCGCGACAAAGCAGGTGGCGGTGGCTCTTCGGCGGTGTGCGCCTGCAAGCCGGACGCCACCACTTTGGGCAGCAGCAATACCTCCAGCCCGAGCTGGTCGGCAATCGCCATCAGGGTGGTGATGCGTGGCGCGGTGCGGCCCTGCAGTACGCCGCGCACAGACAAGGGCGTGAGGCCCGTGCGCCCGGCAATGGTCTGATAGTCCAGCCCAAGGCGTTGCCGTTCACCTTCCAGTTGGGATGCCAATTCAGTGAGTGTTTTCATAAATAGAAAAGTATCGTTAATTGTATTAACGATAGTATTTTATCTATTTTTTTATTTAATATCAATATTTAACTATACTTTATTCGTTAAACGATAGTTAAATATCCTTAAAACGAACAAGCGGGCAAATGAACTACCCAGCCACACCCGAAGGGCTCACGGCTGACGACAGCCTTGGCCCTAAAACGCGTAGCTGCCTGACAGCGACAACAACCAGGTTCGCCCAGCGGCAGGCTCGAAGTAACGGCCATTGCCTTCATTGACGATCACAGAGCCGGCGTACTTCTTGTCAAACAGGTTGTCCAGCCGCGCTGTGGCCAGCAGCTTCCAGCCGGCAGCCTCCATCGCGTAGCCCACATGCGCCGCTGCCGTGACAAACGAGGCGGCCGCATCCGAATTGAGGTCGTTCACGGCCACGCTGCTCAGGTAGCGCGCCTCCACGCCGCCGCGCCATCCACGCGCCGGCCGCCAGCCGGCCTCCAGCGCCAGCGCCGTGCGCGCAAGACCGGGAATGCGGTTGCCCGCCGGCACCGCCAGATTGGGCGCGGCGCAAGGCGTGGCCGCGCAGCTAAGGAAGGCATCGCGGTAACGCGCGTCCAGCCAGGTGTAGGACGCTTGCACCAGCCAGTCGCCGGGCAGGGCCAGGCTGCCGGCCAACTCCATTCCGCGGCGCCGCGTGGCGCCGGCGTTTTGAAAGGTGCTGCGCCCACCGACATTCGTCTGGGTGACGATTTCATCTTGCGTGGCAGTGTTGAACACAGCCGCGCTCCATTCCGCACGGGTGGTCGCGCCGGCCGGCGTGCGCCACTTCACCCCCGCTTCCAGGTTGTTGCTGCGCGAAGGCTTCAAGCCTAGGTTGAGCCCGGTCGAGCCATCCGCGCGGTAGGCGGTTTCGTTCAGCGTGGGGGTTTCAAAACCCTTGCCGGCCGTCGCGTAAAACCGCAGGTCTTGCGACGGCGCATACATGACACCGGCGACCGGCAAGGTGGCGCTGTAGCGCGCGCTGCCGCTGTCATCGCCATTGGCCCCGGCCACGTAGTGGTCAGAAGACTCAAAGCGCACCGTACTGCGGCGCAGGCCCGCGTGCAGCGTCCATTGCGGCGAAAGCTTGAGGCTGGCCTGCGCGTACGGATCCAGGCTGCTGGCGCGATTGACTTCATCACGGCGCAGTGCGCCCTGCACGCCCAGCGTGGCGCCGCTGAAGTTCTGGAAACCCCGGCGGTTCTCGCGCAGGCTGTCATATGCCAGGCCGGCCACCAGCTCCAGCGGCAGGCTGGCCAGATGCGCCTGCGTGGTCAGGCGCAGGTCCGCACCGCCGTAGCTGCGGTCCAAATCAATCACGCCACCCGGGTGCAGCGGGCTGGCCTGCGCCGCCACCGGAATCGCCTGGTACTGCACGGTGGCGCGCTGGCCTTGGTAGACCATGGCCCGCAGGCGGTTGCCGCCGCCCAGCGGTTCCTCATACACCAGGCCGGCCTGAGTCTGGCGCACAGTTTTGCGGGTATTGAATTGCGTAGCCGATGGGTCGGCGCTTTGCGGTGCGGCGTCAAACTGGTTGCGGTTCAGGCCGAGCGGGTCGTCGGCGCGGGCATCGAGGCGGTTGGCCACCAGCGTGAGTTGGCCGCCGGACAGCAGTTGCCAATCCAGCCGCGCATTGGCCAGGTCGCGCTCTGACGCACTGTGGGCCCGGTAGCCGTCGCCGCCAATGCGGCTGGCATTTAACGAATAGCCGAACGGCCCGATGCCGCCAGTGGCTTTGAGCCCGCCCCGGTAAAAGCCGTCGCTGCCCCACGCGGCACTGGGCGTGACGATGGGCCGGCCCCGGCCCTCTTCGGTAAACACCTGAACCACGCCGCCCGACGAATTGCCGTACAACGCGGAAAACGGCCCCCGCAGCACCTCGACACGGCCGGCTGAGCCCAGGTCGATGTGCGACAGCTGCCCCTGGCCGTCAGGCATCGTGGCCGGAATACCGTCGACGTAAATGCGCACACCGCGCACGCCGAAAGTGGAGCGCGCGCCAAAGCCGCGCATCGACAGCTGCAGGTCTTGCGCCTGGTTTTGCCGGTCACGCGCCAGCACGCCGGGCGTGAGTGCAAGGCTTTCGGAGAGATTAAGTTGGGCCCGGCCGTCGGCGCGAAGCCGCTCGCCGTCCAGCACGTCGACCGACGCCGGGACTTCAAACGGAGGAAGCTCGGTGCGGGTGGCGGTCACGGTGACTGGGGCGAGAGACTGGGCTTGCGTTGTGGAGGCCGTCCACAACAAGGCCATTGCAATCGCCAGCGGCAAAGGCCTTGGCATTGCAGGAAATGCGGCGGTACGAAAGCGGTGAAGCATGAAGGTCTGGGTTCGATGGTGGCGTGGACAGCCGAGTCATCGTAGCGTGCTGATGCGGCTCTTGCCATCGCCTGGCTGTAGGCCGGGGCCGCAAAAACAAGCGCTTACCAGGAGTACTCACGAAACTCTTTTGAGGCCGCGGACCAACTCTTGCTCGCTCTCCCTCGGGAAGAGGCAGTGAAGGCCGCGCCCGACTCTTGCCCCCTCTCCCTCTGGGAGAGGGTTGGGGTGAGGGCCAGCGACGGCAGATAGGCCATCGTTTCACGCACAGGCCGCGGCCCTCACCCCTGCCCTCTCCCAGAGGGAGAGGGGGAAAGAGCAGATTCAGCCGAACTTGCGCACCGCATCCAGCGCCAGCCCAGCGCCAATGCTGCCAAACCGGTCACCCTCCACACTGCGCGCCTGCGGCAGCATCGCGGAGATCTGCTCGCGCAGCAAAGGCACACCGCTGGAGCCGCCGGTAAAGAATACGGTGTCAATGTCGTCGGCATTCACCACCGCATCCTTGATCAGCCCCACCACCGTACGCGCCACGGTACCGACCAACTCGCTGATGGCGGCGTCGAAATCGGGCCGGTGCAGGGCCAAGGTTTCGCCCGGTGCGATGCGCCCCAGGTCCATCGTGGTTTCGGGCGCATCAGACAGCGCGATCTTGGCCGCCTCGACCTGCATCGCCAGCCAGTGGCCCGCGCGCTCGCGCACCAGGTTTTGCAGGCGGTCGATTTTGTCTTTGTCGACCGCACTGCGCCGCAGGTCGGTGATCTGCGTCCATGATTTTTTGCTGTAGACCTGGTTGATGGTGTGCCAGGTCGCAAGGTTGAAATACTGGGCTGACGGCACTTCCAGCCCGCTCACCAGACGGCTGCCCAGGCCCAGCGTGGGCATCACGCTGGCCAGGCTCAGGTATTTGTCGAAGTCGGTTCCGCCTATGTGCACGCCGCCGCTGGCCAGGATGTCGTCGCGCCGCTCGGCTTTGCGCGCACGCTCGGGCGACAGGCGCACCAGCGCGAAGTCGGACGTACCGCCGCCGATGTCAACCACCAGCACCAGCTCTTCACGCCGGATCTGCGATTCGTAGTCAAACGCCGCCGCGATAGGCTCGTACTGGAAGGCGATGTCTTTCAAGCCGACCGCGTGGGCGATCTCGGCCAGGGTGTTTTCGGCTTTCTTGTCGGCTGCGGCATCGCCGTCGACAAAGAAGACCGGGCGGCCCAGAACGGCCTGCGTGAATTGCTGGCCGGCGGCTTTTTCGGCGCGGTGCTTGAGCTCGCCGATGAACTGCGCCAGCAGCACCCGAAACGGCAGCGCGCGGCCGGCGACTTCGGTGTGCTCGTCAATCATGGACGTACCCAGCAGGCTTTTGAGCGAACGCATCAGCCGCCCTTCGTAGCCGGCCAGGTAGTCGGCCAGCGCCGCGCGGCCGTAGCTCACATGCTCGTCTTCGGCATGAAAGAACACCACCGAAGGCAGCGTCGGTTTACCGCCTTCAAGGGGCAGCAGTGCGGGAAGCCCGGGCCGGCTCCAGCCCGCCGTGGAGTTGGAGGTGCCGAAGTCGATCCCGCAGGCGCGGGGCGCGCTCACCGCCCCGCCGGCTTGGCGAAGCCGCTTTCGGCCCACGCCACGGCGCTGGCACGGTTGAGCTTGAAGGACGGCGCCACACGCACCTGCGCAAGCTCCTCACCCGTCTCGTCGGCGGCGCTGAGCAGGCCGTGCGGATTATCTTCGTCGGGAACAATATCGAGCGAGACGGTGACACGCGCTGCATTGGCGGTCACGGTGATGCTCTGGTGCAGCGTGGCGTGCAGTTGCTGCTCGTGGCGGCGCACAAACTCCGACGCGGTTTTCACCAGCGTGCTGAAGGCGGGGCCGTCGAGCGGTTTGGGGTTCTTCTTGTCGCGGCCCATGGTCCAGGGGCCTACCAGCGCGGGCTCGGGCTCGCCGTCCTTGATCATCGCGACGGCCCAGCCGTCGTCGTCTTCGTTCTTGATGACCTTGGCCGTCCAGCCGTCGCCGCACCAAAGCCGCGGCTCCTGGATGAGCGGGCTGTCATTGGGAGATTCATCGGCCAGGCCGGCCGGGGTGTGGGAGTCAGTCAAAACGCGGTCACTCGGGTGGGGCGCCCAGGCCAGGGCCGGGGGCAATTCAGGTCACGCACCGCCTTCAAAAAATATCAAACCACACGGTGCGCATGAGGGACGTGGATTTTACAGCCCCCCCTCCATTCACAACCCGAGGTCACTCAGGCTGGGGTGGTCGTCAGGCCTGCGCCCCAGCGGCCAGTGGAATTTACGGTCGGCGGCCTTGATGGGCAGGTCGTTGATGCTGGCGTGGCGAACCGCCATCAGGCCGTTATCGTCGAACTCCCAGTTCTCATTGCCGTAAGAGCGAAACCAGTTGCCCGCGTCGTCGTGCCATTCGTAGGCAAAACGCACGGCGATGCGGCTGCCGCCAAAGGCCCACAGCTCTTTGATGAGGCGGTAGTCGAGCTCACGCGCCCATTTGCGCGACAGCAAGCCGGCGATTTCTTCACGGCCGGTGACGAATTCGGCGCGGTTGCGCCAGCGGCTTTGTGCGGTGTAGGCCATGGACACACGCTGCGGCTCGCGCGTGTTCCAGCCGTCTTCGGCGGCGCGGACTTTTTGCGCGGCGGTTTCAAGGGTGAAAGGTGGAAGAGGTGGCCGGGTTTCCATGGAATGTCCTTTGAGCGATATGGAATGGGAAGGTTGACGTGGGCGTGAGGAGTAGACAGCTCTGTCTACCGCCGGAATTCTGGCACAAGTAGACAGACCTGTCTACGCCACCTAAAATCCCGTCATGGACGTCCCTACCCCCTCCCCGCGCGAGCGCATCCTGCTCACCGCGCACGACCTTTTCTACCGTGACGGCCTGCGCGCCACCGGCATAGACCGCATCATTGCCGAGTCCGGCGTGGCCAAGCTGACCTTCTACCGCTGCTTTCCCAGCAAGGACGAGCTGATCCGCACCTTTCTGGACTACCGCCTCGAGCGCTGGATGGCCTGGTTTGTCGATGCGTTGGGGCGGCACGGGGCAGTGGCGGGCGGCGGCCTGGCGCCCTTGGTGCCTGCGCTGGGCGAGTGGTTTG